>NZ_CP139478.1:0-170000 GCF_034259105.1 Limosilactobacillus reuteri | reverse complement strand
TCTTCTCCAACAACAGAGCTTTACGAGCCGAAACCCTTCTTCACTCACGCGGTGTTGCTCCATCAGGCTTGCGCCCATTGTGGAAGATTCCCTACTGCTGCCTCCCGTAGGAGTATGGACCGTGTCTCAGTTCCATTGTGGCCGATCAGTCTCTCAACTCGGCTATGCATCATCGCCTTGGTAAGCCGTTACCTTACCAACTAGCTAATGCACCGCAGGTCCATCCCAGAGTGATAGCCAAAGCCATCTTTCAAGCAAAAGCCATGTGGCTTTTGCTGTTATGCGGTATTAGCATCTGTTTCCAAATGTTATCCCCCGCTCCGGGGCAGGTTACCTACGTGTTACTCACCCGTCCGCCACTCACTGGTGATCCATCGTCAATCAGGTGCAAGCACCATCAATCAGTTGGGCCAGTGCGTACGACTTGCATGTATTAGGCACACCGCCGGCGTTCATCCTGAGCCAGGATCAAACTCTCATATAAAATATATAAGAACTTGAATAGCTCTCAATTATCTTTGTTATTAAGCGAATTGACTTCGCAAATGTTTTGCTTCAAATCACATCGTGATTGAAGACCCTACACATTTGATTCGTCGAAACTTTGTTCAGTTTTCAAAGGTCTACCTGTTGGCTAATCAAGCATCCAATCAACATATTCATTATAACATGTATCAGATTAACTTGTCAAGAAGAAATTTTAATTATTTTTGAATCCCATTTGATTGATAACTCAATCAGCAACTTTATTAGTATATCATGTTGCCAAGTCGATGTCAACAATTATTTTTAACTTTTTTGTTAAACCATCTCAATAACACTTGGCTGTTTTGACAACGATAACTACTATACATGGATTTCATCCTTTCGTCAACAACTTTTTCCAACTTTTTTAATTTATTTTTTAAACATGAACTTTTTTATTATTTGAAATAGAAAAAATTTGTTTTTTATATCTAAAAACAAAAAATACGCCCTTAAATTATCTTTTAAGAACGTATTTGCTAACAATTGGTCTAATTTATTTTACGCGAGCTAAGTAATAATGCTTCTTACCCTTTCGAACAATCACAAACTTACCATCAAAATGTGCTTGGGGATCAATCTCGGCGTCAACATCATCAACTTTTTCCCCATTAATTCTGATAGCCCCACTCGATACATCTTGCCGAGCTTGGCGACGTGAAGGTTCAATACCATTATCGGTTAACCAAATAACAATATTTTCTTTCTTATTTTCTACATCTACTGAAGGCATATTCTTAAAGCCTTGTTCAATTTCTGCAACAGAAAGGTCAGTAACATCCCCAGAGAACAATGCTTTACTAATTCGTTCTGCTTCTTCAACTGCTTCTTGGCCATGAACAAATTTAGTTACTTCTTGGGCTAGGCGTCGTTGAGCTTCTCGCTTCCATGGTTCTTTCTCAACTTTTTCTGCCAAGTCATCAATTTCTTCCTTTGATAAGAAAGTGAAGTACTTCAAGTATTTAATAACGTCACGGTCATCTTGGTTAATCCAGAATTGATAAAATTCGTATGGAGAAGTCTTTTCTGGGTCAAGCCAAATTGCACCACCCGCCGTCTTTCCAAATTTAGTTCCATCAGCTTTGAGCATTAATGGAATAGTAAGTCCGTAAACCTTAGTATCTGGTCCTTCAACCTTATGAATCAAATCAATCCCGGCAGTGATGTTTCCCCACTGATCGGAGCCACCAATTTGTAATTGCACATCGTTGTGACGATAAAGATGAAGGAAATCGACTGATTGAAGAATTTGGTAAGTGAACTCAGTAAATGAAATTCCAGCATCTAACCGACTTGCTACTACTTCCTTATTTAACATGGTGTTGATGTTAAACAGTTTACCGTAGTCACGAAGGAAGTCTAATAAACTGATCTTTGATAACCATTCATAGTTGTTTACAATCGTGAAGTTTTCAGTCCCAAACAACTTCTTCATTTGAGCGGTTAATGCTTCTTCGTTGTGGTGAACTTGATCCATTGTTTGAAGCTGCCGTTCTGACTTCCGACCGGATGGATCACCAATTGCACCAGTTCCTCCCCCAATAATAATTACTGGATGGTGTCCAGCTAATTGGAACCGTTTCAAAATCATAAATGGAATTAAGTGTCCAATATGAAGACTATCCCCGGTTGGGTCAGTTCCACAGTAAAGAGCAATTTTATCTTCTGATGTTAATTTGCGTAGGCCTTCTTCGTCTGTAACTTGGTTAATAGCACCACGCCATTCTAGTTCATTAAGAATATCCATGTTTACCTCCATAAGTTTCTCGGATGCAAAAAATCCCCAACTTCAAATAATGAAGTCAGGGACGATTTACCGCGTTACCACCTTGATTGCAGCTAGATAGCTACCACTCTAGTCGATAACGAGACGATCCGTTCAAATACTGAAAGACTCCGTAAGTGTAATTCGTATAACGGCATTGGCAAAGTTTACAGTTACCACTTGCTTCCTAAATGTCCAACCGCTTACTACTAAGATTACTTCTTCATCTTTGGTTATTGCCGTCATTGTACATGGAATTAACGATTACTGTCAAGAAGTATTTAAGATACAAAAAAGCTGAAGAGATTTCGTTACCCTTCAGCTTTTCGTTTTACTATTCATCTTTTTTTGCTTCGTGTTTCTTTCCATCATCACGCTTAACAGTTGGTGATGGTTGTTCTTTTGGTTGTTTTTCTACATATACTTCATGAACATAAGCTTCACCGGTTAATTCAGCTACTGGCTTAAAAGTATCCTTGAAGAGCACATCCATTTCCATTCCTGCTCGAGCCTTGTTGTAGTACAAAGCAAGAATTGCATATACCACTGGAAGGTAGCAGGAAATACCAACAATCACTAAGATGATTCCGATATAAGTAAGGACATAAGTTGCCGTGTAAACACCGTAAAATGCCAATCCACCAAAAATTAAAGTCCAGATAAAAATTGGAAGGAATTCTAAGACAAACTGAATCGCAAAGTAGTTCCACTTTCGGCCAGTCATGAACCGCCGACTAGCAGTTAAGGCATAACGCATTGATTGACCAAGGAATTGTGGTTGTTTTTCACGATAAAGGAAGTATGACTGTGAATATTCGATACTCTTCCACAATACAACAATATCGTTAAGGATTCGAATTGCCCACCCAGTATAAACAGCAGCAACGCCTGATAGACGTGGCAAGAGCAATGCATTAACAATGTTGAGTGGTAAACTCCACAAGAAAGTGAACAATCCAATGTAAAGCACGATCCGCCATACTTGATTCTTTCGCAAGTGCTTATAGTGCATCCAGATTGAGCCAGCACTAACTGGTTGTTCTGGATGAGCCATCTTATCTTGGTATGTATATTGAGTAGCAACGCCAAAGAAAGTATAGAAGAAAGCTAACGCAGCAATAATTGCGACAATCCCCACAATTTCTAATAATGAGAACAAGATTGCAACTGGGGAAGCCATTCCGTACATTACCATCATCATTGTCATACTCAATGAGGCAGCAATATTTGAATTAAGAAGTGCTAAGATCGCTGCTAAAGCAATAAAAATAATTGATACCCCTGCAACTGGCCACATTGCCTTTAAATAGTTGGGCTTTACCAGCTCTTTCAATGAAGGGAAAAATTCCTTCATTGGGAGTGCTCGTTGTTTTTCCATTTTCATTTAAATTCTCTCCACCTTATTAGATTCTGATGTTAATCATACCACAACTCACTATAAGCTCAATTTATTCGCCAATATCTTCAACATTTTTTCAAAAAAGCTACAAAAAAGAGGCGTTAGAAATTTAACTTTCCCGCCTCTCCAAACTTAATATCGTAAATTTATTTTAGTACTTTTCCTTGCTTAATACGTTAAGCTTATCATCGAAGTCATAAACAACTGGTTGACCAGTAGCCATTTCAAGGTTCATGATATCTTCATCAGAAATGTTTTCGATGTACTTGCTCAATGCACGAAGAGAGTTACCGTGAGCAGCGATGATAACGTTCTTGTTGTCCAAAAGCTTTGGTGCAATTTCATCTTGCCATAATGGAATAACACGTTCCAAAGTAACCTTTAAGTTTTCACCGCCAGGAATAGCACGTGGGTCTAAGTTAGCGTAACGACGATCCTTTGCAGCAGAACCTTCATCGTCAGCACTTAGCAATGGAGGTAATACATCGTATGAACGACGCCAAATGTGAACTTGTTCGTCACCGTACTTTTCAGCAGCCTTTTGCTTGTTGTGGCCTTGAAGTGCACCATAGTGACGTTCGTTTAAACGCCAAGTCTTGTATTCAGGAATCCATAATTGGTCACATTCTTCAAGAGCATAGTGCAAAGTCTTGATAGCACGCTTCAAAACAGAAGTGTATGCGTAGTCAAATTCAATGCCGTGTTCCTTAAGGGCTTTACCAGCATTCTTTGCTTGTTCAACACCCTTTTCACTTAAATCAACATCAACCCAACCAGTAAATTGGTTAGATAAGTTCCATTCACTTTGACCGTGACGAATTAATACTAATTTAGCCATGTTCAATTGACCTCTTTCTTCTTAAAATCGCTATAAACAGCATTACCATATTATTTTAATCCATTCCCCTGCAAATGCCAATAGTGATGAAGAAATTATTGTAGTCCAGCTTTTGCACCAATATCATGACGATAAAAACATTCAGGTTCATCAAGCTGGCGTAAGTAGTCATAAACGTGATCGCGGGCTTTTTGAAGAGAATCATCTTTCCCGATCACCATTAGTAAACGTCCACCTGCACCTCTTAAGTCATTAATCGTCCCAGCAACATTTGCATAATCAATAGTGACACTGGGATCAACGGGAAATGTTCCCAGCGCTTGACCATGGATTGGCTTAGTTGGATATCCTTTTGATGCCAAGACAACGCCAAAACAAGCCTCTTTATTTTCTTCAACTTCTGGTAATGGTCGATCATTAATTGCTGCATTTACGAGTTCGAACAAGTCGGTTTTCATGCGGGGCAAAATCACCTGGGTCTCTGGATCACCTAAACGAACATTATATTCAATTACTTTTGGACCATCGTCAGTCAAAATAAGGCCAATATATAAGATACCATGGTAGTGATACTCGCCAGCTACCAAACCATCAACTGTTGGCTTAAGTACTTCATCAATCATCTGTTGGCGAACAGCTGAGGAAAGTTGTGGCAAGGGACTATAAGCACCCATCCCCCCAGTATTAGGACCTTTATCGTCATCAAATGCTCGTTTGTGGTCTTGAGCCATGGGCAAAATTCGGTAATGCCCATTACTAATCAAAACAAACATCGAATATTCGGGACCCGATAAACATTCTTCAATCACAAGGCGCGCCTGCCCATTGACAAACATTTCTTTGATTGTCCTAATTGCTTCTGCACGATCCTTTGCAATGACAACCCCTTTTCCTCCTGCTAAACCATTTTCTTTAATTACTACCGGAAAGCCAAATTGGCCAACGTTATTAATCGCTGCTGTTTGATCCCGATATGTCGCATGGCGGGCAGTGGGAACGTGATAATTATTCATAAAATTAAGGGCATAGTCTTTTGAGCCTTCTAATTGGGCAGCCCGTGCATCAGGACCGAAAACCTTTAATCCAGCGGCCTTAAATTCATCAACAATCCCATCAACCAAACAATCCTCAGGGCCCACGAATGTCCACGCAACATTATGTTCTTTAGCAAATTGAATCAGCTTAGCAAAGTCAGTTTCCGCAATTGCAATGGGAACTACTCCTACAGTCGACATCCCCACGTTGCCTGGCGCACAATAAACTTGCTTAACACGGGGACTTTCTTGTAATTTCTTCGCCACGGCAAATTCACGACCGCCTTCACCTACAACTAATACGTTGACCTGCTTTTCCATGATACCCTCCTAGCTTTAATGGCGGAAATGACGAATACCTGTTATGACCATTGCAATTCCGTACTTATTTGCCATTTCAATTGATTCTTGATCGCGAATTGATCCCCCTGGCTGAACAATCGCCTTAATACCATTTTGGCCCGCATATTCAACACAATCGCCAAACGGGAAGAAAGCATCTGAAGCCATCACTGTCCGATCATCAATCGCTTCGCCAGCATGTTTTACGGCAATTTTCAATGAATCAATTCGGTTAGGCTGACCTTCTCCTACCCCTAATGTCCGATCATCATTTGCTAAGACAATCGCATTTGATTTGGCATGCTTAACTGCTTTCCAGGCAAACATTAATGTCTTAAGCTGTTCCTCTGTTGGTTGCTTTTCAGTAACACATTGCCAGTCGTGGTAATCTTCCTTAAGCGTGTCTTGTTCTTGCAACAACATTCCCCCCATTACTGAAACAACTTCATGTTTAGTAGGTTCATCCTTCTTACTAAAGTCCAGACTTAGTAAGCGAATATTTTTCTTCTTTGCTAACAACTCAAATGCATCATCATCAAAGCCGGGTGCAATAACAATTTCTAAAAAGATTTTGTGCATTTTTTCGGCGGTAGCTAAATCAACCTGGCGATTAAGAGCAATCACTCCTCCAAAAATGGAAACAGGGTCAGCTTCATAGGCATGATCCCAAGCTTGAACCAACTTCCCCCCACGGCCAATTCCACAGGGGTTCATATGTTTCATCGCTACAACTGTTGGTTCATCAAATTCGCGAATGCATCGTAATGCTTCATCAGCATCCTTAATGTTATTGTAGGAAAGCTTCTTACCATGTAATTGTTCAGCCTGTAAAACCGAAAAAGCCTTAGGAAGCGCATCTTCATATAACCAAGCCTTTTGGTGACTATTTTCACCATAACGCATTGTTTCTTTTAAATCCCAGCTTAAAGTTAATTTTTCTGGATCTTCAAGCCCTGTCTGCTTTGTAAGGTATTGAGAGATGAGGGAATCATAGGCTGCCGTATGACGAAAGGCTTTCGCTGCTAAGCGTGCTCGGGTTGCCAATGATGTTTCACCATCTTCTTTGATCTGGGCTAAGACTTCATCGTAATCGGCTTGGTCCACCACGGTTGTTACATCATGATAGTTTTTAGCAGCTGAGCGGACCATGCTAGGGCCACCGATATCAATATTTTCAATTGCATCGGCTAATTCCACTCCCGGCTTTTCGATCGTCTCTTTAAATGGATAAAGATTAACACAGACTAAATCGATTGGCGTAATATTAAGTTTTTCGAGAGTCGCCATGTGTTCTGGTAAGTCCCGGCGAGCCAATAGTCCCCCATGGACGTATGGGTTAAGAGTCTTCACGCGGCCATCAAGAATTTCTGGAAAATGAGTAACATCTTCAATCCCAATTGTTTCAATTCCTGCTTCGTCCAAAACCCGCTTCGTCCCCCCAGTCGAAATAATTTCAAAATCATTTTCAACTAATCCTTTAACGAATGGGACCAGGTTTTGCTTATCAGAAACGCTTACTAATGCTCTTTTCATAATTTAATGTTGCTCCTTTTCTAATGCCTGCTTTAGTGCTTCAGGATATAACCGGTGCTCAGTTTCGTGAACCCGTGCTTCTAAGGTTTCAATAGTATCAGTTGGTAAAATTGGGACGTGTTCCTGGGCGATAATTGGGCCGGAATCGAGTCCCGCATCAATATAATGGACGGTGACGCCTGTCTGTGCTTGTTGATCAGCAAATGCTCGTTCAATCGAATGTAGTCCAGGATATTCTGGCAACCATGCTGGATGAAGGTTAATAATTCGGTGAGCATAATGATCCAAAATCGTGGGCCCAATTACTCGTAAATAACCAGCAAGGACAATAAAGTCAATTTGATACTTTTTCACTACTCCCAATAATTTTTCCTCGTATTCCTGTTTTCCCCCACAAGATTTGACCGTAAAACTTTCTGCCGGAATCCCCAGCCGGGCAGCTCTTTTCATTACCGGAGCATCTGGATGATTACAGAATAATAATGCTAATTCACCAGGAAGGTCATTATTTTTGAAGTGCTGTGCTAAGACTTCAAAATTCGTTCCGTTTCCTGATGCTAAAATTGCGACTCTCATTTACAACCCTCACTTGATAACAATCTTTTTTGTATCTGGTAAACAATGACGAAGATAACCAATTTGATAACTTGTCATGTTTTTATTTGATAGAATCTCTTGAACTTGTGCTACTTGATCTGGTGCCACTGCTAAGACCATTCCTATTCCCATGTTAAATGCTTCGAAACAATCCTCCTTAGTAAGGCCTCCCAGCACCCGCAAATAGCCAAAGACCGGAAGCTGTGGCCACCGACTAGAATCAATCACCGCTTGCAAGTTATCGTCCAACATCCGGGGAACATTTTCAATCAATCCTCCACCAGTAATATGGCTAATCCCATGAACCAATTTGTGATGGACTAGTGGTAAAACGGCTTGAACATAAATCCTAGTAGGAGTTAGGATCGTTTCTCCTACCGTTTTTCCTCTCAATGTTTCTGGGCGATCAGTTAATTTGACATGATTATCCCTAAATAAGATTTGCCGAACAAGGGAAAAGCCATTGGAATGCAAGCCGCTTGATGGGAGGCCAAGTAAAATATCACCTTTTTGTGGTCCAGCAGCGGTAAGAAGTTCTTCTTTTTCTGCTATCCCTGATACTGTTCCTGCTAGGTCATACTCATTGTCTGCATACATATCTGGCATTTCTGCTGTTTCTCCACCAATTAAAGCGGCTCCAGCTTCTCGGCAACCGGTCGCTACTCCGCTAACAATCGCTGCCATCTTAGCCGGATCATTATGGCCGGTCGCAATGTAGTCGAGAAACGTTATTGGTTCCGCTCCCTGCGCCAGGACATCATTAACACACATTGCGACAACATCGATCCCGATTGTATCGTGCTTATTCATTTGTTGGGCAATTAAGAGTTTCGTTCCCACACCATCAGTGCCAGAGACAAGGACTGGATGCCGTACCTGTAATTTTTCTAAGTCAAACATCCCCCCAAAGCTGCCAATTCCCCCAATCACACCTGGGCGATCAGTTGATTTAACTGCATCTTTAATACGGTGAACAAGTTCGTACCCGGCATTTACATCCACTCCTGCATCTTGATAACGACTCATCCTCTTACCCCTTTCTTGCCAATCGCTCTTGTTCGCTTAACGACTTTAAGTACCCTTCTTCATAATCATAAAGCGGCGTTGGGTACTTCCCATCAAAATAAGCCACGGTAAGGCCACCATTAGGAGCATCCCCTGCATCTGGCACGTTAATTGCTTTGATTAAACTATCAATACTCAAAAAATTAAGAGAATCTGCACCAATTAACTGCCGCATTTCTTCAATGAAGTAATGAGCAGCCATCAGTTCTGAACGCGTTGATACATCAATCCCATAAAAACACGGAAACTTAAATGGTGGTGAGGAGATAAGCATATGAACTTCTTTGGCCCCAGCTCTTTTTAGCATTTGGACAATCTGCTTAGAAGTTGTTCCGCGCACAATCGAATCGTCGACTACTACCACTCTTTTTCCTTTTACAACTCCCCGGACAGCTGATAATTTCATCTGAACGCCTAACTCCCGTAACTCTTGAGTTGGTTGAATGAACGTCCGCGCAACGTATTGGCTCTTTATTAACCCCATTTCATATGGAAGGCCGCTTTCTTCCGCATACCCACTAGCAGCAGATAACGATGAGTTAGGTACCCCAATTACCATATCAGCATCAACCGGGTGTTCCTTTGCTAAGAACTTTCCCATTCGTTTTCGCGCATTATGTACCGTTACCCCATGAATAATAGAATCAGGACGGGCAAAATAGATATACTCCATTGAGCAAATCGCCAGCTGGGTTTGGGTAGTGTAATGGTCAATATGTAACCCATTTTTATCAATAACTACTAATTCTCCTGGCAAAACATCACGCACAAATTGAGCATTAATAATATCTAAAGCACAAGTCTCACTAGCAACAACATAAGCCCCATTTTCTAACCTTCCAATACATAAAGGACGAATCCCATTAGGATCTAAAGCCGCAATTAGCCGATCTTTTTGTAGTAATAGGTAGGCAAATCCACCATGGACAAGGTTGAGGCTTTTCTTCAAAGCAGGAATAAAACCTTCATTAATATATTTCCGGATAAGGTGAATTAAAATTTCCGTATCAGAATCTGACTGGAAAACTGCCCCTTCATTTTCCAATTCACGACGAAGGGTAACAGCATTAGTTAAATTACCATTATGGGCGAGAGCAACAGCGCCATCATGAAAGTGAAAAAGAAAGGGTTGAACATTGGCAATCGAATTATGTCCACTTGTCCCATAACGAACATGGCCAATCGCAGCGTTTCCTTTTAATCGTTTAAGCTCAGCCGGATCAGCAAACACTTTCGCCAACAATCCTCGGTCACGGTGTTGATAAAGTTCCGTCCCATCAGTTGAGACAATTCCTGCTCCTTCTTGGCCGCGATGCTGAAGAGTATGCAGGCCGTAATAGGTTAATTGACTAGCGTTAGCCGCATCAAAAATTCCAAAGACCCCACATTCTTCATTTAATCCTTTGATTTCAGTTGGCACGGAATTGCCTCCTCCCATGTTTTTTGTAATTTCGCAACATTTTCATTGAGTTCATCATTTGCCAGTTTAACCATTAACCAGTGACTATTCGTAACTTCTCCGATTAGGTGCGCATCTTTTCCTAATGCCCGTTCGAATTCAGTTGCCTTTTCAGGAGCAACCGTCACGATAAATCTTCCAGGAGTCTCACTAAAAAGGCGAGCTGCGGGCTGATCAGCAAGATCAATTTTCAACCCTAAATCAGTTTTGAAGACCGTTTCTGCTAAGGCCACGCCTAGTCCACCTTCACTCAGATCATGTGCACTAGAAACAAGGCCGTTCTCCATCGTTTTCAGTAACCGTTGCATATATTGATGGACATGATGAAGGTCAAATGATTTAACAATTCCGCTAATATCACCAGTCATCATTTTTTGCAACTCAGAACCCGCATAATCATCACGAGTTTGGCCCACTAGGTAAACCTTATCTCCCGGGTGTTGGACAAACGAAGGAATTACGCGATCAATATTTTTAATCAGGCCGACCATTCCAACCATCGGCGTCGGGTGAATTGCTTGTCCATTGTTTTCGTTATATAAAGAAACATTCCCAGAAATAACCGGGGTATTAAATTCACGGCAAGCATCAGCCATTCCTTGGACAGATTGATGAAGTTCCCAGAAAATTTCTGAATCGGTTGGGTCACCATAATTTAAGCAGTCAGTAATTGCTAACGGTTCGGCTCCACTGGCAATTATGTTGGCTGCCGCTTCAACTAAGGCAATTTGTCCACCAACTTCTGGACTAAGGTAAACAAACCGACCGTTCCCATCAGTTGTCATCGCTAACCCTTTATGTGTTCCACGAATCCGCAGAACCCCAGCATCACTCCCTGGACCGGCCACTGTGTTTGTCCGTACTTGAGAATCATATTGCTGATAAAGACTACTCTTATCCGCAATCGTTGACTGAGCAAGCAGCTTAGTTAAAACTTCAGCAACGTTATCAATATCTGGAATCCACGCTGGCTGCTGTTCGGCTAATTCAATCCGCGCAGGCTTTTTTTCTAGACTTTCTTCTTCTAGTACGTCATCCGTTAAACTCGATACTGGGATGTGACATACTTCTTCATTATCATGAAAGAGAACATAATCATGACCCGCAGTAATCCGGCCAATTGTGACCGCTTCAAGATCGTAAAAATCAAAAATCTTTTTGACATCTTCTTCATGGCCTTTTTTTACGCAAAGAAGCATTCGTTCTTGGGATTCACTAAGCATAATTTCATAAGCCGACATCCCGGGTTCACGTTGCGGAACAAGATCTAAGTTTAGTTCCATCCCACTTTGACCTTCGGAAGCCATTTCCGCACTTGAAGAAACAATCCCCGCTGCCCCCATATCTTGGATGCCTACTAACCAGTCTGGATGATTTCTAATAAGGTCAAGGCAGGCTTCTAATAAGAGTTTTTCCATAAAAGGATTACCGACTTGAACCGCCGAACGTTGCGTCATATTTTCATCATTAAAGTCCGCAGAAGCAAAGGTGGCGCCATGAATTCCATCACGGCCGGTTTTAGCGCCGACATACATCACTGCATTTCCAATTCCGGCAGCGCGACCCTGCTGGATATCTTTTTGGTCCATTAAGCCAACACTCATTGCATTACACAGAACATTGCCCTGGTAGCATGAATCGAATGTTGTTTCACCCGCAATTGTAGGGATTCCCATACAATTACCGTAATCACCAATTCCCCGAACAGTGTTAGTTACTTTCATCCGCGTTGTCGAATTATCTAATTCACCGAAATGGAGGGAATCAAGGGAAGCGATTGGTCGTGCCCCCATGCTGAAAATGTCCCGCAGAATCCCACCGACACCGGTTGCCGCTCCTTGATAAGGTTCAACAGTTGTCGGATGATTGTGACTCTCAGCTTTGAATACCACCGCTTGTCCATCATCAATATCAACAACCCCTGCTCCTTCTCCGGGACCTTGCAATACTCGCTCATTTTTATTAGGGAAGAGACGCAGAACCGGCTTTGACTTTTTATATGAACAGTGCTCACTCCACATCGCGGAAAATAAGCCGGTTTCAGTATAATTTGGTAATCGTCCCAAGATATGAGTGCGAATGTAATCATATTCTGCTTCAGTCAAGCTCCAATCTAAGTATGGTTTCTTTTCTTTAATCTCTTCTGGGGTCATTGCTTGTTTCATTAACTATGCCTCCACTTTAATTCTGCCGTTTTCTAACAAGGACTCAAATAACCGTAAGCCATCCGTACTGCCAAGAATGGTTTCTACTGCTCGTTCAGGATGGGGCATCATGCCTAAGACATTTCCCTGCTTATTGGTAATTCCAGCAATGTTATGCAAACTGCCATTTGGATTTTCAGTCGCGTAACGAAAGACAACTTGATTATTTGCTTCAAGTTCATCTAGTGTTTTTTCATCCGCATAGTAACTACCATCGGCATGCGCAATTGGTAATGCGATTCGTTCGTGATCCTGGTAATGACTAGTAAAAAGAGTTTGCGAGTTCACTACTTCTAAAGGAACGGTTTTACAAACAAAGCGTTGGTTATCATTGCGTTTAAGTCCGCCTGGCAAAAGACCCGCTTCTGTCAAAATTTGAAATCCGTTACACGTTCCAAAAACTGGTTTTCCCTCATTGGCCATTTTGATTATTGCAGGCATGATATTGGTAAACCGGGCAATTGCGCCAGCGCGTAGATAATCACCATAGGAAAAGCCTCCTGGTAACATCACAGCATCAAAACCAGCTAAACTTTTTTGCCGGTGAGAAACATATTCCACATCTGCATGGCAAACGGAATGAAGGACTTCATATAAATCCACATCGCAATTGGATCCTGGGAAAACAACCACCGCAATTTTCATCTAGGCTTCCTCCATAACTTGGTATGTATAAGTTTCCATATTGAAATTAACAAGGAGCTGATCAGCAATTTCTTTTACTGCCGTCGTTACCTCACCCTCATTTGTATCCAAGGTAACGTCAAAGAATTTCCCAACTTTAACGGCAGTTACTTCATCATGCCCTAGAGAATGGATTGCATCCTTAATTGTTTCTCCCTGCGGATCAAAGACCGATTGCTTATAAGTTACGAAAATCCGAACATTAATCATTTATGCTTCCTCCTTAATTACTACTTCTAACCGTTCCAATACCTCATCATATGTTTGGGTTAAATCAGCAAGTTTACGCCGATATACGTCTTTATCCATATGTTGCTTAGTTGTCAGATCCCATAACCGACAATTATCTGGCGAAAATTCATCTGCAAGGATAATCTTGCCATCATTCAAACGGCCAAATTCGAGTTTGAAGTCAACCAACCGTAAATTAGCTTGGGCAAATAATGGTTTAAGTAAGTTATTGACCTTCCGACAGATCCCCCACATTTGCGCAAGTTCCTCTTTGCTGGCAATCTCAAGAGCAATCGTTGCGGATTCATTGATAAAGGGATCATCAAGTTCATCGCTTTTATAGAACATTTCCTCAACTGGCGAAGGAAGCTCTTCCCCTTCTGAAAGTCCATACCGACTCGCAAAATGACCAGCAATTACATTCCGCGTTACAAATTCAAGCGGGAACATCTCACACTTTTTTACCAGGTCTTCGTTAGTTGATAGTTTCTTAATAAAGTGAGTCTCAATTCCCTGCTTCATTAAGTAATCAAAAACAAGCGAAGAAATAGCATTGGCAGCCTCACCCTTACCGGTAAAGTGATCCTTCTTTTTTCCGTTGAGGGCGGTAGCTTGGTCCAGATAAACTACTCGTAAAACTGCTGGATCCTCTGTTTGCCACATCTGTTTTGCCTTGCCGGTATACAATAACTTCTCCATTTAGGGAACTTCCTTTCAGTAAAACACGAACTTTTATTTTAATATCCGAAAATTAATTCGATATTTCATGACAACAATATACTCTTTCCTCTTCCCGCTTGTCAATACAAATTACGATATTTATATGTTTTTTCACTTAAATAGTTCGTGTTTTGCCAGATAAAGCATAACAAAAAGGCTAGAAAAACTTTTTCGTTCGTCTAGCCCCTTAAACTAGCTTATATTAGTCTAATCCCAATCGTTTATAAATGTCATCAACATGGCGGAGGTGCCAGTGGTAATCAAAGGCATCATCAAGATCTTCTTTAGATAATTGCTTTTGAATTGTTGGGTCATCTTCCAATAGTGGGCGGAATGGAATCTGTTCTGCCCAGCACTTAGCGGTATATGGTTGAATCAAATCATAAGCTGCTTCCCGAGTCATCCCACTGTTAACCAACTTCAAAAGAACCCGACCACTGTAAATTAAGCCCAATGTCTTATCCATATTCTTCTTCATTGTTTCAGGGAATACATCGAGATTCTTTAAAATTCGACCAAACCGCCGCAACATGTAATCAAGTAATGAAGTTGCATCTGGTAAAATCATTCGCTCTGCACTGGAATGGGAAATATCCCGTTCATGCCAAAGTGAAACATCTTCATAAGCAGGTACCATAAAGCCACGAAGCATCCGCGCACAACCAGTAATGTTTTCTGAGCCAATTGGATTACGTTTATGTGGCATAGCAGAAGATCCTTTTTGTCCCTTGGCAAAGTGTTCTTCGACTTCATGGATTTCCGTCCGTTGCAGAGAGCGAATTTCAGTTGCCATTTCTTCCATACTTGTTCCAATAAGCGCAATGGTAGCAATATATTCAGCATGCAAATCTCGAGGAAGAACTTGTGTGGAGACTTCTTGAGGACGTAAGCCAAGTTTTTTGCAGACATATTCTTCAACAAATGGATCAATTTCCGCAAAAGTTCCTACTGCACCAGAAATTTTACCCGCTTCAACACCCTTAGCAGCATGTTCAAAACGTTCCTTATTACGCTTCATTTCTGAATACCAACGAGCAGCTTTCAAGCCAAAAGTTGTTGGCTCAGCATGGATACCATGTGTCCGTCCCATACAAACTGTGTACTTATACTTTTCAGCCAATTCTTTAAGGACATCCATAAAGTTATCAATATCTTGACGAAGGATATCGTTCGCCTTTTTCAGACGCAAGCCTTGTGCAGTATCAACTACATCTGTACTCGTCATTCCATAGTGAACCCACTTTCGTTCAGGCCCCAATGATTTAGAAACGTCTCGGGTAAAAGCAATCACATCATGATGGGTCACTGCTTCAATTTCTGCAATTCCCTCTACAGAAAACTTGGCATTCTTTTTAATCTTCTCCACATCTTCTGCTGGAATATGCCCAAGCTTACTCCACGCTTCATCAGCAGCAATCTCAACATCTAACCAACATTGGTATTGTGTTTCTAGGCTCCAAATCTTTTTCATCTCTGGGCTGGTATAACGATCAATCATCAGTTAAAAATCCTCTCTATTTTTTCTAAATGTATTATCGCACAGGAAAAGCGGTTACGTAAAGCCGAACTTTATGCACTCCAAATTCCTGTATTGTCAATTTCTGCTAAAGTAGCTTCAATATCATCAGTCAAGATTGTAACATGGCCCATTTTCCGGTTATGACGAACTTCTGCTTTCCCATAATCATGAAAATGCCAATCTGCCTTTTTCTGAATCTGTTGGCGGACTCCATCAATATGCTGGCCTAAAACATTTGCCATTACCACCGGCTTTAATAATTCTACTTGCGGGAGTGGCCAGTTACAAATTGCTCGGTTATGGATGGCAAATTGGGAGAAGTTACAAGCTTCAATTGAATAATGCCCGGAATTGTGCGGGCGGGGAGCAAGCTCATTAATATAGATCTCTCCATTATCTGTTACAAACATTTCAACCCCTAAAATTCCTCGTAAATTAATCGCTTGGGCAATCTGTACCGCTATTTTTTGCGCCCTTTGTTGTAATTCAGAAGAGATCCTTGCTGGGACAATGCTTAAATGTAAAATTTCATCATGGTGAATATTTTCTGAAACTGGAAAAACCGTTATTTCTCCATCTTCATTACGTCCGACCATCACTGAACATTCGCGGCTAAAAGGAACCCATCCCTCTAAGATACAGTTGCCAGTGGTTAAAATAAGGGCACACTTATCAAGATCGTCCTTATTACGTAACACTTCTTGCCCGTGTCCGTCATATCCCCCTTCACTGGTTTTCAAAACTGACGGGTAACCAATTTTCTTTACCGCATCTTTTAATTCAGCAGAAGTATGCACTGCCATGAATGGAGCTGTTTTTACCCCTGCCTGACGCAAGAAGTTCTTTTCTCGCAAACGATTTTTGGTCGTGTAAAGCAAGTTAGTTCCTTGGGGAAGATAAACGCGATCCTGTACATCTTCCAAAGCATTTAAATCAACATTTTCAAATTCGTAAGTTAGTACATCCGCTTTATCAGCCAACTTTTCAATCGCTTTAGTATCGGCATAAGGAGCAACAATTTGTTCATCAGTAACCTGCCCCGCTGGACAATTTGGTGTCGGATCTAAAATAATAACCTTCATCCCCGTCTGTTTGGCATCCAATGCCATCATCTGTCCCAATTGGCCACCACCAATAATGCCAATCGTTGAGCCTTGTGGAATAAATTTATTCAAGATACTGCCCGCTTTCTTTTGCTTGATCATGCATTGCCTGTCGATACTCGATGATTTGTTGTTGGATATGCTTATCTGTGATCCCCAGAATTTGCAATGCTAATAACGCAGCGTTTTTAGCTCCTGCTTTCCCAATCGCAGTAGTTGCCACCGGAATTCCCGCTGGCATTTGAACAATTGATAAAAGCGAGTCCATTCCACCGAGAGCCTTTGTTTGTCCCGGAATACCGATTACTGGTAGGGGGGTATTGGCTGCAATCATTCCGGGGAGATGGGCTGCACCCCCGGCACATGCAATAATCACTTTAATTCCATTATCAACCGCATTTTGCGCAAACGCGAACATTTCGTTTGGCATCCGATGAGCAGAAATCACATTCTTTTCATATGAAACACCAAATTCATCTAAAATATCACAAGTTTCTTTAACAGTTGGCCAGTCTGATTTACTGCCCATCACAACACTAATATCACTCATAACAATGCCTCCTCAAATCTGCTTTAAGGATAGCAAATCATTTTCCGTAATTCAATATAAATTCGAACTTTAAATTAAATAAGCAATAAATAGTTCGTATTTAATAGATGAAAAAGAAAGGGAGTGGGACTGAACTCACTTGCGAGTTTTCAGTCCCACCCCCGAAGAACGGATGGTTAAGCGTTCTATTCAGCATTACCTTCCGATTTAGCAATTCCATCACGTAAAGTTGCCATATCAACTGTACTCTCCCGAAATTCTTTGTTATGAATTGGCAGATGTTGTTCTAGATTATCAAAAATTTCAAAACTACCTGTTAATTCAGAAGCATCAAAGGCCAAGAGATGTCCAGCAAATTGTCGATCATCGCTAATAAAATGAAGGTGCCAGCCCGCTGCCGTAATCGTGCCAAAAATTTCTGGTGCATAATAACCGATAATGGTCCCAGAAATATTTTCAGCCGTAAACTCAGGCTGATGTTGAGCGACATCGAGCAACGTCGGGTATGGCTTTTCTTGCTTCGGAGCAATCCGAATTTTGACGTGTTCAAACTCACCACTCAATTGTAAGAATGCAAAAACATTAGCAAGCTTATGTTCTTTAACAAAATCATTATTAAGTTTAGCAAAGTTTACATTTCTTAATGTTATATCCTGTTGTTCAGCAGGAAAATGGACTGAGGCGAATGGCATTGTAGCATCCATATCTGTAATATGATTGACCTGACCGCTTGAAACGGCCTGATACACTTCATTATTCAGGATAACAACCTCACCGTCTAAGCCAGTAAAAGTCCCGATTCCCATCGAACCATGTTTTAACAAATCGCTGACAGTAATTGTGCCATCAAAATTCCCTGCCATCAACGCAGCTAACGTTCCATGTTCATATAATGTTGTCATAATCTTTGTTCCCCTCTTAGCCAAGTTGTGAATCAATCAAGTTAGCAGCTAATTCTTTATTATTACTGTAATCAACCGGAACATCTACCACAACTGGTCCATCAATATTAAAGGCCTGACTGAGTACCTTAGTAAGGTCAGCTGGCTTATTTACCCGCAGTCCAGTTGCACCAAAACTCTCAGCATACTTAACAATATCAACATTTCCAAACTTAACACCAGCTGCTTGCGGGTATTTCATCTCTTCTTGGAACTTAACCATGTCGTAATGGCCGCCATCATTCCATACAATCGTTACAACATTAAGATGGTGTTGAACAGCAGTCGCTAATTCTGCCCCAGAGAAGAGGAAGCCTCCATCCCCGCAAACTGCCACTGACTTATGTTCAGGATAAAGCATCGCTGCAACCATCGCCCATGGCAAGCCAACTCCCAGCGTTTGCATCCCGTTACTGATTAACAGGTGTCGTGGTTGGTAGCAACGGAAATGCCGGGCCATCCAGATATAGTGGGAACCCACATCTAGCGCAACGTGCATATCATCAGTAACATTTTCTTGAATTGCATGCACAACCGCTAACGGATGACTAGCATCATTGCTTGCTGGTACTTGAATCTTTTTATCTTGATCAAGTTCTTGCTTATACTTGGCAAGTTGCTCAGTCGCTGCAACAGGATATTCATACCCCTTTAGCAACTTATCAAGTTCCGTTAAGCTTGTAGCAATATTCCCAACTAGTTGCATGATTGGCGTATAGTGGTTATCAATTTGAGCTGGCAAGGTATCAAGGTTTACTATGCGCAGATTCCCCTCCTTATTCCAGTTTCGTGGTTCGTATTCAATTGGATCATAACCAACAGCAATAACAAGGTCGCTTTGTTGAAGGAGTTGATCCCCAACTTGATTGCGGAAAAGGCCAATCCGTCCAAAGTATGACTGTTGTTCTAAGTCACGTGATACCACTCCAGCTGCTTGATATGTTTCGACAACTGGCAACGAATAATCACTTAATAATTTGCGAAGAGCGGTTGTAATTTCTTCATCCGCACCCCGTTGACCAACTAAGATAACCGGCATTTTACTATTTTTAATTAGTTCGACTAGTTTTTGTAAGTCATTTGGATCAGCAGGACCCATCTTAGGTGTTTCATAAATTGGCAATGGCTTTTCGGTTACTTCAGCATCATCAACGTCTTGTGGAAGACTAACGAAAGCTGCTCCCTTACGTGCATCTTGACTTGCTTCAAACGCATTGGCCATAATCTCTGAAATATTATTAGGGTCTTGAATTTCAGCGCTATATTGCGTAATTGGCGCCATAATTTCAGTTGAAGGCATGCTTTGGTGGGTTGCGCGGTGAAGGTCCTTCCGTTGTACTTGGCCCCCAATCGCTAACATTGGATCTCCTTCTGCGTTAGCTGTCATAATCCCAGTTACTAAATTACCAACCCCTGGACCAGAAGTAGCAATTGCGACCCCTGTTTTTCCGGTTAAGCGACCATAAGCTTGGGCCATAAACGCCGCATTTTGCTCATGCCGGGTAACAATTAACTTAGGTGCATCTTCACTGTCTTGACCATTTAGCCCCTCAAACAAACGGTCAATCTTTGCCCCGGGAATCCCAAAGACGAGATTAATCCCGTGCTTTTTCAAACTATCAATAACAACATCGGCACCATATAGTTTCTTTTCCATTAGCCATTCACCTCTACCTAGTTAAACTTATAAAACGATATACCTCTACTGTAGCCCTTATTTTATAATTTCACAAGAAAACGAGTAAGTTCACATAGCAGTATATCAACGACTTCAACCCGCTAGCCCTAAAAAGTTTGTGAAAAAAACATCGATGTACGTTATTGCACAATCGATGTTTCATGTTGGTTATTTAGAATAATCCGGTAATTTTACCATCATCGTCAATCGTCATGTTTACAGCAGCTGGTTCTTTAGGGAGACCTGGCATCGTCATCATATTACCAGCTAAAGCCACCACAAAGCCAGCACCGATCTTTGGTACCAATTCCCGAATACGGAAAGTAAAGTCAGTTGGGGCACCAAGTTGTTTTTGGTCATCTGTAAATGAGTACTGGGTCTTAGCAATACATACTGGCAAATCATTCCATCCGTACTTAGCAAATCGCTTCAATTGATTTTGTGCTTTACGGCTAAATGATACTTCTTTAGCACCATAAATCTGCTTAGCAATCTTCTCTAACTTAGTTTGAAGGTCATCAACTTGAACGTCATAGATATGAGTAAATTCACTTGGACTATCAGCAAGTTCGACTACTTTATTAGCCAAATCATGGGTTCCTTTACCGCCCTTAGCCCAAGCATCAGTCAAAATTACTTCAACATTTTGCTTAGCACAGTCATCCTTAATCATTTGAATTTCTTTATCGGTATCACTGACAAAATGGTTGATTGCAACTACGATTGGTAACCCATATAATTGCATGTTCTTAATATGACGATTAAGGTTTACCATTCCTTTTTTCAGCGCATCAAGATTTTCTTCATTCAAGTCTGCGAGCTTGGCCCCACCATTGTATTCTAACGCTCGGACAGTAGCTACGATGACAATTGCATCAGGATGCTTACCGAGAACACGTTGCTTAATATCAAGGAACTTTTCTCCACCAAGATCAGCCCCAAAACCAGCCTCCGTTACAGTATAGTCAGAAAGGTTAAGGGCAGTTTGTGTCGCTAGCACACTATTACATCCATGCGCAATGTTAGCAAATGGTCCCCCGTGTACAATTGTTGGGGTATGGTCTAAAGTTTGAACAAGGTTAGGCTTTAATGCGTCTTTCAAGATAATTGTAATTGCATCCTGAAAATTAAGCTGACCAACTGTAACCGGCTCTTTATCGTATGTATATCCTACTACAATTCGACTAATCCGTTTTTTCAAGTCATGAAGACTAGTTGAAAGGCATAAAATTGCCATCAACTCGGAAGCAGCTGTAATGTCGAAGCCCGTTTCACGTGGAACACCAGCCATTGGACCCCCAAGACCGGTAACTACATTCCGGAGCGCGCGATCGTTAACATCTTCTACTCGTTTCCAGATAATTCGCCGCGGATCAAGGTTCATTGCATTATCACGCATAATATAGTTATCAATTAAAGCAGCCAAAGTATTATTAGCACTTGTAAGAGCATGCAAGTCACCAGTAAAGTTCAGATTAATATCTTCCATTGGAACAACCTGACTATATCCACCACCGGTTGCACCACCTTTTATCCCAAAAACAGGACCCATTGATGGCTCACGCATCGCAATCGTTGTCTGATAATTTAACTGATTTAATGCATCCCCTAAACCAATTAGGACAGTCGACTTTCCTTCACCAGCAGGAGTCGGATTGATGGACGTAACTAAAATTAGTTTATGTTTTTTATCAGGTAATGGCTTTACATTTAAATCAATTTTAGCTTTGTACTTACCATATTGTTCGATTTCGTCTTCTGAAAGTCCGAGTTTCTCGGCAATTTCTGTAATTGGTTCCAGGGTCGCTTGGTCTGCAATCTCAATGTCTGTCATGAATATCAGCTTCCTTTCTTTAGGCCTATCTTAATTTCATTATACACTAACTCAAGACTTTTTCAGCCATTTTGTAAAATAAGTTCGATTTTCATTAACTTTCTTTAGCTCACACGCAAAAATTGTTCGGATAATAAAAAGTAAAAAATAAATTTCCGCTATGGAATTTTATTTTTCACTTACTTATTTTTTATTCTTTTCGCTCCACGAATTGGTTTTACACCTAATACATCGAGCAAGAAGGTAAAGATTGGTACTCCAACAATCAATCCCCATGTACCAAAAAGATGTTCACCAATCAATAATACAATAAAGGTATAAAAAATTGGGAGATCTGTCCGGCTAGACATAAACTTAGGGTTTAAAACGTAGGCCTCCAGAGTATGAATGATGATGATCATAATGATAATATAGACCACATCGCGAACTCCGCCAACTGAGTAACCGACCATCGCTAATGGAATTGTTGAAATAATTACTCCAGCAACTGGAACCAAACTAAAGATAAATACAATTAACGATAGGGCGAAAATCTGCGGCATTCGCATAAATAATAGGCAAATCGTGGTAATCACCGTGTTGCAAATAGCAATAAAGAATTGGGCCTCTAATACCACCCCAAAAGTGTTAACAAATTTCTTACCAAAATAGTCAATATCTTGGAAGAACCAGCCAAAATCACTATCTAAAAAGCTATGAGAAAATTCATTCATCTGTTTTAATTCAAGTGTATAGAAAAAGCTCAAGATTAAAGACATTACAAATGAAACGGTAATGGCACCAATACTTGTCAACGTACTAACCGCGATCGTTATTCCATGCCGAACCTGGCTCATAATGGTAGCTGTACTTACGTAATGACTGACATAACGATATATCATTGTTGCTTGATGAGTACTATAGAAATGAACTACTGAATTAACCATTTTAACAACTTGTCGAGACAAAACTGGTAAATAGCGTGTCACTCCTAAATATAAAAGAACAATCAATAACACATAGGTCACAATTACAATTAAACTTGTCGACATTCGTGGTAACCACCGTTGGACGAGTCTTACCCAACTAACAACAAGGTAAGTAAGAATAAACGTAAATAAAATTAAATTCATCATTGATCTCATTAGCCAGAGTACGACAATGATTAATAATAAGACGGTGAATCGCCGTAGTTTTACATTCTCAATAAAATGCTTCCAGGCATTCGTCATTCAATCATCTCCCTATTTTTCTTACTAATTAGCATAGTAGCAAGCTTTCATTTTTTCAGCAATTAGTTTATTGCTTTCTTATGAAATGTTTTTTATAAATTGTCTTGAAACACTTTTATTTTAAGGGTGTTATAATGAATATTATTATTGCAGAAAGAAGGATACGTTTCATGTTAGAAAAGACGTTCTATAAGTCACTACTAAAGCACTCGTTTAACATTCCCGTAAAGATCGTATTTTGGGATGGATCAAGTGTTTTTTATGGTGACGAAACTCCTGAGGTAACTATCACCTTTAACGAAAAAATTCCAATGCGTGATATTACCAAGAACGCCTCAATTGCACTTGGGGAAGCCTACATGGATAAGAAGATCGAGATCCAGGGTAGCATTCAAGAATTGATCGAATCAGCCTATGAAAGTGCTGATAGTTTTATGCGGAGTTCTAAGTTCCGCAAATTTTTGCCTAAACAAGGTCACTCAGAAAAAGAGAGTGAAAATGATGTTCAAAGTCATTATGATGTTGGAAACGACTTTTATAAATTATGGCTTGATGACACGCTAACTTACTCATGTGCTTACTTTACTGATGGCAACCATGATGATCTTACAAAAGCACAAGTTGATAAGGTTCATCACATCTTAAAGAAGCTTGATCCAAAGCCTGGCAAAACATTGCTTGACATCGGATGTGGTTGGGGAACATTAATGTTAACCGCTGCTAAAGAATACGGTTTAAAAGTTACCGGGGTTACTTTAAGCGAAGAACAATACCGCCTTGTTAAGGAACGGATTGAAAAAGAAGGTTTGCAAGACGTTGCCGAAGTTAAACTTATTGATTATCGTGAACTTGGTGACCAAAAGTGGGATTACATTACATCCGTTGGTATGTTTGAACACGTCGGAAAAGAAAATCTGCGTCTTTACTTTAAGGATATCCAAGGTTACCTTGCCGATGATGGGGTTGCCTTGATTCATGGTATTACTCGTCAACAAGGCGGTGCATATAATGGGTGGATTAACAAGTATATCTTCCCTGGCGGCTATGTACCTGGTCTTGAAGAAATGATCGGTCACATCGAAGAAAATCATATGCAAATTGCTGATATTGAAATGCTCCGCCGTCATTATCAACGTACCCTCGAAATTTGGGATATGAACTTTAATGAACATCGTGACCAAATTCTTGATATGATGGGTGAACGTTTTACACGAATGTGGGATCTATATCTTCAAGCATGTGCTGCATCATTTGAATCGGGAAACATTGATGTTATTCAATACTTGATTACTAAGGGTCCATCAGGTAAAAACTTACCAATGACTCGGGATTACATGACAAAATAGAACAACCTAAGATTAGTTCAGGACGAAAAATATCTCGTTCTGGACTTTTTTGTTACTCGCCGTTTGTAAAATTAAGTTAGAAAAATAGAAAAGCCATTTGTGGTAGACTTTTGAATACCCCTAAACAAAAGAAAGGAAACCACAAATGACTTACACCCATCTTACCACAAACGAGCTGACAATCATCGCCCATTCTTTCGTGCAAAAGCTTAAAGCGTACCGAGTGGCCCAAATGATCAACCGTTGCGCCGAAACCGTTTATCGCGTTTATCGTTACCTGGAAACCGGTGCCTCAATTGCTGATTATCAAGATCACTATATGCGCAATAAGCAACGTTGTGGCCGAAAACGTACTCAGTTGTCACTGGCTGAACTCACTTATATCAACGACAAAATTGCCCAGGGGTGGACGCCTGATACCATTATTGGGCGCGCTGAGCGCCCAATTAGTTGTAACCGGCGAACTCTTTACCGGATGTTTGAACGTGGCCAGTTCGGCTTCGATGTCCGTTCCTTGCCGATGCGAGGTAAGCGGCACCCGAATGGCTATGTCGAGCGCCGCGGGAAGGCTGGCCAATTGGGGCGAAGTATTCACGAGCGTGCCAAGGACTTTCCGCACTATGCCACTGAATTTGGGCACCTTGAAGCTGATACCGTCCAAGGCAAAAAGCACCAAGGGGCGGTAATGACCCTGACCGAACGCCAATTGAAGGTCGAAATTGTACTCAATGTGCACGAAAAGACGGCTGATGCGATTAACCAACACTTAAGTCAGTGGCTTCGGAAATTCCCGCGGCACTTCTTCAAATCGATTACCTTTGACAACGGAAAAGAATTCGCCGGCTGGCGCGAGATTGCCAATCAATTTGACCTTCACACTTACTTTGCCGAGGTTGGTGCTCCCAATCAACGAGGGCTGAACGAAAACAACAACGGTCTTTTACGCCGGGATGGCTTAACGAAACAGCTAGATTTCCGCAATCTTCCTGATGAATTGGTAACCCAACTGATGAGTAAGCGAAATAACCTGCCCCGTAAATCACTAGGCTATCGAACTCCATATGAAGTATTCATGTCTTACGTCACTGATGAGCAACTATTTTCTTTCTAACTTAAATTGACATTTCGGGACTCTAAAAATAGAACGTAGAGCTGGTGAGAAATCTTTATTTTCTCCAGATCTTTCACAAACTTATCCTTTGAAACCCTTTAATATTATTCGTTTTTTAGTTTAAAAATAGGTTGATTTAAATTAAAATGTTCGTTATTATAATGACACATTCGAATGTAACTGTTCTATCACTTTCAGAATTTCAAAGGAGTATATAAATTATGCAAAGTCAATTTTCAACTGTTGAAGAAGCATTAAACCAATTAGTAAATGGTGGTTATATCATCTTAGCCGATAATGAAGATCGTGAAAACGAAGGTGATTTAGTAGCTTTAGGTGAAAATGTCAACGCTGATACTATCTATGAAATGTTGAACGAGGCAAATGGTTTGATGTGTGTACCAGTAAGCGAAGATATTGCTAAGCATTTAGCGTTTAAGCCCATGGTAGAACATAGCACTGACCCACACCAAACACCATTTATGGTTACTACTGATGGTACCTTAGAAGCAACCGGTGTTACTACTGGTGTTTCCGCTTTTGACCGCGCAGCAACGATTCGGCAAATTGCCAAGCCAACTGCACAAGCATCTGACTTTAATCATCCCGGCCACATTCAACCTCTTTACGCCCAACCTCATGGATTAAGAGATCGAATCGGTCACACCGAAGCAGCTGTTGATCTTGCCTATTTAGCAGGGAAGGCACCAGTTGCTGTTATTATCGAAGTGTTAAAGAGTGACGGCAAGATGGCTCGTCGTGGTAATCTGTCAGTCCTCGCTAACCGAGTTCATGTACCATTTATTACAATCAATCAAATTATTGAGTATTTGGACGCAAAGGGAATCGATTATGCCGCTGACCTCGCTAAAGTAAATGCTTAATTAATGTATTCCCTTTCATTTTCGATTACGTTAAAATATAGACATAATTACCTATGAAGGGATGTTTAATCATGGACGGTGCGATTTTTTCGTTTAATAATATCTTTGTTAATACAAATAAGTTATCCTTTACTGCATGGCAACGTTTTGCAATGTATGAATTTGGGATGGGATTACCTGGAAAATTAGCTTCCCAATTCGATAACCTTACTCCTTCGCAGGGGCTCTCCCTAGCCTTAGCCCATTTTAATGCTAATCCTGCCCCAAGCGAAAAGGCTTCAATGATTGCAGAATGGCAAAAATTTCTTAACGAAGAAGCGGATAGCCTAAGTGAAAAGGATCAACTTCCAGGAATTAAGCGTCTTTTACTAAATCTCTATGATCATTACGTTAAAATTGCCGTGTTAGATGCTAATGGGGATGTACAAAATGTTCTTAAACAAATTGACCTTGATAATTATGTCGATAGTATCGTTAAGACTAATGATAAAGAAAACCCATATCTAACTGCTGTTAATCAATTAAATCTTATCGGAGCTAATTGCATTGGAGTTGGAACGACAGCTCATGATATCGAGAATATTCATCACATAAATGCGATTGCAATTGGTGTTGGTGATGCCAAAACATTAGCAAGTGCAGATTATCAAGTAGTACAAGTTGGCGACTTACGCTACCCAATGCTCCAAAAGATTTGGGAAGATAAACAATAAGATAAAGCCTAAGATTAATTCAGATTAACATTTTTTCTGAATCAATCTTAGGCTTTTTTGATAAGTAATTATTATGATGCTTGCTCTTTACTCCAACTTAACGGATCTTTCCGCCATTCTTGAAGAGACTTGAGGTGGTCCGCACTAATTTGGTCATTTCCCTTTGCGACCTTAATCAAAGTCATATAATCCGTTACTGAATAGTATTTTAGTCCATTTGCCATAAAGTTTTGTTCAGCAGCTGGCAAATCATAAGTAAAGACAGAAACAACGCCAATTACTTTTCCGCCTGCATTGTTAACCGCCCGCACAGCGTTTAGTACACTACCACCAGTTGAAATAAGGTCATCAATCACGACGACTTTTTGTCCTTCTTTAAGAACACCTTCAATTTGCTTGCCTTGACCATGATCTTTCGGCTTAGTCCGAACATAAATCATCGGTAATTCCATATTCTGAGCAACTCATGCCGCATGAGGAATTCCAGCAGTTGCTGTCCCGGCAATAACATTGGCCTCACTAAAATGGAGTTTAATTTGTTCAACCATCCCATTAAAAATTGCTTGCCGAACTTCTGGATAAGAAATCGTCAATCGATTATCTGTGTAGATTGGGGATTTTAGACCACTTGCCCAGGTAAATGGTTGGTCTGGGTTAAGGGTAACAGCATGAATATCTAATAATGCTTTTGCAACGCGTTGTGAATATGTCATTTTTCTTCCTCCTCATTTAAGAATGCTTTTTGGACTTCTTGATAAGCAGCAACCGGGTCAAAGCTCTGGGTGATTGGCCGGCCAACCACAATCGCATTGCTTCCATCTATTCTTGCTTGGGCAGGGGTAACCACTCGTTTTTGATCATCTTTTATTGCATGAGTCGGGCGGATTCCTGGCGTTACACATAGGAAATCATCCCCAGTCACTTCACGAATCGCCTTGATTTCATGGGCTGAGCATACTACGCCAGCCAATCCTACTTTTTCTGCTAAGCGCGCGTAGCTTTGAACTGACTCAATCAACGACAAATCAACATGCTGTTGTTCATGCAGAATTTTTTCGTCAATCGAAGTAAGTTGGGTAATTGCTAATAACTTTGCTGGTTCAACGCCTGCTTCCTTAGCTCCTTCTTCTAGACCGGCCAATCCGGCAATCAGCATTTCACTGCCCCCCGCTGCGTGAATTGTCGTAAAATCAATTCCCAATCGGCCAATAGCTGCCATTGCGCGATGAACAGTATTTGGAATATCGTATAATTTCAAATCAAGGAATACCTTAAATCCCCGTTTTTTTTGCCTCTTTAACAATTACTTGTCCTAGGCCATAGTACAATTCCATTCCAATTTTTACGATCGGCTGCGGTTTTACCATTAATTTGTCAAATAAGTCAATTGCTTCCTGCTTAGTTGCAACATCGATCGCCACCATTGGTACGAAGCGTTTCAAAATCTTACCTCCCATAAATCCGTCAGTTTCTTAATCCCGTATCTACCCATTACGATTGGTAAATCAGCTGCAATTTTCGGACAAGCCAATGGATCATGAAAACTAGCTGCCCCGATTTGAACAGCATTAGCACCTGCCATCATAAATTCAAGGACATCTTCAGCTGACTCAATTCCACCCACGCCGATGATAGGCAAAGAAGAAACCTGGCGTACCTGGTGAATCATTCTTAATGCTAAAGGCTTAATTGCAGGACCTGATAAACCGCCCGTTACATTAGCTAAAGCCGGGCGTCGGGTTTTTAAGTCGATGCTTAATCCCGTTAACGTATTAATCATCGTCAGGCCATTAGCGCCCCCTTGCTCAGCCGCTTGCGCGAGAGGAACAATATTAGTTACATTTGGTGTTAGCTTTACATAGATAGGAATTCCTAGGGCAGCTTTAACTACTTGTTTTACTAATCGTTGCAGTACTTCTGGATCAGTTCCCATTGCCATCCCGCCGTGTTTTACATTCGGACATGACACGTTTAATTCAATTGCTTTCACCCCAGCCGTATTAGCAAATTTACTAACGACTTTAACGTATTCGTCTTCAGAAAAACCAGCAGCACTTGCAATAATCGGTAGTTGCGGATAATTTTTTCGTAACCACGGAATTTTTTCATTAGTTGCTGCGGTAATGCCCACATTCTGAAGACCATTAGCATTAAGCCAACCGGCACTGGTTTCACAAACTCGCGGACGTGGATTACCTTGGCGGGGATGGAGGGTAGTGGATTTTAACACAAGGGAGCCTAACTGATTAAGATTATACTTTTTAGCTGCTTCTTGCCCATACCCACAAGTCCCACTTGCCGCAATAATCGGATTTTTTAGTGATAATCCCGGCAATTCAACTGCTAATCGTTGTGTTTCTTGCATTATCCTTCTCCCTCCAGATATACGAGTTTTCCATCAACATAAGTTCGCTTAGTCATTCCGTATACTTGTTCACCAACAAATGGAGTATTGTGACCCTTAGAGAAAAACTGGTCTGGTTGAATTACATCTTGATGATCGATGTCAAATACAGCAATATCTGCTGGGTCCCCTACCTTTAATAATCCAGCGTTATCAAGGTTAAAAATCGCTTGCGGTTTAACGGCCATCCAGTCAATCAATTGGGCAAGCGTAAAGATACCCGTTTTAACAAAGTGTGTATAGAGTAAGGCAAAAGCTGTTTCTGAGCCAACAATGCCATTTGGCGATTTAAGAAATCCTTGTTGCTTCTCCACATCGGTATGGTGCATGATCGGTAGCAATACAATCAATCGTGCCATCCAATAGCCCAATTAAACAAGCTTGTTGGTCAAGACGCTGCCGAAGAGGTGGATTCATCTTAAATTCAGCATCATCCTCTTTAATATCAGCATCGGCTAAAAGTAAATGATGGGGAGTCACTTCACATGTAACGTTAATTCCTTGTTGTTTGGCATGACGAATCAGGTCAATACTTTCTTTAGTTGAAACATGGCAAACATGATAATGAACCCCAGTTGCCTGCGCAATCACCAAATTCCGGGCAATTTGCGCTGTTTCACTAATCGCTGGCATTCCTGGTAGTGCTAGTTTTTTAGCAATAGTTGCGCCGTCATTAATTACCCCATTTTGTGCAAGTTGATTATCTTGAGCATGATCACATAACAGAGCGTTAACTCTAGCTAGTTGTTGCATTGCTTGGTATACAACTCCAGCATCTTGAATTCCCGCACCATCATCGCTAAAAAGACGGGCACCTGCAGCATACTGCTCAGCAACATCAACCGCTTGTTTCCCAGCCCGACCAACTGTAACTGGTGAGTATTGGAGGATTTTTACCAGTCCAGCTTTCTCGTTTCGATCAACCTGTTCTTTAAATTTTTCTGGTGTGTCACATGTCGGATTAAGGTTGGCCATTGCAGCAATTGTCGTAAAGCCACCGTGTGCAGCAGCTTTACTTCCTGTGGCAATCGTTTCTTTATTGGTATAGCCTGGCTCGCGAAGATGAACATGAACATCAATTAGTCCTGGTGTAATCAAGCCATTATCCAGGTCGATTATTTCTGCATCACTTGGTGCCTGGATATGCTCGCCAATTGCCTTAATCTTGCCATCTACAATCAAAACTTCACTCTTAACCAATTCATCATTATAAATTCGCTGGCCATTCGTTAGTAAAACTGCCTTACTCATCGCAATCACCTTTTTACATCAATCCTTGGTAACGAAGAACTCGACTAAGAATTGCCATCCGGGTATATACGCCGTTTGTCATTTGTTGGAAAATGCGGGAATTAGGCGCTTCAACAAGGGAGCTATCGATTTCAACACCCCGGTTAACTGGCGCTGGATGCATAATGATTGCACCCTGCTTCATCTTTGCGGCCCGTTCTAAAGTTAAACCATAAGCTTGGTGATATTGATTAGCATCAAAAGCCTGACCGTCAGCAGTCGTTAACCGTTCATTTTGAACTCGTAGTAAATTAACTACATCCATTTGAGGAAGCAATTTGTCAAAGTCACCAAAAGTTCCATATTGTTCCAGTGTAGGATCATACCATTTTTCCGGACCAGCAAAGTAAACCTCTGCTCCTAAGCGATTAAGCATCATTGCATTTGAGTGCGCTACTCGGGAGTGACTAAGATCACCAATAATTAGTACTTTTAACCCCTTGAAATCGCCAAATTCTTCATTAATTGTCATCATATCAAGTAAACATTGGGATGGGTGCTGGCCGCTGCCATCACCACCATTTACAATTCCGATCTTAAAGTCTGAATGGTTAAGCAATTGGTTGTAATATTCATTTTCAGGATGACGGATTACCGCAACATTTACACCAATTGATTCCATTGTCTTAACAGTGTCATAGAGGCTTTCCCCTTTTTTCACTGAACTCGTACCCGCTTCGAATTCTAGTACATTCGTCTCCAACTTCATTTGTGCCATTTGGAAACTGGTCTTCGTTCGGGTTGAGTTTTCAAAGAAGAGGTTAACCGCGTATGCAGGTGCAGTGAGAACCGCTTGCTTTCCAGCTTTATATGCTTGGGCTTCATGAATTAAATCAATTGCATCTGCTGCATCCATGTCGGCAACTGTTACTAAATTTGGTTGAATTCTTTCTGTACTAATCATCAATAGCGCTCCTTTTCCAGTCTAATTACAACAAAACAGTGATAACTTCCCATTTAGATTTCGAGAGTCATCACTGTTTGCTTTTAGGATATAAGTAGGCTAAAAACAACATACCGTTTTGCTCTCTCTGGAAACAATTAAATGGTCGGTCGTTTCAAAATACCTATTGATTTTACTGGCGTATTCTTGGTGCTACTGCTTAAAAGAAAAACCTCCTCAGCAATAGCTAAGAAGGTGTACTTAAACGCTCAATTAAATCCTTCCTAGCCTCACGGGACTAAGTTAAAGGTATTTTTATTATTTATGATAATAAGCGTAGTTCATGAAAATGTCAAATCTTTTTTCTATTTTGCAAAAGATTCTTTTAGAGCTTGCCATAGCTTTTCCTGCCTTTGGCATCTGTTCGACATTATTTTTGCGACGAACAAAAGCAAGTTTTTGGGTAACTTGGGGAACGATTGGCACTTTAACCACTTTGCTATCTAAGTTTTCACTTATTGATTGTTCCATCAACAAGGTTATCCCCATCCCCAAGGCAACCATATTTACTAATGTTCTTCCTTTTTCTCCTTCAAAAACGGAATATGGGTCAAATCCAGCCGCAGTACAAGCTTGTTGAACAAAGACCGCAAACGGATTTTGATGGTTTAATGTTAAGAACTTTTCTGCTTTTAGATCTGTAAGCGTTAATTCCTTTTGTTTAGAAAGTGGATTCCGCGCTGGAATATAAGCTACTAAATCATCAGTTCCCACTGAAAGCACCTCAAAATCATCAGGAAGTTTACCAGCATAACTAATAAATACCAGCTCGCTTTCCCCTTGTTGTAGCTGTGCCATTGGATCAACATCTTCAACAATATTCATTTTATGCTGTTGGGCTAATTTTTTAACAACCGGAGCTGCTTGATAATTAGTAAAGCCTGGGACGACAGCAACTTTGATCGCTTCTTCTGCTTCCTTTTTTCGATAATCCGTAACCACCGATAATAATTTAGCGTGTTTTTGAGCAATTTCAGTGATCAATGGTAAAATTTTTGCCCCGATTTCAGTTAATTCAACTACGCCGCCTTCCGGTCTAATAAGCTTGATCTTAAGCTCTTCTTCGAGTGCTTTAATTGTGCTAACCAATTCATCAACCGTTATACCTGATTTTTTTGCCGCATATTGATAATCCAAAGTATTGGCAAGGTTAACAAATGCAATTGTTTGCTTAAAATCCAACGTACTCACTTCCTAAAATAAAAGGGATTGGCTTCTTAGCAAGTTAGAAACCAATTCCACTGTTTAAAGCTTAATTTAATTATAACAAAACTACTCTTATAACGCTAAACTCAGAAGCCAAACAGCAACTAATCCAGCAATTACTGAAATCGACATTGACCGTGTAAAGTATGCAATCACAATCACGATCACTGCTGCAATAATTCGTTCTGGATAACCGAATAAAGTAAAATGATAAGAGCCAGTTAAGAAGATCCCTTTTACAACCAGGGTCGCAAATAAACTAACTGGGACATATTTCATCCATTCATTAAACCATTCTGGGATTTTTCGCGTTGAGAAGAATAATACTGGTAGATAACGGGGAATAAATGCCGCTAAAGCTGCCAAGATAATCACCATAATATGGTAAACGATTTTATTACTTAATAGTTGCTCCATGTCTAGCCCTCATCAGGATGTTGATCATCATGTTTTTTCTCTTCATGTTTCTCATCATGGTGTTCAACAACATCTTCAATCTTAGTTTCCAGTTTTTCAACTTCCTTAACTTCTTTTTGTTGCGCTTGTTTATCCTCGATCGTAGTCTTTGTGATCTTCGGCCTAAACATTTTTGTCAAGAACCAGTTCGAATTTGGATGCTTACTATGGTGACGAACTGTATTTTCAATCAAGAACCCAACAAAGGAAGCAATTAAGGTCGCAATAATAATCCCAAGTGTACTTTTAGTCAATGCCTGGAAGTATACACCAAGAACAGCTGCCAAAATACCAATAACTAGGGTCAAGTGGTTTTGAACCTGCATTACGATCATATATAAGAATAAGGCAGTTAATGCAAAATCAACCACTTCAAGGTCAATCGAAATTGCACCACCAATCAAACCACCAACCACGTTTGAAATTGACCATGCTGCAAGTGAATAATACTCCACTAACAACGCGTCATCGGGATCCCATTTCTTATCAGTTACAAACTTCATATAGTTAACAGCATAGTTTTCATCGTTCATTGATGCAGAAAAGATGAGAATGAAACGTGCTGATTTATCCTTAATATATTTAGATAAACTCGATCCTAACAATGCATATCGTAACTCCAAGAAGAAAAGTGAGATAAAGATAGTCCCTAATGGAGCGTTACTTGCTAATAACGATGCTAGAATAAATTGTGCCCCACCAGAAAACACTAATACCGACACCAATAAAATCATTATAAAGTTTAAACCTGCTGCGTGTAGCAAGATTCCACAGGCCAATCCAATCGGAATATAACTAAGACACAATGGCATTGAGACACCAAGCACCTCAAGCCAGCGTGTCCTTTCTGGATTTATTTGTGCTTTAGCCACAGAATTTCCTCCAATAATTTGTATCTTTTATAATATCAAGTGACACAATGCTCTTTTAGTCTACCACATATAAAATTAGTTGAATATAATTGAAAAAGAAAAAAGTCTAAAATCAAATGATTTTAGACTTTTTTCTCATTTTTGGTTGTTTTCTTTAATTTCTTGTTTTAAAGGTAATGTGACAATAAATGCTGTTTCGTCTTCATTTGAAGTAACCTTGACGCTCCCATGATGAAGATCAACAATGCTTTTGACAATCGCTAAACCTAATCCCGTTCCACCAGTAGCTCGTGAACGGGAAGCTTCCGCGCGGTAGAAACGCTCAAATAGGTGATCAAGTGCTTTTTCAGGAATTGGTGTGCCATCATTAGCAACTTTGACGACCACCATATCATTTTCTTGCCGGGCATCGATCCGAATGTAACTTGCGCCATTGCCATATTTAAAGGCATTTGAAACTAAATTATTAAAAACTCGACCAAGCTTCTCCGGATCCGCCTCAATCATTAAAGGACTAGGAATAACTGAGGAAGTAATTTCGATTCCGCGATGCTGGGCTTCTAATTCAAAACTTGCCGTTAACTGTTCAATTAACTGATTAAGATCGAGTTTCATAATATTTACTGGTGCCCCATGTTGCTGAACTTTTGTATATTCAAACAAATCGTCGACCAAGGTCTTCATTTGTTTAGCCTTCTCATAAGCAGTATGGGTGTATTTTAGAATATCTTCCTCACTACGATATTGCTTATCTTCAATCAATCCCAAGTAGCCAATAATACTAGTCAATGGCGTCCGTAAATCATGGCTTACATTAGTAATCAGCTCATCTTTTGACTTCTCAATCTTCCGTTCATCATCCATTGAACGCACCGCGCTATCAACTAATGCATTTACACTAGTAATAACATGCTGTTGATTTCCTTTTAGCCGAAATGGAATCCGATGATCCAAATGTCCTTGCGCAATATAGTGTAATTCCGCGATAATATGATCCATTTGATAAAGGTGGTATCGGCGACGCAATCGCCACCATACCACCCACACATCAATAATTACTAAAAAGGCAATTAAGATCCGCTGATAGCTCCATATTTGTGCTTGAAGCGGGCCAATCTTCAATGATTGCTTAATCATAAAGATTCCATTGGTTACTCCCGGATTTGACTGAATGGCATCTTGAATAATTACGATAATCGCCATATTCAGCAATAACAATAGAATAACCGTTACTACCCCTTCTAAAATAAGCGAACTCTTTTCACGCCCCGTTAACTTCACAATTTTTCCTCCACATCATTAAGGCTAGGCTTTAGTGGTCTTCCACCTTATAACCAACACCCCACACAGTTTGAATAACCTTTTCACCGTTAGTTGCTTCTTCAATTTTATCCCGTAAATGACTCACGTGAACCATGACTGTTTTAGCTGATACGACACTTTCTTGTTGCCATACCCGCTCAAAAATATCATCTGCTGAGAAAACACGGTTAGGGTGACTGGCAAGTAAATATAAGATACCAAATTCAAGGGCTGTTAATTGAATTACATCCCCTTTAATCGTCTTAACCTCGTGAGAATCTTTATTGATTAATAATGGACCAACATTAAGAATATCCGGTTGATCATTTGTCACTTCTCCTTGGCTCCGACGAAGTAATGATTTAACTCGTGCCATTACTTCGAGCGGATTAAATGGCTTAGTAACATAATCGTCCGCCCCAGTGATTAGACCTTGTATCTTATCCATATCTGCCGTCTTAGCTGAAAGCACTAAAATTGGAATATCAGAATCTTTCCGCACCCGCTTAATTACATCCATTCCATCGATTTCTGGCATCATTAAGTCAAGAATAATCAGACCAATATCAGGATTAGTATTTAGCTTTATTAATGCTTCTTTTCCGTCATAAGCAGAAATTGGCTCATATCCTTCATTTCGGATGTAAATTTCAAGTAATTGAACAATTTCTTTATCATCATCAACAACTAGAATTTTCATAAGAGGTACTCCTTTTTACAGCATAATATCCTATTGAATATTATAACTAACTATGCGAAAAAAGCGATCATTCTAAGATAGCCTTAACAAAAAGTTTACCCTCCATTATTTCTCGGGAAATAAAAACTGCTGTGACTATCTTTTCACGAATAAAGCCATAGCAGTTTCTTATTGAATTAGTTATTTATAGTTAGGTGCACTACGAGTAATTTGGACATCATGAGGGTGTGACTCGATAAGTCCTGCATTGGTAATTTGGACAAATTGAGCTTTTTCAATTAGGGTTGGAATATCACCAGCACCAACATAACCCATTCCTGAGCGAAGGCCACCATCAATTTGGAAAATAATATCAGAAACATCGCCCTTGTATTCTACCCGAGCTTCAATACCTTCTGGAACAAGCTTATTGGCTTCATTTACCCCACCTTGGAAGTAACGGTCGGAGGAACCATGTGCTTGAGCCATTGCACCAACCGAACCCATTCCACGATAAGCCTTGTACTTCTTGCTATTGTCTTCAAAAACTTCGCCAGGTGCTTCCGTCGTACCAGAAAGCATACTACCGAGCATTACTGCATTACCACCAGCAGCAAGAGCTTTTACAACGTCACCAGAGTACTTAATACCTCCATCAGCGATAATTGGCTTGTTATATTCACGAGCAACACTAGCAGCGTCATAAATAGCAGTAATTTGTGGAACACCAACTCCAGCGACCACCCGAGTAGTACAAATTGAACCAGGACCGATACCAACCTTTACAACGTCAACACCAGCATCAAACAAGGCGCGAGTAGCTTCACCAGTAGCAACATTACCAGCGATTAAGGTTGCGTCTGGGAAGTGTTCGCGAATTTCCGCGATCTTACGAAGAACACCTGCTGAATGTCCATGAGCTGTATCGATAACGATTGCATCTGCGCCCGCCTTCAAAAGGGCCTCAGCACGTTCAAAAGTATCACTAGTAACCCCCACCGCTGCAGCAACTAATAATCGATTATTATCATCAACAGCAGCCTTAGTTGCGCCTGCAGGTACGACTACGCTCTTTACATTAGCTACTTCTCCTGCTTGGGCTTGGATTGACATGTTTTTGTGAACAACCCCTAAACCACCTTGTAAGGCCATTGCAATCGCCATTGGTCCTTCAGTAACAGTATCCATTCCGGCACTAATCAATGGAATATGAAGCTTCAAATTATCAGCTAACTGTGTACTCAAGTCAACTTCATTTGGTAATACATGACTTTCGGCTGGAATAAGTAATACATCATCGAAGGTTAAGCCCTTCTTGGCAAATTTCGTGTCCCAATTTGACATCTGTAGTGCAACTCCTTTGATTTTTAATTAGGTATACTCTACTAGGATTTCGCACTGAGGTCAATCTAAATATTTAAATTAATTTAAAAAATTAACTAGGCTATTCGCACTCTCCTGATCAATAACCAATGTATTTGCATAACCAGCAGTTAAAACACCATGCACTGCTGGTACCTTAGCAACACTGGCCGCTACTAAAATACTGTGTTTTTTCTTTCGCAACTCTGGGAGCGCAATCCCAATCGTTCGTTGGTTAATATCTTCATTTACTATCTGACCCTTGCTATCAATGAAACGAGAGAAAACATCCCCTACCGCCTCATGTTGTAACGTTAATTGCTCCTGCTTGGTGAAGTAACCTAATTTAAATAACAATGCTGAGTCACGTACTGTTCCCACTGTGAAAACAGCAATATTAGATTGCTCCCCTAACTTCATAATATGTTTGATATGGGTATCGTTAGCGACTAATTCACGTGTCTTTGCATGATCAAAGATAACAGGTAACGGCAAATACTGGGGAACGGTATTAAAAGCATTCGCAAAGATATTAACCGTTTCAAACGCATAATTTCGCGTATTAGTATTTGCCATACTGCCTTTCATTTGAACAACAGTGATATCAGTAACGTCTTTAGGTTTCAAATGCAATCCTACTTGATAGACGGTTTTTCCCCAGCCTAACCCAATAATGTCTTTATCTTCTACGACTTGTTCGATATATTTAGCTCCCGCTGCGCCAACTTCTTCAAGTGAATCATCCGTGCCTGGAACAATAATAATTTTATGCAATGATGGATATTTAGCGAGTAAGTCTACTTCCAACTGGTGAAGCGGAGCAACGGGATTATGAATTTTAATGGTTACTAATCCTCGGTCCCGACCAAATTGTAATAATCGTGACACTGTTGCCCGGGAAATATTCAGTTCAGTTGCAATATCACTTTGGTTCCATCCATCACGATAATATAAGGTTGCTACTTTTAGCGCTAATTCAATCTTATTTTTATCATCCATCTAACTTTCCTCCTTTCTCCATACTAAAAGAGACTGGGCATTACCTCAGTCTCTTTCATTATCTAAACCACATTTTATTATAAACTGCACTCTCTAGCTTATGCAAGAAGCTACTTTCCAGCAATTGCCGTTTCAAGCGAAATATTAATCATATCATTAAATGTTCGCTCACGTTCTTCAGCGGTTGCTTTTTCGTCGCCAAAGATTAAGTCACTAACAGTCAAAACTGAAAGTGCCCGGAAATGAAGCTTAGCAGCTAATAAGTAAAGTCCAGCCGATTCCATTTCTGTCCCTAAAATTCCATAGTCACGAAGCTTTTCCATATCAAGCTCATCATTGTAGAAACGATCGGCAGCAAAGATATCCCCAACCTTTGTTTCAATACCTAATTTACCAGCTACATGGTAAGCAGTATCTAACAACTTGAAATCAGCTAATGGTGCATAATGGAATCCTGGCCCAAATGTATTTACCGTTACTGCTGAATCTGTTGAAGAACCTTGGGCAAGAAGAACATCGCGAACATGAACATCTGGAGCAATTCCGCCACAAGAACCAACCCGGATAATAGTTTTAACACCAAATTCACGTACTAACTCATTAATATAAATTGACATCGAAGGAATTCCCATCCCAGATCCTTGTACTGAAATACGGTGACCCTTATATTCACCAGTATAACCAAAGGCATTCCGGACTGAATTTACTTGTTTAACATTTTCCAGGAAGTTTTCTGCAATATATTTTGCACGCAGCGGATCCCCTGGAAGTAATACAGTGTCTGCGTAATCACCCATTTTTGCATTAATATGTGTACTCATTGAAATATCCTCCTGCTCTTTATTCAACAATTTCATGAATTAGCGTCGGCACTTTACCATTATCACTAATTTCAATACTTTCTCTTAATAACTGTTCCACGTCTGGAATTTCTTGGCGGTTACTATAGATTGTTAAAATTGGTTCGCCGTCTTTAACGTAATCACCTAGCTTATGGTGTAATTCGATTCCTACACTATAATCCAAGGCATCATCTGCTTTTTGACGGCCGCCTCCTAATAACATGCTAGCAGTTCCAACTTCATCTGCTGAAAGTTTTGTCAATACGCCATCCCGATCAGCTTTGAAAGGAATCTTGTATTTAGCTTGCGGCATTAATTGGTAGTTATCAACAATAGCAGGATCTCCACCTTGCGCTTCTATCATTGCCGCAAACCGTTCCAGGGCTGATCTATCCTGAATAGTTTGCTCTAACATCTTTCGTGCCTCAGTAGTATTTTGTGCTTTTTCACCCATTACAACCATATAACTACCAAGCGTCAGAACTAATTCGGTAAGATCTTTTGGGCCCTTTCCTTTTAAGACATCAATTGATTCTTCAATTTCAAGTGCATTACCAATTTTATTTCCAAGCGGCTGATTCATATCTGAAATTACTGCCATGCACTTTAATCCTGCTTGTTTACCAATCTCAACCAAGGCTTTAGCCAGTAGTCTTGATTGATCAAGCATCTTCATAAAGGCACCAGTACCAGTTTTTACATCAATTACAAGCGCATCTGTTCCAGAAGCAATCTTCTTACTCATAATTGAACTAGCAATTAACGGAATTGAGTCAACAGTGTCAGTAACATCCCGTAATCCATAGATCTTCTTATCTGCTGGCGCAACCTCACCAGTCGCACCTACGATTGCTAATTTTTCTTTGGCAACTTGATTAATGAATTCATCTTCGGAAAGTTCTACCCGAAATCCCGGAATTGCTTCCAACTTGTCAAGCGTGCCTCCTGTATGACCAAGGCCACGACCTGAAATCATTGGAACCGGAATTCCTGTAGCGGCGACCATTGCTGCAAGTGGCAAACTCACTTTATCACCAACACCACCCGTTGAATGTTTATCAACTTTAATTCCAGGGATTCGGCTCAAGTCTAATCGTTCACCAGACTCCATCATCTTCATTGTTAGGCTCGTCTGTTCTTCTTTGGTCATCCCCTGGAAGTAGATTGCCATAAGGAGAGCACTGATTTGATAGTCAGGAATCGTTCCATTAACGACGCCATCAACAAAGAACTGTAATTGCTCATCGCTTAGGACTCCGCCATTTCTTTTGGTGTCAATGATATCAACCATTCGCATCATGTTTCGCCCCTTTCCTTAATTAATCTTAATCGTTACTAATTTCCTTGTAGAAGCTGGTACCCTTTACTGGTTCAACGTTAAAGTTCTCTAAGATAGTTGCACCAAGGTCTGAGAATGTCTTCCGCAGCCCAAGGGATTGATTTGGTTTATTCATTGAAGGAGAGTAAACCAACAATGGAACATTTTCACGAGTATGATCAGTTCCCTTAAAGCCAGGGTCATTACCGTGATCAGCAGTTACCATCAAAAGATCATCTGGCTTCATTTCATCAAGAACTTTGCCTAAACGCTTATCAAAGTCCATTAATGCTTGACCAAAGCCCTTTGGATTACGACGGTGACCATACATTGCATCAAAATCGACCAAGTTTGTGAAGCAGAAACCGGTAAAGTCTTGCTTCATTACTTCATCAACATGATCCATTCCGTCCATGTTGCTTTCGTTATGGTATCCTTTATCGATCCCTTCACCAGAGAAGATATCATTAATCTTACCAACACCAATTACATCGTAACCAGCTGCACGGAGGCGATCCATATCAGTCTCACCAATTGGCTTCAAACTAAAGTCATGTCGATTAGCAGTCCGGGTAAAGTGGTCTTTATCTGGGCCAACATATGGACGGGCAATAATCCGACCAACAGTATATTCTGGACCATTAACAAGTGTCCGAGCATATTCACAAATCTTGTAGAGTTCCTCAACTGGAATAACATCTTCATGAGCAGCAATCTGCATTACTGAATCACCAGACGTGTAGAGAATTAATTCTCCGGTCTCCATTTGGCGTTCACCATAATCATGAATTACTTCTGTTCCTGAGTATGGCTTATTAACAATAACTTTTCGTCCTGAGAATTTTTCAAGCTTATCAACGATTTCTTGTGGAAAACCATTTGGGAACGTTGATAATGGCTTCATTACTGGCAAGCCCATCATTTCCCAGTGACCGTCCATGCTATCTTTTCCGGCAGAAACTTCTTCCATCTTACCGTAATCACCAATAGCTGGATCAGCAACTGGAACCCCTTCAATCGGAGTATCACGCAAATTACTAATCCCTAATTTACCAAGGTTTGGTAGCTTCAAGGCACCTTTGTAATACTCACCAACGTGGCCAAGCGTATCTGATCCAACATCATCAAACTTTGCGGCGTCATGAGCAGCACCTGTACCAACTGAGTCCATTACAATAACAAAAACACGTTTATATGACATTTTCCGACTCCTCCTATTTCTGTAAATTAAGATTAGTAATTAAACTTTATTCTTATTGTTTTGCGGCTTCTTCTAAGATTTGAACAGAAGCGGAAACACCTAAACGGTTAGCACCAGCTTCAATCATATCGTAAGCTTCTTGAAGGCTGTGAATTCCACCAGCTGCCTTAATCTTAAAGTCTGGTCCAACTGCTTCACGCATAATCTTAACGTCGTCTACCTTCGCTCCTGAAGTTGAAAAACCAGTTGAAGTCTTTACAAAGTCAGCATCACCTTTTACAGTAAGCTTACTTGCACGTGCTTTTTCTTCGTCAGTAAGAAGAGCATTTTCAATAATAACTTTAAGAAGTTTACCCTTTTCGTGAGTAGCATCAGCAACCGCCTTAATATCAGCAACAACCGCATCATCATTTCCTGCTTTTAATTCACCGATATTGATAACCATATCAATTTCATCGGCGCCATCTTCAATTGCCTGCTTAGTTTCAAAAACTTTGCTTTCTGTTGAAGTTGCACCGAGAGGGAAGCCGATAACTGTACAAGTGTTAATATCAGTACCTTCTAATCCTTCATGAACTCGCTTAACCCAGTAAGGATTGATACAAACTGAAGCTGTATTGTATTTACGAGCTTCTTCAACTGTCTTATCAATCATTTCGGGGGTAGCTTCTGGTTTAAGCATTGTGTGATCCATGTATTTTGCTAATTGCGCTTGTGTTAACTTCATAATAATATGATCTCCTCTCATCTTTGAATGCGTTTTCATAAGTTTACGTATATATCTTAACAATCTATTGAACATTTGTCCATATATTTACAGAAATTTATTTCAAAAAAGAGCGAAATAAAAGGGCGAGAAAAATTTTCACCTTTTTCTCACCCTCATTTATTTTAAAAGATAGCCTGGCAAATAGTTCCGTTGCTAAAATATTTTAACGCCGCGGCGCACGATTACCATAAAGGGAGCCTGTAACATGGAATCTAGACCGGAAGTACATATCCCCAATGAAAGTAATAACTCCGATGCCAATGTAGACCCATGGATTAAGCCGTGGGTTGATTACATTTGGCAACATACTTACAAGCATGTAAATAATTAACCAAGCTGCTAACCCGGCAACGATTAAAAGAATCCGTTGCCATAATGGCTTCTTGCTTACCCGTTTACCCTTCTTATTAATTTGCGGTTGAACCTGGGTAGCCACATAACCAAAAATCAACCCTCCAGTGATTGCTACGATTAAGATTGCGGTAATACCACTACTTCCAGCATTCTTTGTTTGCATTGCAGCTGGTGATAACCAAAACATTAAACCAAACATAAACGTAAAGATACTTAAGAAAATCAGCATATTATCAATTGCCAATAACTTAATTGATTGCTTACTTGCTTCAGCAGGAGTTGGCTTAGGATTCTTCAATTCTTTAGCATATTCAGTTGGCGTACCAAATAATGCCCGCGCAGTTTGTCCCTTCTTTTGTCCTACTAGCAATTTATCAATGGTTTCCTTTAGCATTGGGTCTTTCTTATCAGAAGGAACACCGAGACGATCCAACTGTTTATTTAATTGATACATAAAATCTTCATTTTTTCGTGTTAGATCATAGTTGCTAAAAGCATTCCCATTTGCTTGCCGACGTTCCTTTTCTAATCGTTTTTGACGTTGGCCGGCTTGTGCATTCCGTGGTTGTTCTTCACTCACTATAAAACTACTCCTCTCTTATCCTCAGAGGTTTAAACGTTGAACCGGAATTCAACAATATCCCCATCTTGCATTACGTAATCTTTTCCTTCAAGACGGAGCTTTCCCGCTTCCTTTACCGCTGATTCAGAACCTAATTCATCAAGATCTTCAAAGCTCATTACTTCGGCCCGGATAAACCCACGTTCAAAATCAGAGTGAATAATTCCCGCTGCTTGTGGAGCCTTTGTGCCCTTCTTGTAAGTCCAAGCCCGCGTTTCAGGCCCACCAGCAGTAAAGAAGGTTTCCAAGCCTAAGAGCTTGTACGCTGCCCGAATCAACCGGTTCAATCCCGGTTCTGTAACGCCTTCCATTTCAAGAAAATCAGCCTTATCTGCTTCATCCATTTCGGCAATTTGTTCTTCAGCAGCCGCTGCGACACCAATAACTTCTCCGTCATCTTTTACGTGTTCTTTAATTGCATCCATGTATTTGTTGCTATCTGGATCTGCCATATCTTCTTCGGCAATGTTAGCAACGTATAAGACTGGTTTACTTGTTAGCAAGAAAAGCCCTTTGACAATCTTTTGTTCATCATCGCTAAAATCAATTGAGCGAACACCCTTGCCATCTTCAAGAACTGGTTTAATCTTATTGAGCACTTCTAATTCTGCTAAAGCATCCTTATCACGACCCTTAGCAGCCCGCTGTACTTTTGCCAAGCGCTTATTAACAGCATCTAAGTCAGCCATTACTAATTCTAAGTTGATAGTATCGATATCTTCAATTGGATCCACTTTACCAGAAACACTAGTAATATCATTATCATCAAATGCTCGCACAACATGAACAATTGCATCAGTTTGACGAATATTTTCCAAGAACTTGTTCCCAAGCCCTTCACCTTTACTAGCACCCTTAACAATTCCGGCAATATCGGTAAATTCAAAGGTAGTTGGGACGATCTTCTTCGCTGGAATTAATTCCTGGATCCGGTCAAGTCGACTATCTGGAACTTCAACCATCCCCACATTGGGATCGATTGTTGCAAATGGGTAGTTAGCCATTTCGGCACCAGCTTTAGTAATTGCGTTAAAAAGTGTTGATTTACCAACGTTTGGCAAGCCAACGATTCCTGCAGTTAATGACATAAATTGTTCACTTTCCTTTTCAATTAATCATTTATTATTTTAATCTACAATTAGTTATTTGTGATCATCAATCATTAAAAATATTAATCATCTTGATCCGCTTTTTCGATAACCTTTTTTAATCCCTTATCAAATTTTTGACGGGTCATCATGACAATATGACCACAGCCTTGGCATTCAATTTTAATATCTGCACCCACTCGTGTAATCTTCCAGCGGTTAGTTCCACACGGGTGAGCCTTTTTCATCATTACAATGTCACCTTTATCATATGCTGCCATGAGTTATTCCTCCTTAATCTAAGGTTATATTTAATAATTCAAGAATTCGAGTAAAGTCTTCATTTGACGTATAAGGTATTTCGATCTTTCCTGCGCCTTTTTTCCGACTTTGCGCGACAGCAACTTTTGTACCAAATTTACTCTGCAACTGTGATTCAGCTTCTCGAATATAGATTGGTTTTCGTTGCGTCCGCCGTTCTTCTTTCTTTTTGGCCGTTCCATTAGTCTGCGTTACAATCTCTTCTAATTGTCGCACTGTAAGATTTTGTTCGACAGCTCGTTGGGCAAGCGGAACAAGTTTTGTCTTATCTTTTAAACCGAGAATTGTCCGTGCTTGACCCATCGATAGTTTGCCAGTATTAAGAAACTCTTTGATCACTTTTGGTAACCCTAGTAATCGCAAGTAATTGGCAATATAAGGCCGACTCTTTCCTAGTCTGCTTGCCACCTGTGCCTGTGTTAATGACAATTTATCCATTAACATCTGGTAGGCTTGCGCTTCTTCAAGTGGTGTAAGGTCTTCACGTTGAAGGTTTTCGAGAACCGCGATTTCCATCATCTGGTCATCGCTCATCTTACGCACAATTGCTGGGATAGTTTTCTGTTTGGCGATCTTAGAAGCCCTAAACCGTCGCTCCCCAGCGATTAGCTCATAACGGTTAATTTTTGGATCCGTTTGTCGCAGAATAATTGGTTGAAACACCCCTGATTTTTCAATCGATGAAGCTAACTCTGCCAACGCCTCTTTATCAAACGTTCGCCGTGGTTGATAGGGATTAGGATGAATTAACGATAGCTTGATATCTTGAACCGTTTCATCCGCAAGTTCAGTTACTTCATTTTCTGCAAAGAGGGCTTCAATACCTCGGCCAAGCCCACCTTTTTTATTCTTTGCCATGGTTAGCCAACACTTCCTTTGCTAATTGTTGGTAGACGTGCGCCCCCGTTGAATTTTTATCATAATCAATAATTGCTAAGCCGTGACTAGGTGCCTCCGATAAACGAACATTACGAGGGATAATCGTATCATAAACCTGGTCCCCAAAAAACTTTTTGACCTCAGAATTTACCTGTTGTCCAAGGTTTGTGCGCCGATCAAACATTGTCAAAAGGACCCCTTCAATCTTAAGTTGCGGATTGAAGTGTTTACGAACAAGCTTGATGGTATTTAAAAGCTGACTTAATCCTTCCAAGGCATAATATTCACTTTGGACAGGAATCAGAATTGAGTCACAAGCAGTAAATGCATTAATCGTCAGGAGCCCCAAGGATGGTGGGCAATCGATTAAAATAAAATCATATTTTTGACGAATTTCACCAAACGAATCTTTAAGCCGTGTTTCCCGGGCCATTAAATTAGTTAATTCTACTTCGGCCCCGGATAAAGCAATTGTTGTGGGAGCAATATCAACTCCTACGTGACTTGTCTTTTGAATGACATCCTCTAATGGCACTTCATTAATTAAAACGTCATAAATACTTTGCTTAATATTCTGTTTTTCAACGCCCAAACCACTAGTTGCATTTCCTTGAGGATCAAGATCAATTAATAAGACGCGCTGGCCAGTCTCAGCTAAGCATGCACCCAAATTAACACTCGTTGTTGTTTTACCAACACCGCCTTTTTGATTTGCAAGGGCAATTACAGAACCCATTTTTTGGCCTCCCTACTGTTTCTTCGGAATCTCAATTGTTAATTGATAAGTATCGCCGTTTTCCTTCTCATGCATTTTAATTTCAAAGCCTTCATTTGTCGCCAGCTTAATTGACTTTTTAATCGTATTTAAAGCTAAACGCGCATCATTAGCCTGCTGAGTTTTTTTGCTTCGGGCCTTCTTAGCTGTCTTTCGTTTAGGAGCGCGCCTCTTTTCTGCAGGCTTTTCTACTGGTACCTCTTCAACGTCTGCTGTTTCTTCAGCATGGTCCTCAATAGAAGCTAATTCTTTGCGCTTAGCGGCTGCTTTTAATTCTGCAATTTCTGAAGGTAACGGACGCCCTAATAAGCGAGCAACTTCATCTTCTGTCTGCCGAACTGTTAACCGTTCATTAACAATCCGCATTAACATATCACATTGTTGTTTTTCATCTAAATCTAATAATGCTCGACCATGACGTTCCGTAATCCGGTGATCTAAAATAGCTGTTTGGACTGGGGTGATCAGACGCAGCAACCGTAATTTGTTAGCAACAAAGGACTGACTCTTCCCCATCCCCTTTGCTAATTGCGATTGGGTAAGATGGTTCAGATCCATTAATTGTCGGTAGGCCTGCGCTTCTTCGACTGAACTCAATTGCGACCGTTGCAGATTTTCAATGAGGGCAAGCGAAGCAGTCTCTTGATCACTCATCTTTTCAATGATCGCTGGCGCTTTTTCCCACTTTAAGAGCTTCATCGCCCGGTATCGGCGTTCCCCAGCAATAATTTCATATTTTGCTGGCTCGTATTCACGTAAAACAATTGGTTGTAACAACCCGTGTTCGTCAATTGTTTGTGCTAATTCGCGGATACCGTCTTGATCAAATACCTTCCGTGGCTGATAACGATTAGGAATAATTTGATCAATTTTTACTTCTACGACCTTATTTTTTGTATTATCGGAATTATTTTTTCCAATACCAAATAATGAAAAAGCCATACTTTCAACTCCTTATCTTACTGAATTGGTTTTTTACTTGGTAAGCCTGGACGACGTGGGTATTTCTTAGGGGTCGCCTTTATCTTATCAATCACAATAATATTACGTTCTCCATCAGTTCCTGGTAAAGTCAATGTCACCGTTTTTTGAACTTTTCCACCAAGTTGTTTAATTGCTGTCCCGCCCTGTTGAAGTTCTTCAGGAGCCGCACTTGCCTTATAAGCAATAAATTCGCCACCAACTTTAACAGCTGGCAAGCATAATTCGCTTAAAACTGATAGGCGGGCAACTGCGCGGGCGGTAACGATATCAAATTTCTCTCGATATGGACTGTTCTTGGCACTAAAAGTTTCTGCCCGATCATGGATCAATGTAACGTCAGTTAAACCGAGCTTGGTAACTAAGTCTTCAAGAAAAGCAATCCGCTTATTTAACGAATCGACAATCGTTACCTTTAATTGTGGAAAAGCGATCTTCAACGGTAAGGAAGGAAAGCCAGCCCCGCACCGATATCACATAATGTCAGTTTTTCGCACTCTAAGCGTGGTTCAGCAAACGTTCCTGTAATTGAGTCATAAAAATGTTTTAAATACACTTCATTCTTTTCAGTAATCCGTGTCAAATTTACATGTTCATTAGTTTCAACTAATAATTGGTAATAGTCAGCAAATTGTTGCATTTGTTCTGCTGATAAGGTGATACCATGATCAGCTAATGCTTGTTGAAATTGTTCAGGATTCATTTATTAGGTCTCCTTTCGTGAAACATTTTTTGTTTCACGTTCTCTACTACTGTACCGTAATTTTGCCATTGTTGCAACCGGATTACGTGAAAATTGGAGCGCAAAATAAGGGAGTAAGATAGCAGTCACGAGTGACTTTTATCTTGCTCCCCTTCCTAACGTTTTCAATACTTAATCTTAATGCTTCAGAAAATCTGGATCCATGAAAGCTGGATTGGGATAATTGTAAAATCCTTGTCCCGATTCTTTTCCTTCGTGCCCTTCTTGAATCATCTGTTCCATCTTATCGGCAATTTCCTTATGACTTTCATCCTTAGTCTGGGCATAGGCATTCCGTTCAATTTGCGCTGCCGTCCGTAAACCAACCATATCTAAAATACCAAATGGTCCCATTGGTGCACCTGTCGAAATCATCCAATCCTTATCAATCATCGCTGGATCAGCAACTCCTTTAGCCCATAAGCTAAGACCAGATGCAAGTAACGGAATCAAAAGGGAATTCAGAATATACCCGTGTTGTTCTTTATTAAGAATAACAGGAACCATCTTTATTTCCCGGGCAAACTTTGTAGCTTCTTCAATCACCTCTGGACTTGTTTGGGAGGTGCCCATAATTTCGACCACATTAAATTTCCAAATTTGGTTAGCAAAGTGCATATTAAGAAATTTTTCTGGCCGATCAGTATAAGGAGCTAGTTGGCTAGGGATAAATGTAGAGGAGTTGCTAGCAAAGATTGTTTTTTCAGGGGCTAATCCTGAAACCTCTTCGTAAAACTGTTCCTTTAACTCTAACGATTCTGGTAAAGCTTCAATCATTAAATCAGCATCTTTAACCGCGGTCGCAACATCATCAGTAATTACTTTAATATTATCAAGGCCCTGTTGAAATTCCTTATCAGTCAAATGCAAGTCACGTTCATAATCACTTTTCAACGCCTTAATCCGTCGTTCAGCGGTATCAATATGGTGATTATATACGCTGACATTAAAGCCGGATAAAGCCGTTTGATATGCAATCTGGCTACCCAATACACCAGCGCCGGCAATCATTATATTCTTCATTTGGTATTTCCTCCTTACTTTAACTACTACCATTATACCGTGAAGCGCTTACACTAGAAAGTAATAAAAAGGGGCTGGATTATTTTTCCAGCCTCCTAGCATCTTATTTCATTTTGCTTACTTCTTCTAAGAACCACTTATTGAAGTATTCAGCATCAATGTCTAAACAAACTTTTGCGTTAGTCTTGCCATCATGGTAAGCAGCGCGAATATCACCAACAGTAGCACCGATTGCTGGACCGTCTGTTTGAACATCAACCCACATATCCTTCGTAGTAAATGCTTCTGGATGAAGAAGATAGAAGATGGTATTAACATCGTGCATTGGACGCCCTTGATCACTACCATCATTATAGTGCGTGATTAATCCATGCAGCATTTCACCAGTCTTATTAAGACTACCAAGTTTCTCAATCGTATCCGCAGTTAAGAGCGCCTTTAAGGTAACATCCAATCCAACAGTTACAATTGGAACACCCGCATTGTACATAATCTTAGCAGCATCTGGATCAGTGAAGACGTTAAATTCAGCTACACTAGTCATATTACCGCCAGAGAATGAACCACCCATCGCAACGATTTGCTTAATGTGGCTCTTTACTTCTGGATATTCGCTAAAGAGTAGTGCAATGTTAGTGTATGAACCAGTTGGAACCAGGATGACTTCATCTTCAGCCATGATTGCGTCATGAAGTGCTTCAACAGCAGTCTTATCAAGTGGCTTACCATAATCGTCACCAAAGTCATAACCAGGCATTCCTGATTCACCATGAATTCGGGCAGCATCTTCAAAAGGCTTAATCAATGGTTGCTTGGCACCTGCTGCAACTGGAATATCCTTACCGAAGAAGTGAATAATCTTCAAAGCGTTAGCAGTGGTTTTATCAGCAGTAACGTTACCGGCAACTGTTGTAACTAATTTCAAGTCTAATGATGGATCATTAATAGCCATCGTTAAAGCAGCTGCGTCATCAATACCTGGGTCAGTATCCATAATAATCTTTGTAGTCATAATTTTATCTCCTTTTTATCGTGCAAGCGTTTTCGGATTTAATGTTGAAAAAAGCAGCCTTGCCAGCTGCTTTTCCATTTCTACCAAACAAAGAGACCAACAAATGCGGCTGATAATAATGAAACCAAAATACCAGAAAGCATTAAGTAACCAATGTTTGAAGCAATGTAATCGTTGTTTTCCTTGTCAACTAATCCTTTGAAGGCACCAATAATCATACCTAAAGTACCGAAGTTGGCAAATGAAGTTACGAAGACAGTCAAGACAGCCCGCAAGTGAGGTGCGTAACTGTTGATTTCATCAGTAACTTTACCCATAACAACGAATTCGTTAGTAATCAATTTCATACCCATATCTTGGGAAAGCATCCATGCTTGGTGAACAGGTAAACCAAGTAACCATGAGAATGGGAACATGATAACACCTAAGATACTTTCAAGTGAAAGGTCCTTCCAGAACAATGCTAAGATAGCATCGATCAAGGCTGCCAAAGCAACGAAGGCAACAACGTTAGCAATGATGATAAGGATTAACTTACCAGCACCTAGAATTGAGTCTCCCAAGAAACTGAAGAATGGTTCACGCTTATCAGAGTCAACTTCAGCACCAACCTTTTCGATGGTGTCATCTTCAGCTGGAACCTTAACAGGGTTTAACATACTTACAGCAATCAATGAGTTAATAATATTAATTGGAACAGCAGTCAGAATATATTGTCCTGGCATCATTTCAATATATGCACCAAGAATTGAAGCAGTAACACAAGACATTGACATCATGGCAATCGTCAAATTACGTTCCTTGTTCATGGCACGTAATTGCATACCAGAAACAGCCAAAACTTCGGTGTTACCTAAGAACATCATTTCTACAGCAAAGAATGATTCAAACTTAGGTTCACCAGTAATGAATGAAAGTCCACGTCCGATCCACTTAATAATCCATGGTAATACACCAATGTAGTTTAAGATATCGAACAATGGAACAATCATAAGGATTGGCATCAATGCAGAACAAATGAAGTTAAGGTTCTTTGGTGTGTACCAATCACCCAATGCAAACACAGTTCCTTTTGCAGAGACGTTAACAATCCAAGCAAAACCATCAGCGGCCGCTTTAACCCCAGCACGACCAGCTGCTGAACTTACGAGGAACCATGCTAAAAGTAAGTTCAAGACTACCATGATTCCTACAGTCTTCCAGTTGATTTCCTTTCGATTCTTGGAGAAAAGCCATCCAATTCCAAGAAAGACAATCAACCCAATAATGTTGATAATAAGATACATAGACATGGCTGTGTACCCTCCTTAAATAGAATATTCGTTAACAGCCGTTCCAAATTAAGATACTATAATTGCAATTGTGGCGAGTTAACTATTTAAGAATATCTTTAAATTTGCTTCCTGTAAAGCGCTGTTTTGTAGACAATTTGTGAATTTTTATCATTTTTTAAATTATAATTTTACAATTCGCTCATTTTATTAACTTTTCAACTTCCGGAAATTTCACAAAGTTTTTTAGAATTTATGAAAACGTTGTCATGTGTTAACAAAAAGAAACGGAAAGTTACACGTGGCAAATCATCTTTGCTATGTGTCTTTCCGTTGCCCCTGCCAAGGTTTTCTATTATACTCAATTAAAATCAATTGAGCAAATGTTCAAATATTTAGAGAAGTAATTTACAGTTTCACTAACTTTAGTATTTCCCAGGAAATAACATAAAATATTTAAGGTTTAAACTGGCAGAAGCCCGGGACGTTTATCAAAATAACATTCCGGGCTTCTCAACCATGAAGAAGTGGGAAGAAAGGCCGAGTATTATTATTTTTAATTTTTGGTAACTTATCTATCTGCTTAATACGAGGAACTTAAGCTTATCATTATAGGTTCGTTGTAGATATGGCCACTAATTATTTTTAGCTAACATACTTTTTACGGAAACTAAAGCGTTTCATGTGGAGTGGGGTGTTGGTATTTTCATGCAAAAAGTCTAATTAACGTACTTCAAAGTAGTTTTATTATGAGAAGATGTTTGTTAAATTCGGCCTTCTATCTTTCCACACTTTCAGTATAATCCCTACCCAACAAAAAGACAATTAAACCGCGTCACACCGGGATTTAGATCTCCTCCAACTATTAAACAAAATTAACTTTTCTATTACTTTTTAGCTCTCTCTTAAACTATTCATTATTAAATGCAAAAGAAAAGAGACTCAAAATTTTCGAGCCCCTGCTAAGTTTTTAATTTTTCTTCTTCAAAAATCCATAACCATAAGCAAGCAATGCAAAAATGACGATTGAAAGGATTAATGGAATTCGTGTTGAATCAATAAAGAGTAAAATCACTAGAACTGCCAAGAAGAAAATAATTGTTAACCAACTAGTAATCGGATATCCTGGCATTCTGAAATTCGTAACTCCCTTTGGATTCTGCCGCCGGAACTTAATATGTGCAACCAAAATAATGATCCACGTAAAGATAAAGGTAATTGTTGAAATTCCAGCAATCACATCGAATATTCCCGCTGGCATAATATAATTCAAGATAACTGTGATAAAAAGAATCAATGAAGAGAAAGTTAATGCATGATTAGGAACTGCCTTCGCGCTTAATTCACCAAAACGTTTTGGTGCGTTCCCGCTTCGAGCTAATGAGTAGAGGGAACGACTAGTACTAAAGATCGCACTGTTAGTTGCAGACATTGCAGCCGTCAAAACCACAAAGTTTAAAATCGCAGCTGCTCCTGGAACACCGATTGCTGCAAACACTTGAACAAACGGACTCGAAGTAGTCTTAATATGGAACCATGGGTAAATTGACATCATCGCAACCATTGAGCCGATATAGAACAAACCAATCCGGACTGGTAAGGTATTAATCGCCTTCGGAATATCTTTATCTGGATTCTTAGTTTCACCAGCTGTCAAACCGACCATTTCAATTCCCACAAAGGCAAAGACTACCATTTGGAAAGACATTAAGAAGCCCATCGGACCAGTAGGGAAAAAGCCACCCTGGTTAACTAGGTTTGAAAGGGTTACCGGCCGCCCTTCTACATGACCATGCATCACAAGTAAGACCGCGCCAACTGCTATTAAGGCTAAAATTGCAATCACCTTAATCATGGAGAACCAACTTTCTAGTTCACCAAACAGCCCGACGTTTACCATGTTTACTAACATCAATAAAATAACAATAATTAATGGACCAACCCATTGTGGTAAATTAGGGAACCAATATTTCAAGTAAATACCAGTAGCAGTAAGATCTGCCATTGCTAATGTTAGCCAACATGCCCAGTACATCCATCCAGCAACAAATTCCATTCGGTCACCAAGATATTCCTTAACCGAATCAATAAATGAATGTTTTGAAGTATCAGCTAAAATAAGTTCCCCTAACGCCCGCATCATAAAGAAGCAAAAGATACCGACGATCAGGTATGAAAGAATGATTGAAGGACCTGCTTGGTGAATAGCTGTTCCTGATCCAAGAAAAAGACCGGTCCCAATAGCTCCACCAATAGCAATCATCGTCACATGACGACTTTTAAGCGATCGTTCTAACTTCTGTTGTTGTTTTTCGTCCATAATATGCCTCCTTAAAAATTTAGTTAATAACAAAAACGTTTTCTTAAACAAATAAAAACGTCTCTGGTAATCATCTACCAGGGACGTTTTTTAACGCGGTTCCACCCATCTTTATAGCTCACATTTGCGAACTACCTCTCGGTTGATAAGGAAACCACTCCATTCAAACGCTCATGCCATTTAATTGGATCCAGCTTTCAGCAAATGCTAGATTCTCTGTCAACCAATTATTAGAAGTTGCTCATTATTATAATGATTATCCTAACTTTGTCAAATTTAAATTACTAAAAGTCAGTCGATAATTAAATATTTAGCACTTTATCCAAGAAATTCTTCGTATCTGGATGTTGTGGATTATCAAAAATCTCTTCTGGAGTGCCTTGTTCCCGAATATCACCATTATGGAAGAAGACCACCCGATCAGCAACCTGCTTAGCAAATCCCATTTCGTGAGTTACCACGATCATGGTCATTCCCTCTTGCGCTAACCGTTTCATTACTTCCAAAACATCCCCTACCATTTCAGGGTCAAGGGCGCTCGTTGGTTCATCAAAGAGCATTACATCCGGTTTCATTGCAAGGGCACGGGCGATGGCTACCCGTTGCTTTTGACCTCCAGACAGCTTGGTTGGATCTGCCCCTGCTTTATCGGCTAGCCCAACTAAGTCAAGATAGTGCATCGCGTCCTTTTCTGCCTCTTCCTTGGTCATCTTGCCAAGTTGAACAGGTGCCAAAGTGATATTCTCCAAAACATTCATATTTGGAAAGAGATTAAAGTGCTGAAAAACCATCCCGATATTTTCCCGAACCTTATTAATATTTACTTGCGGATCAGCAATATCGTAGCCATCAATATAAATATGGCCGCTATTTGGTTCTTCAAGCTTATTAATGCAACGAAGAAAGGTACTTTTTCCCGATCCTGATGGTCCAATCATGCAAACCACCTCATTGGGTTTTACGTCCAAGCTAATACCTTTCAGCACTTCATTACTTCCATAACTTTTGTGCAGATTTTTTACTTGTACTTTATAGTTTTTATCCATATTAACCCATCCTCTTTTGTACGTAGTTTGATAACCAAGTCAACAGGGTAATGATAATGATATACATCGTTCCAATGATTAACCACATCTTAAATCCTTCCATATTCTGGGAAATGATAACAGTCCCCGTTTGCGTAAGTTCCATTACACCAATTGCGGAAAGAATTGAGGTGTCTTTCAAGGTAATAATAAACTGGTTAACTAACGAAGGAATCATTAACTTAAATCCTTGGGGAGCGATAACTTTAATCAAGGCTTTGCTATATGGCAACCCTAAGCTCCGTGCTGCTTCCCACTGTCCAATATTAACGGATTCAAATCCACCTTTAACAATGGCCCCAATATAAGCCCCTTCGTTAAAAGTCAAGGTTAGGATCCCCGCCAAGAATAATGGAACTTTATGGCCAATAACATTCGGAATCCCCATGTAAATAAAGAAGGCCAAAACAATCATTGGAATACCACGGAAGATATAAATCAGGGTGCTAGAAACAGCATTGGCAAATTTGTTTTGTGCAATACCTAATACACCTAGAATTACCCCAAAAATCATCGCAAAAATAATGCCGACAACGGTTAATTCAATTGTCATCCATAACCCACGAAGCAAGGCAGGATAATTGGCGCGGATTAATCCCAGGATTGTCCGATCAGTCGCATTGTCCTTCGTTGTTTTGTCACTCTTAGTATATTTATCAATGATTTGATCCATTTGGCCAGTATCTTTTAGCCACTTAATCCCGTCATTCATCTTTTTCTGTAATTCTAAGTTCTTGCCCTTTTGGTATCCAACGGCAACTGGTTGTGCATCAATTGGCTTCTTTGTCACAACCTTAAGTGGAACACCTTCTTTAATTCCGTATTCAAGAACAGGGCCATCATCAAAAGTAGCTGCTGTGTTCCCAGTCTTCACATCATTCCACATCGTATTTGAAGAATCAAAGTAGCGGATTTTGTAACCGTATTTCTTTTGGTTGTTCTTCAAAAATAATGCCGCACTCGTTCCTGACTTTGCCGAAACTGTTTTGCCTTTTAATTGGCTCATCGACTTAATATTGCTATCTTTTGCAACAGCCATAACAACCCCACTAGTATAGTAAGGTGTTGAAAAATCATACTTTTCTTTTCGTTCATCAGTAACGCTCATTCCGGCAATTACTGCATCAACTTGTCCTGCTTCAAGAGCTTGTAAGTCACCATTAAAGCTCATTGGCTTCAGTTCATACTTAAAATGCTCATGCTTAGCAATTTTCTTAAGCATTTCAATTTCAATCCCAGGATTCTTTCCTGAGTACCCACCTTTACTATCTTGAATTTCAAAGGGTTCAAAGGTGTTATTAGTTGCAAACGTATAAGTCGGTTCGGCAGCAGATACCTGCTGAGGTTCGACCATTTGCCACCCCACTACAATTCCAAGAACTGCAACAATGGTGATGATCATATTTTTTATCTTGCTGCTATGCATCTGCACCGACTCCTTTTTAATTAAATTTTAACGTTGATACTACTTTATCATCGCCAGAAAATAAAATAAATATTCTTCATTAAAGTTTGTGTTTATCTAAGATGTCAGCGTTTTAAACAATGATTTTTAAAGATAACAACCAACAAAAAGTTAATTTTATTAAGTCTATTTTATTCGTTTTCGATCTTTTCTAAGACTTTTTTAATCAAAAAAGAAGCTCAGATTTAGCACTCCAAACTTCTTTAGCGAAAAATATTCTTCTATTCTTATTTATTAACTTTATTACGGAAAGGAACCGCATTTTCCTTAGTAATCTTAGTAACACCATGCATGTATGGTACTAATACTTCTGGAATTGTTACGGAGCCATCAGCATTTTGATAGTTTTCCAAGATAGCTGCCACTGTCCGCCCAACGGCTAAACCAGAACCGTTAAGCGTGTGAACATATTGTAATTTACCATCCTCATCCCGGTATTGGGTGTGCATCCGCCGTGCCTGAAAGTCCAAGCAGTTTGAACAACTCGAAACTTCACGATACTTATTTTGTGCTGGCATCCACAATTCAAGGTCATGTGTTTCAGATGCCGTAAAGCTCATGTCACCAGTAGTTAAGGTAATAACATGGTATGGCAAGTTTAACTTCTTCAAGATGTTCTCAGCGTTAGCAGTCATCTTTTCAAGTTCATCCCATGAGTTTTCTGGCTTAGTATACTTAACCATTTCTACCTTATTAAATTGGTGCATCCGGATCAATCCCCGAGTATCACGACCCGCTGCTCCCGCTTCAGAACGGAATGATGGTGTTAAAGCAGTAACGTAAACTGGTAATTCTTCAGTCGGAATAACTTCACCACGGTAGTAATTAGTTAACGGAACTTCGGCAGTTGGGATCAAAGTCATATCCTCGCCGTTAACCTGGTAAACTCCCTCTTTGAACTTAGGAAATTGACCAGTACCGTACATTGACTCAGCATTAACAATGTATGGCGGCAAGACTTCGGTATATCCTTCCTTCATGTGCTCGTCAAGCATGAAGTTGTAAACTGCCCGTTCAAGCTGAGCACCAAGACCCAAGTAGTAGACAAAACGCGCACCAGAAACCTTACCAGCGCGATCAAAGTCTAAAATACCAAGATTTTCACCGATATCCCAGTGATGCTTAGGTTCAAAATCAAAGTCCCGCACCTTCCCTACTTTCCGCAATTCAACGGCACCGTCTTCCGTTAAGCTAACCGGAACACCGTCATGAGGAACGTTCGGGAGGTGAGCCATCTTATTATGAAGTTCTGCATCATTTGCTTCAACTTCAGCGTCTAGTTCCTTGATCTTATCACCAAGTTCACGAGTTTCCTTAATGGCAGTATCGGCAGATTCACCATTTCGCTTAGCTTCCCCAATCTTCTTTGACGCTTCATTACGTTGCGCCTTCATTGTTTCGGTTTGTTGAAGCAATTCACGCCGCTTCTTATCTAGCGCAATAACTTCATCAATTTCTTCTGGTTTTATACCACGCGTAGCCAACTTTTCCTTATAAAAATCAGGTTCTTGACGAATCTTTTTAATATCTAACATCGTATTTCCTCCTAATTATATAAAAAAGAGCCATTCCATCCTTTATATTTTGGGACGAAATGGCTCTAGTTCCGCGGTACCACCCAAGTTTGACTATCTTTAGTCACCCTTCGAAGTAGATAACGGCTACTATCCGTGCAGAATTACCTGCCCACATATTTTTGCACCGGAGTTTCGGTTGACAGCTTCCACCACCCGCTGCTTCTCTGAATAACCTACTTGAAATGCACTCGTGTTTTCTATTCTGCAATTATCTTATTACACTTTCTCTAATTTATCAATCGAATTTTTATTTAAAACAAAAAAGGATTTTCACTTCTGAAAATCCTTTTTTGGTTAGTTTACGCACAACTAACTTTGGTGATAAGTCCACCATTCAACATTTAAAACCTACCACCAAGCGGCTTACATTACAGTAGGCTAGCACATTTACCATACTGTTGTAATTTCTGTGCCGACTTTTGAGGCATCACTATACTATCTGTACTGTTGAATCATTGTTTAGCACAATTGTCATGAACAATAAAAAACTTTTTGGTAGCAAATACACTTATATGATAAAACTAAACTGTTATCTGCTTATTGCTGTTGGCGTAGACAATAAGACTTTTAAGTTATCTGGGGGAGATATTGCTACTAATGCTTAAAGTTAAGTATTCGGGGGTTTCTTATAAGCATTATCATTCTACCGTTTGACAAATTTATCTAAACAGTGTTCAGCTATTTTATGATACCTGCTATATAAGGCTATAAACCTTATACCTATTAGGGAGTAGTAGTCGCAACAAACAATGCACAAAAATTGTTGCTTAACACTTAATAACTAGACTTTACCACTATCCAGTCAAGTGACAGCTACCATTATAATTAGCCTACGTAGGCATCGGGGGTCGCCTCTTTAAGGTTATTATAATAGCCTATATCCGCCAGTTTAAAAAGAGATTATCCCAAGCCACCTGGCACATACTTACCACTATCTTTTGGAGTAAGTTAAGTCATTCAATAAACCATTTTATAAATAAAAGGTAAAGTACTCCTCAAGATAAATAGTAACCATCAAGATCACTACCAGGTGGCATTTCATCTGTAGCTGTCGACCAGATGAATGGTGGCACCTGCTGGCAAGTTACAACCAATCATTTATTAAACAAGTGGCTAAACTAGCAATTTTTAAGAACTTCATTTTATTAAAAAGCTGATAATTAAATGATAATTAATCATTTGTCTTGTTGAAACAACATTTTAATAATAACTTTCAATTGTCATTCTACACTCTTAGTAACTTTTTTCAACTGATTTATCACCAGAAAATTTACTTTCTTAATAAAATTCAACATTCAATGCTATTATATCAACCGTTGAGGAGGATTAAAGCAGCATACCCTCTTTTTTATTCACTTCTTATAAATGAAATAATGATCATATGTACCAATCTCCTCCGTCTTTCTTTATCGTTTGACCATTACCAACCTGTCAAGTACGCAAAAAAGGGACTGTGACATAAGTCCCTTAGTTAAGAAGAGGCCGGGAAAAAAACTCCTAGTTGAAAATAAAAATCCGTACAATGAATTCTACAAAGATTCATTGTACGGATTTTTATGTACACAGGAAATCGTTCCTGATATGATGTAATTACCCCTAAAAACAAACAAAGAGGAGCGATTTTCATGTATCAAAATTATATCACAGGGCAAACAGAATTCGTACTAAATTATGATTATAATGTTCCATCAAGACATATTGTACGTATGATTGATGCTTTTGTAGATTCGATTCCACAAGAAATTTTATTGGATGACAAAGTAGCGACTACCGGTCGCCCACTTTCTCATCCAGCGATTATGCTTAAAATTTTATTATTTGCCTATTCACGTCAAACTTATTCTGGTCGGAAAATTGAGTTGATGCTTGAAGAGAATTTACCAATGCGTTGGTTGGCACGTGATCATACCTATAGTTACCATACAATTAATAATTTTCGCCAAAGTCAACACGCTAATAATTTAATCAAACGTTCTTTTGTGTACTTTACGATGGCATTAAAGGATCACGGACTAATTCAAAGTGATGCTTTCTTTATTGATGGGACAAAGCTTGAGGCAGATGCCAATAAGTATTCATTTACTTGGCGTCGAGCTGTTGAAAAATATCATGCAAAATTAAAAGAAAAAACAATCAAACTTTACGAAGATTTAGTCGAAAAACGGGTAGTTAAAGCGATGAGTCCAGAACTAGTGGAAACCGCTAATGGAATGGCTCTTATGGCTGAAAATATTGATGATAAAATCAGTGAATTGAATGAAGAAATAGCTCAAGAACCTAAAGTAATCAAGGGTGGTTCAGTTAAGAAACGACGACGCCGTTTCTTAAAAAAGATTCGTCGACAATTAAAAGAAGACTTTATACCTCGTGCTAATAAGTATGAAGAAGCAGAAGATATTTTTAAGGGCCGCAATAGCTTTTCAAAAACAGATCATGATGCCACATTCATGTGTATGAAAGAAGATCCAATGAAAAACCGAGAATTGAAACCTGGATACAACTTACAAATCGCTACCCACAATCAATTTGTTCTTGATTATGCCTTATATTCTAATCCGACAGATACTAGAACATTAGTACCATTTCTTGCTCAATTTCATTCTTTAGATTTCTTTGATCATATCGTGGCTGATGCAGGGTATGGTAGTGAATATAATTACACGACAATTATTGATCAGTTTGAAAAACAGCCTGTTATTCCATATACGACTTACCAAAAGGAACAGAAACGAAAATACAAAACTGATCCAACTAAATCACAAAACTGGCAATATAATGCCGAAGATGATTATTACATTGACCATCTAGGAGTTCGTTTTAGTTTTTATCGTTACAGTCGAAGAATTGATAAATATGGATTTAAACGTGATTTTAAACTTTATCGGGCAGATAAACATCAATTATCAGTACAATTAGATCAATTAGCGAAAACACCAAGTGGACGTCAACGCTATATGCAAGTTAATCCAACTTGGAATTACTATAAAGCTAAAGTTAAAGCAACCCTCTCAAGTGACGAAGGTAAGGCAATTTATCGTCGACGTAAGTACGACGTTGAACCCGTTTTCGGTCACATGAAGAGGGATTTTGGCGTACGCCGAACACATTTACGTGGGCAACGCGCTGTGGAAAATGACACCGGATTTACACTAATGGCTATGAATTTAACAAAATTGGGAAAGTTAGTAGCTCAAGCAGGGACAAAATTAATTGAAAAAGGAAAAATCCGAACCATAATTTCTGGAAAATCAAAAATTATGGTTCGGATTTTAATATTCAGAGGAAGGAATTTAATAGTTAATTCCCAGCCTCACTTAAATGAAATCAATTTTTATTCAGCCCAACATTTACCATTGATTCATCATTATGAATAAAGATAGCACCACGGTTGTCAGGACGCGTTTCCCAGCCCGCAATTGGTTCGCCATTGAAGAAAAGTCGCTTAGCCTCAATTTCACCCATTACCGATTGATCAGTAAAAACAGTCACGCTGCTCAAATCAGTCTCTAACGGGTATCCAGTCAGAGGATCTAGTAAATGGTGATAACGACGGCCATTTTTGATCAAAAATCGTTCATAAATCCCAGATGTAACTGCCGAACAAGCAGGCTCGCGAACAGTTGCCAGATTTTCACCACGATGTAATTGCGGATCCTGCACACCGATGATCCACTGCCCATCATCCCGCCGTGGCGACTTACCAACAAATAAGAGATTTCCCCCTAAGTCGATAATTCCCGCGGGAACTCCAGCTTCAATCCAAAGATCCCGAATACGGTCCGCAATATAGCCCTTCGCAATTCCGCCAAGGTCTAATTCCATCCCCGGCTCTTCTAAATATACCGTCCGTGCTTCTCGGTTCAGCAATACTTTATAAGGGTCGATCAACTTCAACCGCTCTTTGATCTCAGCATCACTTGGCACGTGCGCCCCTGCAAAACCGATTTTCCATAATTTTACTAACGGGCCAATCAAAGCGTTAAAGCCAAAGTTTTCACGACTATATTTCACTGCCAGCTCAATGAGGTCAAAAGTCGTTGGCGATACCATTTTCGGAGTTTTCCCTGCACCATGGTTCACCGACATCACTTCTGATTCATTACGGTTAACCGTTAATTGGTCCTCATAGTGGTCAATTAGGTCCATTGATTTCTTTAACAATGAAAAATATTTGTTGCCAAAAATCGTTAAATTTATGCGAGTTCCGAGAGCGTGATGAGTCATCACATGCCGCTGCGCCATCAATTCATTATTCATAACTAGTTTTCGGATGCACCTGTTGTAGCATCTGCCTCATCATCATTTGCGTCTACGCTGCCTGCATCTGATACGCCTGTTGTAGCGTCCGCATCAGTATCGTCGTTTGCTGCTGGTGCTGGGGTTGCAACCACTTCACTAGCATTGTCGGTGTTATCATCACTTGATTCTGAAGCACCTGTTGATGCATCAACGCTGTCAGCTTCTTCACTGTTGTCATTAGCATCTTCATGCTTAGATGCACCAGTGTTACCATCAGTACTCCATGCTCCATTTTCGAAGAGGTTAAGAATGTATTCTACACTACCAGTAAATTCGATGGTTCCAAGGTAATGACCATTAACATCACGTAAAGCGTAGTATTGGATCAATGAACGGTGACCATTCATCCATAATGGACGGGTAACAACATCTTTCTTACCTTCGCGGAAACTATTAATGATGCTCATTACAGCAGGTACAGCCAATGGTGGATGACATTCTTGAACAGTTTCACCAAGGGAAGCTACATTACGAACGTGTTCCCGGTTTGGCTTATCAGAGAACCATGCGAAATGGTCAGTACTGTCGATTAGGTCAATTTCAAATGGAATTGTACTGAAGATTTGTTGAACTTCTTTTAATGTCAACCGACCAGTTGGGAAGTTAATGTATGCTTCACTGATCGTTGGTTGTTTAACGGACATATCCAGTCCCTCCTTATTTGCATTTTCAAAGATTTGAATGTATTCCACAAAATGAGTAAAGCAGTCTTCAAGGTTATCTCGTGCTTCGGCATTAATTAACCGACCGTCTTTGGAGAAGGAATGACTAGCATTACCAATCAGAACTTCATTTCCTGGTAATAGGTTAGCGTCACAATCAGGAGAAACCAGAATTTGACGCATTTGAACTTGAGATCTTGCAGAAGCTTGGCGTCCATAAGATACCCCGACAACCATGACTGGCTTGTGTTTTAATACATCAGTCTTGTAAGAAAGCCATTCTACTGTACTCTTTAAGGCCGCTGGAATCCCATGGTCATATTCAGGAGTTGAGAAAATAACTCCGTCTGCAGCCTTAACTTTTTGCTTTAACTTCCATACCTCTGTTTGTTCAGAAAGAGGAGTGTCAACGCTAAATGGCGGTAATTGGCTAATCTCAGCAATTTCAATATCAGCCATTTGGCGGAAGTGCTTTTTCATGTAGCAAAGTAAAATCCGGTTATAGGAAAAATCAGCATTAGTTCCAACTAGAGCAAGAATTTTCATTACTTCTTCGCCTCCTTCTTTTCAGTAACCATGCGATTGATTGCCTTAGCATAGTGTTTGAATTCACGCATACATTTTTCTAAGAAATGAATAGTCGTTTCGTTAGTAATGTCGCCATCTTTATCAATGATATGAGCAGCATCACTCATAAAGAACTCTTCGTTTTGGAAAATATAAGCATTAACACCTGGTGAAATTAAGATGTCTCGTAATTGAACTTGGGAACGGGATGAGCCTTGATCATAGGTAGATGCCCCGATGATCATGACCGGCTTATTTTCTAAGGGGTGAACTTCATAGGAAAGCCATTCGATTACACTCTTCAAAGCAGAGGTAACAGAGTGGTTATATTCTGGGCTGGCGATAATAACAGCATCGGCGCTTGAAACACGACGATCAATATCAGCAACAACCTCAGGAATCTTTCCCTTATAATTTTCATTAAACATTGGCACTTGACGAATATCAATCACATCAATATCATCATCACTAAAATGACGGGCAATAAATTCTAATAACATCCGGTTGTATGAATGATTAGCATTTGACCCGGCAATTGCAGCAATTTTCAAACGTGTCACTTCCTTTAAGCTATTTATGCAACATTTCACATTGTTATTCTACTATATTTTACTCAATCAAAAAACATATTATTAGTAATATGCACGCTTAATTAACTATTTCTGCAACAATTGGTTATAAGTTTGGCTAAGTTATCATTTTAAAAAATTAATTACGCGATTTTTCATCCCCCGACATATTTATCCAGTGGTATTTGGAGATGTGCTAAAATATTAAACACATTGAATTAATAGAACGGAGAAATAATATGACACAAACTAAACAACATGAACAAGATGTTGATGTATGGGTTGGGAAGCGATTCCCACTCACGATTCGTCGCCTAGGCGTTAACGGACACGGAATCGGCTACTATAAGCACAAGGTATGTTTTGTCCCTGGTGCCCTGCCAAATGAAGTCGTGGTCGCGGAAGTTACACGCGTTCTGCCACGCTACCTTGAAGCTAAAATTCACCGGATTCGGAAAAAGAGTCGGGATCGGATAACACCACGGGATGAGTACGCTGATATTGCTGGTGGTTTTGAACTTGAAAATCTCGCTTACCAACAACAATTAAAGTTTAAACGGCAAGTAATCATTGATAGTCTCGAAAAGTTTCAACCATACGGCTACCGTAATTACGATGTTCGCCCAACTATTGCAGCCCCTGAAGAATACGGTTACCGTAACAAGGCCCAATTCCAGGTGCGGATGGTCAACGGCAAAGTGGCAGCCGGGCTTTACCAGCCAAACAGTCATACCCTCGTTAATATGGAGACTTGTGCTGTTCAAATGCCCCGCACAATGGAGACAGTTCGAGCAGTTACGCAGATGATCGAAGACTTGCAAATCCCAGTTTATGATGAAAAGCACAATAGCGGTATCATCAAGACCTTAGCAGTCCGTGAATCATGGTCAACTGGGGAAGTCCAATTAACCTTCATTACTAATTCTGCTAAACTTCCTCACAAACGCGAATTGCTTGAACGCATTGAAAAAGAACTACCAGCAGTTGTTTCAGTCATGCAAAACGTTAACCCAGGTGATACACCCTTAGTTTGGGGTGATAAAATGATCCACCTGGCTGGAAAAGATTCAATTCTTGAAAGCTTGATGGGACTTGATTTTAAACTCTCGGCACGCTCATTCTTACAACTAAATCCTGAACAAACAGAGGTATTGTACGAAGAAGCTTCTAAGGCCCTTGAACTAGACAAAGATGATACCTTAATTGATGCATACGCCGGGATCGGAACAATCGGTCTTTCCCTTGCATCGCGGGTAAAAGCTGTTCGCGGAATGGAAATTATCCCCGAAGCAGTTGCCGATGCTAACGAAAATGCCAAGTTAAATAATATTACTAACGCTAAATATGAAGTTGGCAAAGCAGAAGAAGTTCTTCCCCGCTGGCAAAAAGAGGGACTCAACTTTGATGCCCTTGTTGTTGACCCTCCACGAACTGGGTTAGATGACCAATTAATCAAGCAAATCTTAAAAGTTAAGCCGCGTAAGTTTGCCTACGTTTCATGTGACATGGCTTCTCTTGCCCGCAACCTACGACGATTAACTAGCGTCTATCACGTTGACTACATTCAACCAATTGACATGATGCCCCAAACGGCCCGTTGTGAAGCAGTCGTGAAATTATCATTGCGAAACGGAAATAAGGAATAGCTATGTAGGCTGGAAGAAAACTAATTTTTCTTTCGGCCTACTTTTGTTTTAAATAATGATCAAGCTCCATTGAAAACGTTTACAAAAAATCGCAATTTCATTATAATAGATTTAATAAGAAAACAATAAAGGAAGCCCGCCTATGAAGCCAACAATTAAAGATATTGCTCAACGGGCCCACGTTTCAACGGCCACTGTTTCTCGTGTTTTATCCAAAAAAGCGAAATCCTACCGTCCCGAAACTGCGGCTAAGATTGAAGCAATCGCTAAAGAACTAGGATACAAGAAAAACCTCGCAGCGGCTGAATTAGCTGCCAACAGCAGTATGTTAATTGCCGTCATCTTAAATAATACTCAAACGAATTTCTCAGATGATATCATCGCTGCTATTCAAGCGGAAACGGACAAAGCAGGATACCAAATGTTTATTCTTTACGCCGGGAATCATGATGCTCGACTGCTTAATCAAGCAATTAGCGTTGCCCTCGAACGACACGTTGCCGGTATTCTGCTAGTCGCAACCTCCCTCGATGAACAAGCCGCTCGCACCTTACGAGAAAGCAATACTCCTTGCCGGTTAGTATCGGTCTATGACGAAGATGATCCCCGGTATACTGGATTTAAATTTACAAGCTCAAATAACGAGGAAATTGGTTATTCAGCCGCTAACTATTTAATTGAACACGGACACTCCCGAATTGGATTAGCCGGCATTGATCGTTCTTCAACTGGGAAGCAGCGCCTTCACGGCTACCAACGGGCAATGACTGAACACGGCTTAATTCCTCATATGGAATGGGTTGAATATGGCGATTACAGTTTTGGTCCTCAACAAAACATGCTCAAAACACTAATAACTAAGGACCTCGATGCGATCATCACAGCTAGTGATATGGTGGCCGTGGGTATGATCAGAGAGGCTCATTTGCTAGGCCCTGATATTCCGAAAGACCTATCATTTATCAGTATCGATGGGACTTTTCTCTGTGACATTACCATCCCAACTATTACAAGCGTAACTCAGGACTTTTATCAAATGGGACTCATCGCAGTTAGGAGCCTATTGAACGATGATGACTCACAATTTATCCCAATCCATATCACACCGCGAAATAGCGTAAGACTCCTAGGCAAAAAATCATTAGAATATTAGAAAGTCGCGATTTTAATTGAAACAAACCGCGACTTTTTACCATTTTTTTGCAAGCGGTTGCACAAAAAGAATAAGTTTGTTATATTAATCGTGTAAGAGCTTACATCAGCTCGAGTTGCAATTATTTGATACATTTTTTCGTTAGGAGTTGTTTTTCATGAGTCAAGATGAGTCTGTTGTACTTAACAAAGACCAAGAAACTTCGACGAGTGGATTGCCAATTTTACCAAAGAGTACCATCTGGATGATTAACTTTGGTTTCCTTGGGGTTCAAATCGCCTTTACGTTACAAGGTTCACAAATGAGCCGGATCTTCCAAACAATTGGTGCTAATCCTAATAATTTGGGATGGTTCTTCTTACTTCCACCACTTGCAGGATTGATCGTGCAGCCAATCATTGGTTATTATTCTGACCGAACATGGGCGCCAAAACTTGGTGGTCGGCGTCTCCCCTACCTGTTAATCGGGATGGTCATTGCCGTCATCGTTATGATTTTACTGCCTAATTCAGGAAGTTTTGGATTTGGATACGGTTCGTTAGCAGCCCTCTGGTTTGGGGCTATTACCGTTGCCTTCCTTGATCTTTCATCAAATATGGCGATGCAGCCATTTAAGATGATGGTTGGTGATATGGTTAACGATGATCAAAAGAGTTATGCATACGGGATTCAAAGTTTAATCTGTAATACCGGTGCCGTTTTAGCAGCCATTTTCCCATTCCTTTTGACATGGTGGGGTGTATCAAACACTGCTAAAAAGGGTGTTGTTCCTCAATCAGTTGTAATTTCGTTCTACGTTGGCGCTGTTATTTTAGTCATCACCTGTCTCTTTACTATCTTCCGGGTTCACGAATATGATCCCGCAACTTATGCTCGTTACCATGGCATTTCAGAGGAAGATAATAAAAAAGGCGGAAACTGGTTTACCCTCTTAAAGCATGCTCCACGGGTATTTTGGAATGTCGCATTAGTTCAATTCTTCTGCTGGTTCTCTTTCCAATACCTTTCAACTTATGCTGTTGGGGCCATCGCTAAGAATGTTTGGTTAACAACGGATGCTTCTTCTGCTGCCTACCAAGCTGCTGGTAACTGGTACGGTGTTATGACTGCGGTTCAATCAATCGCGGCAGTTGTATGGTCATATGTTTTGGCTAAAGTTCCTAATAATCACCACAAAGCTGGCTATGCTTTCAGTCTTTTACTCGGGGCTATTGGGTACACATCAATCTTCTTTATCCATTCACAAAATGCCCTTATCTTCTCCTTCGTTTTGATTGGAATTGCCTGGGCTTCAATGAATACCTACCCGTTAACAATGGTTACAAATGCCTTATCTGGTAAACACATGGGTACCTACCTTGGACTATTTAATGGTTCAATCTGTGTACCACAAATGGTTGCCTCACTACTAAGTTTTGGTCTCTTCCCATTACTCGGCAGTTCCCAAGTCAACATGATGCTTGTTACTGGTATTTCTGCCCTCTTAGGTGCAATTTCAGTTCTCTTTATCAAAGAAACTTACCAAGCTTAATTATTCTAAATAAAATAGAGTTTGCAGACAATATTTGCAGACTCTACTTTTATTTTAAAGGTGGATTATAGAATGAAGTTAGCCACCCAGTTGGTGGTAAATAAAAAACGCCATTCGGCGTGACATCAGGTATCATATTAAGTGAACCAAACCTATATGAAAGGATGTCCGTCAAATGACGCACTTAAATGATACCATGTCTACTAGTTTATTGACTACTCATAAAAAGAATGCTCATCTTACTAAAGAAGAACGTGTGATGATTGCGACTTTAAAGTCGCAAGGACTTTCCAATCGCGCAATTGGTCGCCAATTAGGAGTTAATCATCAAACAATTAATAACGAGCTCAACCGTGGTACGGTCCGCCAACTTCGTCGTCAAAAATCTAATGGTAAGATTTACGAATATTCTTACTACATCTATAGTTATGAAGCTGGTCAGGCCACATATCTTGAACATCACCGCCATTCTGGTCGTCGTCGCTTATATTATTCTTCAAAGCAATTTTTACGATTAGCTGATCAGCTAATGCTTGGTGAGTTTGACGACCACCATTACTCCCCACAAGCGGTTATTTATAAGGCTCGAGATTTAATGAATGATGGCACCCTGATCCCAAAGTCGGTTGTAACTTTATATCAATGGATTAATGAGGGTGTGCTTCGTACGTCCAATTTAGACCTCTTTGAAAAACCTAAACGTAAGCATCATCGAACTCATCCGCAAGCTAAAAGGTGCTTAGGGCCTAATATTGCTCAACGACCTCAAACTGCGGACCAACGGTCCGAAATTGGCCATTGGGAACTAGATACAGTTCAGGGACAGAAAAACGGTAATGACAGTGTTGTACTAGTAATGACTGATCGCCTTTCACGAGTTAATATCACGAGTAAAATTGCTGGTAAAACTGCGCATGCAGTAAATCAGTTCTTTATAAATTTACGCCAGAAAATGGGCACAGATGCTTACTATCGCATCTTTAAGACAATAACCTCTGACAACGGTTCAGAATTTAGTGAGTTAACACAAGTTCACGATCATGTTTTCTATGCTGATCCGTATTCCCCCCTTGGGAACGTGGATCCAATGAGATCAATAACCGGTTTCTCCGCAAGGAGATTACCAAAGGTGAAGCTATAAATAACTATAGTAGTGCTCAGATCATAGCGACTAATGATTGGATGAATCACTATCCACGAGCTATGTTTAATGGACATTCGTCAATGGATATCTATCGTAAGGCCTTCTACCAAGAGATATCACAGCTCCATCAACCAATAATCAATTGGTCAGTATTATTTATTTGAGTCCAGTGGCTAACTTATTCTTGAAATTTAGGCTTTTATTTTAAATAAGATTTGTTATAATACCTAAAAGTCTTTATGCAATTTTTCGTTTATAATAAACACATTTTTGCATAAAAATACATTAAAAACTTGACAAAAGTATAAATTTACAGTAGTTTAGTATCAATCATTATCCTTTAATTTGGTCCCGTGAGGCTAACAAGGGCAGCGTTGTATTACTAACATTGAATTATACATATATATTCAATTTTTCGTATACGCTTAAGCCCATCACCAATGGTTTAAGCGTTTTTTATTAAATTTTTTTACAACGTGCAACTAGTTTATGTGATCAGTGGAAGGGTTTTGTAAGAAAGGATGAAACTCATGAAACGATATTTAATTCTAGAAGATGGTACTGTTTATACCGGCGAGGGTTTTGGCGCTATCAAGGCAACTCTTGGTGAGGTCGTCTTCACAACAGGGATGGTCGGCTACCAAGAAGCAATTACCGACCAATCTTTTGCCCATCAAATTTTAGTCTTTACCAATCCTCTCATCGGTAACTATGGGATTAATAGTGAAGACAACGAAACATTGCATCCCCAAATCAAGGGTGTAGTTTGTCATCATGTCGCACGTGTTCCCAGCAACTGGCGCATGACTGACTCACTCCCTAACTTCTTAGCAAAACACCAAATTCCTGGCCTTCAAGGAATTGATACACGTGAACTAGTCCGTAAGCTTCGTCAATATGGTACATTACGCGGAATCATGACCGATAATATTACCGATGTCAAAGATAAGCTTGAACAGTTAAAGCAAACTTCGCCAACCCATAACATTATTAGTAAAGTATCTACTAAAGAATCCTACGCTAATCCAGGAACTAAGCGAACTGTTGTTGTTCTTGACTTCGGGATGAAAAATAGCATTCTCCGTGAATTAAATAAAAGAGACTGCAATGCGATCGTCCTTCCTTATAACGCCTCGATCAGCGAAATAATGGCATTCAATCCAGACGGTATCCTTCTTTCCAACGGGCCTGGTGATCCGCTTGAAATGACAAACGCAGCTGCAACCGTCACGGAATTAGAAAAACATCTTCCCATCTTCGGCATTTGCATGGGCCATCAAATCTTTGCTCTAGCTAATGGTGCCAAAACTTATAAGATGAAATTTGGTCACCGTGGTTTTAACCATCCCGTCCGTAATCTCCAAACAGGAAAAATTGCATTTACCTCCCAAAATCATGGTTTTGCGGTTGATCCATCCTCCATTGATGATACCGACCTCCAAATCACCCACCTTGAAGTGAACGATGGCACGGTTGAAGGACTCCAACATTCAAAGTATCCAGCATTTTCCGTTCAGTTCCACCCAGACGCTGCGCCAGGCCCCCACGATGCTGAACAGCTTTTTGATAAATTCATGGCATTAATTGACAGTAATAAGGAGGTCCTCGCCTATGCCTAAACGAACTGATATTCATAAAATTCTCGTCATCGGGTCTGGTCCTATTATTATTGGTCAAGCAGCTGAATTTGATTATTCCGGCACGCAGGCTTGTCTCGCCCTCCGCGAAGAAGGATACGAAACTGTTCTTGTTAATTCTAATCCAGCAACAATCATGACCGATAAGGAAATTGCAGATCATGTCTACATCGAACCATTAACGGTTGACTCCCTCTCTCGCATTATCCGTCAAGAATATCCTGATGCAATTTTACCAACCCTTGGCGGACAAATTGGCCTCAACTTAGCTGTCTCCTTATCTAAAACTGGTCTCCTCGATGAATTAGGAATTGAACTTCTCGGAACTAAGCTGGATTCGATTGATGAAGCAGAAGACCGAGAAAAATTTAAGGAATTAATGAATGAGCTTGGTGAACCTGTTCCCGCTTCGCAGACAGTTAATACTGTTGATGAAGCAGTCGAATTCGCACACCAATGTGGATATCCAGTAATCGTCCGTCCCGCCTTTACCATGGGTGGTACAGGTGGTGGGATCTGCCATAATGATGCAGAAATGCGTACTGTTGCCAAAAATGGCTTGGAATTATCCCCTGCCACCCAATGTTTAATTGAAAAATCAATCGCGGGTTATAAGGAAATCGAGTTTGAAGTAATGCGGGATGCAGCTGACAATGTAATGGTCGTTTGCTGCATGGAAAACTTTGATCCGGTGGGAATTCATACTGGTGACTCCATCGTATTTGCCCCTAACCAGACCCTTAGCGACCGTGAATACCAGATGCTCCGTGATTGCGCGCTCAAGCTAATTCGTGCCCTCAAAATCGAAGGGGGATGTAACGTCCAACTGGCTCTTGATCCGCAAAGTTTCCAGTATAACGTTATCGAAGTTAATCCGCGGGTTTCCCGTTCATCTGCCCTTGCTTCCAAGGCAACTGGTTATCCAATCGCTAAAATGGCTGCTAAAATTGCGGTTGGCCTTATCCTCGATGAAATTAAGAATCCCGTTACCAAGACGACTTTTGCTGAATTTGAACCGGCACTTGACTATGTTGTCTGCAAAATTCCCCGCTGGCCGTTTGATAAATTCGCTCAAGCTGATCGACACCTGGGCAGTCAGATGAAAGCCACCGGAGAAGTAATGGCAATTGGTCGGACGGCTGAAGAAGCCCTCCATAAGGCTGTCCGCTCACTTGAAATTGATGAAAAAGACCTCTTTTCAGCAGAGGCACACCATGCGCCAACAGATATACTGGAAAAGAAGTTACGTTATCCCCAAGATGATCGGTTATTTTATTTAGCAGAAGCATTTCGGCGTGGGTACTCCCTTCAGCAAACTCATGACTTAACTAAGATTTCCCCTTATTTCCTCGATATCGTCAAACACTTGGTGGAACTCGAAGACGATCTTAGCACCAAACCATTTGATGCAGAAACACTGATGACAGGCAAAAAATATGGTTTTAGCGATGCAACAATTGCCCACCTTTGGTATACTTCCTCACAAGAAGTTCGGGATTTCCGAAAACAAAATGGAGTTCTCTCCGTATATAAGATGATCGATACCTGTGCTGCTGAATTTGCTTCTTCAACCCCTTATTTCTACAGTGCATATGACCATGAAAACGAAAGTCAACGAACAAAAAAACCATCGATCCTTGTCATTGGCTCAGGGCCAATCCGGATTGGTCAAGGAGTCGAGTTTGACTACGCGACCGTTCACAGCGTTAAGGCAATTCAACGGGCTGGCTACGAAGCAATTGTCATTAATTCTAATCCAGAAACTGTTTCAACAGATTTCTCGGTTTCCGATAAACTCTATTTCGAGCCCCTCACGCTTGAAGATGTCCTAAACGTGGTTGATCTCGAACAACCAGTAGGCGTGATTGTTCAATTCGGTGGACAAACGGCGATTAATTTAGCAGAAGGTCTTGTTAAAAACGGGGTTAATATTCTTGGAACAACCGTTGAAGATCTTGATGCCGCGGAAGATCGAGAAGTATTCGATAAAGTTATTACTGATCTAAATCTTAAGCAGCCAATCGGTTTAACCGCGACTACTCACTCTGCCGTTATCAAAGCGGCTGAAAAAATCGGCTATCCCGTTCTCGTTCGTCCAAGTTATGTTCTCGGTGGGAAGGCCATGGAGACTGTTTATAATCAAGAAGAACTGGACCAATACCTTCAACAAAACGCCTCCATTACTGCTGATCACCCCATTTTAATCGATGCTTACCTTGAAGGACGGGAATGTGAAGTAGACGCAATTTGTGATGGGAAGGACGTCCTTATCCCCGGAATAATGGAACATATTGAACACGCGGGCGTTCATTCGGGAGATTCAATGGCAGTTTATCCCCCACAACATTTTGATGATGACATTAAACAGCAAATCGTTACTGCCACCGAAAAATTAGCAGTTGCGCTTAAATGTATCGGCATTATGAACATCCAATTTATTGTTCATAATCATGAGGTGTACATCCTTGAAGTTAATCCGCGCGCTAGTCGGACAGTGCCATTCCTCAGCAAAATTACAGGGATCGAAATGGCCCAAGTTGCTACCAGAGTTATCCTTGGACAGTCCCTTGCTGATCAAGGCTTTACTAACGGGCTTTACCCAGAGCCACAAACTATTCATGTTAAAGCTCCCGTCTTTAGTTTTAACAAGCTAGCGAATGTTGATTCTTACCTCAGTCCAGAAATGAAATCGACAGGCGAAGTGATGGGGACAGATACCACCTATGCAAAAGCACTTCATAAAGCCTTTTCTGGAGCACACGTTCAAGTCCCTAACAATGGCAAAATTCTCTTTACGATTGAAAATGGGGATGAAGAAGACATTCTCCCACTAGCAAAACGGTTTGCTCAGATTGGCTACCAAGTTTTCACTACCCCGCAAACAGCATCATACTTTAAGGATAACGGAATTCACATCCATCAAGAAATATCCAATATCGATGAACTCAACCGCCTCTTAAAATCCGGGCAGATCGACCTCGTTATCAACACCATGCGCCACGATTACGAACAAGATTCACTTGGTTTTCAGATCCGCCAAAGTACAATCGCGCAAAACGTACCACTCATGACTTCACTTGATACGGTTAATGCGTTGCTGCACGTTAAAGAAGATCAATCTTTGGAAGCCATCACAATTAAATAGATAATAAAAGCGAGACCGGATAAATTTCTAGTCCCGCTTTTATTTTAACTATTTTATATTAAGGAGAGATTTAATTAGCGCTACACTTCTTTAACAGTTACCCCTTCATGAATTGCTTGGACAGCTAAAGCCCCAATAAGAAGGGAGATGCCACCAAGCAAAAGCATCATTGGTTGATTGTGACCAACAAGTGGGAAAAGGAAGAAGCTACATAACGATGCAACAATTTGCGGTACACAGATTCCAACATTGAAGAGTCCGAGGTAGGCACCTTCATTTTTACCATTCAAAGATGAAGTAAGGAGGGTAAATGGAATCGTGTTGATACTGAAGTTACCAATTCCAAACATGATCATTGCAATGATTGAAGTAGTCTTAGTTGTTACAAAGGTCATCCAAATTAATCCTAAGCCACCAACAATCATTCCAAACGTGTACCACTTCTTCCGTGAGCCAGCCTTAGCATGAGCATAAATTAATCCCCAAACAATGCCAGCAATACTGTAAACGGCAGTTAAAATACCGTACCAGTTACCAGCAGCCTGATAACCGGCAGAAGTTACATCAGACGTATGCCAAATATTACGAGCACAGGTTCCAGTTGTGTATGTCCAAACATACATAATCGCAAACCAACTAAATAATTGAACCAGGTTGATTTCCCAGAAAGCGCGCGGTGCCGTCTTAATCAATTCCCAAAGGCTGACTGATTTGTTTTGCTCTTCTGGATCAATGTGGTGGTATTTTGCATATGTTTCCGGATCATATTCCTTAACATTAAAGACCGTCCATAATCCCGTAAATAGAAGAACCGCCGCTGCACAAAGGTATGACCAGATAACAGTGTTTGGCACAACTCCTCGTTTAGCAGTATTTGACATCCCGAACATCGTAAAGATAAATGGTAAGATCGTTGCTAAAATTCCCCCACCATTGGAAAAGACTTGTTGCCAGGACCAAGCAAAGTTCTTCTGCTTGTTATTAACCATGTCACCAACAATCATCCGTGATGGCTGCATACAAATATTACTAAATAAGTCCATCAAACATACCGCCGTCGCAGCATAAATCATCGCAGCCATTGAACCATAGCCGAAACCAAGGGAACCGGAGAATGGTAACATGATCAAAACTAATGCCGCAATCGGTGTCCCAAATAATAGGTAGGGCAACCGGCGACCAAAGCGATTCCAGGTTCGATCTGACATCTTCCCCATAATCGGTTGTACAATCATCCCCATTAATGGTGGAAAAATGAAGAAGAAACCTAGGTTGTTAGGATTTGCCCCAATCGTTTGACAAATCCGACTCATCTGAGAACTCTGCAGTGAGAAAGCCATGTTTATTCCCAGAAAAGCAAATGTAATCGCAAATAGCTCTTTTTTGGCAAGTCTGGCATCCCTGTATCCAGATCAACCTGCTTCGTTTCAACTTTTTGTTTCGAATTCGAAAGTGATTTATCCCATGATTATTCATCCCCACTCTAGTATTGATAAACCTTAGCTTCGTATGGCCGGATAGTATCATTTTGATCATCCTCATAATTACTAATTAGTAACTTCGCATCAGCTGGCACATTATAATGGCGGTTAACAGTCTCATCAGTATAGTTCAAGATTATCAACAAAGTAGTGTCATCATCTTGGCGTGTGTATGCAAAGACCTGTTCATCATCTTCATTACCAGGAACTAACGCATACTTTCCATTAGTAATTACCGGCATTGTGTGTCGTAGTTCAATCAATTTTTGATAGTAATAGAAAATTGAATTCTTATCAGCTAATGCATTTTTGACATTAATCTGCTTGTAATTTGGATTAACCTTTTCCCATGGAGTATGATCGGAAAAGCCTGCATACTCGCTATCATCCCATTGCATTGGTGTCCGCGCATTATCACGTGAATGGATCGCAATGTACTTCATCATCGTCTCGCCATCAAGCAAATGCTGGTCATCAACAAGTTGGTGGTAGGCATTAATCGATTCAAGGTCGACGTAATCTTCAAGCTTTGGGAAATAGGCGTTAGTCATGCCAATTTCTTCCCTTTCATAAATGTATGGCGTTCCTTGCATCATATGGGTCATGGTTGCTAACATCTTGGCAGATTTAACTCGATAATCTTCGGTCTGGTCATTACCAAACCGTGATACAACCCGTGGCTGGTCATGGTTGTTCCAATAAAGGGAGTTCCAAGCCTTGCCATACAATTTTTCTTGCCACTTCGTTAAGTTTGCCCGCAAATCTTTAAGGCTCGTCTTGCGATCATCCCACTTACCAAGGGCTGGATTAGGGTTGCTATCAAGGCCCATGTGTTCAAATTGGAAAATCATATTTAATTCTTTATTATCAAGGCTGGCATACTTCTCGGCATCTTCCGGTGTAGCGCCCGGTGTTTCACCAACTGTCACCATCTTATGCTTACTCATAACATTCTTATTCATTTCTTGTAAGAATTCATGAATGCGATGACCATTTGATACTAACGGTTCAACATTGGCGTATTTCTCGTCTTCGTTCTTGTTAGCATCAGGCAATCCATCCGGCTTAGAAATTAGGTTAATAACGTCCATCCGAAAACCATCGACACCCTTGGCAGCCCACCAGTTCATCATGTCATAAACAGAGTGCCGAACTTTCGGATTTTCCCAATTTAGATCTGGTTGTTCTGGAGCAAAAAGATGAAGGTAATATTGGCCGGATTCATCATCATATTTCCAAGCAGCACCAGAGAAGTAGGAACCCCAATTATTTGGCTCTTCACCCTTCTTACCGTCACGCCAAATATAATAATCACGATATGGATTGTCTTTGCCCTTTCGTGATTCCTTAAACCAGTCATGTTGGTCAGAAGTATGGTTAACTACTAAGTCCATGACCAATTTCATTCCACGTTCATGAACGCAATCGATCAATTCTTGAAAATCATCCATGTTGCCAAGAGTCGGGTTAATTGCTTCATAGTTGCTGATATCATAACCATTATCAAATTGTGGTGACTCATAAATGGGGTTCAACCAAATGACATCGACGCCTAATTCCTTAATGTAATCGAGACGATCAATTATTCCACGAAGGTCACCGACACCATCATGATTGGTATCTTGAAAACTTTTTGGATAAATTTGATAAACAACCGATTTATTCCACCAATGATTGTTTTCCATAAAATAAAACCTCTCTCCATAAAACTACTATAATTTTCACTTTAAATATTAATGTAAACGTTTACTTAACTCCAATTAAATATTAACACCTATATTTTTAATTGCAAGCATTTTATGTAAACGATTACATTTTGACAAAAATAAAATGCCAGGATAATCTCTCCTGACACTTTATTTTGCTATTAGAATCACCGCAAATGACGCAACGAATGATTCGACCGGGTTGTATTTTGAAAACGACTGTGCCGGCGAGGTGGTCGTCGTCCGGGCATTGGTAATGGTGCTGCGCTTGTCTCCTCTTCACTAACTTTAATTTCAACAACAGGCTCAGGGGTTGCGGATTCTTCAGATAATGCCTGAGTAGGTTCTGCTCCTAATTTTTCGGGTGGTGTAGTAAACTCCTCTTCCTCATCTGAAGATTCAGTTTCTTCTGTTAGATCTTCTTTAGTCTCTGCTGGTGCCGCTTGCGGAGCGATGTCAAAGGAGATCGATAATTCATCCCCACCAACTGCTGCACTGACTGTAGAAGCTTCCGCCTGATTTTCTTCTTGTTCAGTAGCAACAAGCGACTCCTCTTCCTCATCTGAATTAAATGAAATTATATAAGCTGATGAGTCAGATTCTTCTTCAACGGCTGCATCATCTGGAACTGAAACTGCACTTTGCGGGGAATCTTCTTGGGGTTCAACTTGCTCTTCTGCAGCAACATCATTAGTCGGGATATCTTCCTGATTTTCTTCGATTGGCATTTCCTCTTCTTCCGCTTGAAAACTAGCAAACTGTTCCTGATTATCAGAAGCAAAAGGAACGTCACCATCTTCCTCCACTCCTTCAACTGCTGAAGGTTCAAGAGGTTCTTCCACATTGACAAAAGGTTCTTCTTGCTTCAAGTCTTCTGTTGTGATCGCTGCCGCCTCTACTAATTTCTCCTTAGAAATAGCATGGCCACTTGCGACCATCGAAGTTCCAGTAGCTGCTGCAGCCGTAGAATTACTCATATAAACATTTTGCTGGTCCATCCCAAATAAACGAGCCCGCAATCGTACTGTTCCATCAAGTTCATCATTATATTGGCCGACTACCCTAATAATATAGGAATCATTAGTCTGATCCGCACCAAAATTCAAACGCATCTTGTTATCAGCAAAGGACATTGTATAAGGTGTCTCGACAAGGTGATCCCCTTCCACTACTGGGAATTGATTAGAAATATCCCGTAGTCGTTGAAGGTTTACCCCATATGATTGAGGCAACTTTAATCCCCGTGAATTACGATAAATCTCAATCCGCATTGTTGACGGCTTTACTACGGCATTAGATAACTCTTCTACTAGGTCACTCGTGTTAAAGACAATATAGGCATGATTAAGGTCTTTTTGTGCCAGATTAACATAGATAATGTCCTCAAAGAGCTGCTGATCCTTATCAAAATTCATCATCCGGCTAGAAATCCCGAGAAACATATCGTTAGCAAGGTCTGGATAGTCGATATCAATCGTAAAGTCTTTTCGGTAATCATCAACACTTATAAAACATTCCAAGCCAAATTCGTTCTCTGGAGTTGTGAGTGGATCAATTGCTAATTCTCCCTCTAATCCACCAATTATTTGTCGATGCTCGGTTACGTAATTGGTAAAAGTATAGACAAGTTCGTGCTTATCACGGTCATAGGCCCCCATCGCAATAACAACCCCATCTTGATCACTAAAGTCAGGAACTGGTTTTTTAGGATAACCATTAGGCGCAACCATCAAATTTGATGATAGTTGAACAGTAAATTGATCGGCTGGTCGGACATCTTTAGCAACCGTAAAACTAACACGCCACTTGACGGTATCTTCCCGGGTCGGATCGAGGAAAAAGTCTGATTGGGTATTAATTTTGACATTATGTAAAATATGACCATCTTCATAAAATGATCCAAATTCAACTTGATCATGCTTTAATTGTTCATGGTCTTGACTTAGATCCTCGTCCACAGTATGATATGCCGTTGCTGATTGTTGATTTTCATCAGGTACGCTTTGTGCGATCGCCATTAGTATTTCGCATAAGTTAGCCTTAAAGAAACCGGCACGTAAATTAAGAAGTCCATAGTAAAAATTCATTGCTTGATAATTATCCATCATTCCGCCCTCATTTTCCGTCTATAGATTATCAATAGATAACGACCAAAGGCTTCAAAAACATTTGATTATTTTCTGCTTTTCGTCTTCTGAATATATTATAACCAATTTTGACTAAATAGCTGATAGTTGTTGCCATTGCTTCCAAATTTTTTCTTCTGCCAATTTATCTAGATTGTCATAGGCACCAGTACTCAAGCTTTGCAGTTCATCTTGATCTTGTAATAATTTGACGACGGTTTGAATGAACTGTCCCTGATTATTCAAAGGAATGATCTCACCATTTTTACCTGAAATTACCATTTCACGTGGTCCATAAAGGTAATCATAAGAAACAACTGGTACCCCATGATTCAAGGCCTCGCCCATCGCTAATGGCTGTGCATCGATTCGACTTGCATCGACAAATAATTGAGCTTGATCATATGCCTCATCTAATGATATCTGGTAACCAGCAAACTCAATCGCCTTATCTAATCCAAGGCTTTTAACCTGCTTTTTATAGTTGTCCATATCTTCACTAGTGCCATAACCATAGAAAGTTAGCTTACTTTCAGGAACTTGATGATGAATCTGCGCAAACATATTGATTAGTTGACTAGTTTGCTTATCTTCTGCCAGTCGCCCAACATAAATCAACTGTCCTGGTGTCCGATCAGCTTCATTAATCCGTGCATAGTTAGCAAGAACGGGGGCCCCATTAATCACATAGATTGGCACAGTATTGTGAATTTGTTGCTGGAGAATCTCAGCTTGCTTAGCAGTCATGACGATTACCCCATCCCACTTGTCCGCATCCGTAGTAACAGGGTCTTGTAGCATAACATTTAAGGAACCATTTATTAAGTCCTGGCCATCATTAACCTGGTTCATCGGAAGCCACAAGAATTTCTTTGCTTTTGTCATCATTGATTGAACCGGTTTGATCGCAACTGCTGGTCGATCAGCAATAAATACATTGTCCTCACCATTCGCCTTATTCAATTCATCTAAAAAGAAGATAAAGAGGTCCTCTAAAGAATCAAAGAAGCGATCCTGTCCCTGATAATTACGTAAAACATTCAGAGAATTGATCGGGGTATTTTCAACTGATTTTACAAAATACCGTTCAAGATACGTTTCTCCATTGGGGCGGTAATAACGTGCATAGTATTCCTGTCCATCTTCACCAAAGAATTCGTCAGCTGCCTTAAAGCCACGAATATCATATTGTTGGCGAAGAGTCATATTACCAGCAAGATCAAAGTAATCAACATGGTTAACTTGCCCAATCGTTCCAGCCGCAAAGTGAACTTCGCAAACAAGGCGGTCACCATCTTTTACTTCGCGATAGTTATTTCCGGTTCCTACTTGATAGTTAATTGGTAAAGGCAAATCCTCAGTATGGAGCTTTTCGCCTTGGTAATCAGTCGTGTTTGCAAAAAAATCATACATATTAACAATTTGGTCGTTGGTTAAACCAAATTTTTTGATGGTATCATGAAGAACGAGGTCGAAGTCACGAGTCACCAACTTAGCTTCTCCACCATGCTTTTTAAATAGGGCTAGTCGTTTTAATTCAGCATGTTCAACACTGGAATTGCTACTTAACAAGTATTGGTTTACAAAAAAGTACACTTTACTCTTCCCCCTTTTCCTTCATGTCAGCAACTAATTCATTCCATAACTTCATCACGTTTGGTTCAGAATAACGTTCACTATCAGCATAAGCATTTTCACTCATCTGCGCTAACCGCTCTTGATCTTGCAATAAGCGAACGATCGCTTGAGCCAGTCCATCAATATCACCGTTCTTGGTCAGTAATCCATCCTGTTGATCAATAACGACATCTGAAGGACCATATTTTATGTCATTAGCAATAATCGGCAACCCATGGGACTGAGCCTCCACTAATGATAGCGGTAGCCCTTCAGCCCGACTTGGCAAAATGAGTAATTGCGCATCTTCGTAAACCGAATTGACGTCATCCGTATACCCATGGAAGGTCACAGAACTATTAATTGCTTCCTCTTTGACAATTTTATTGAGCGTCTTATCAAAATCATCATTAGCATAACCCCAAAAATCGAGTTTGGCATCCGGAACAGCGGCTAATACTTGTGGCCATGCTTTTAATAGGTGGTCTTGCTGTTTTTCAGGAGACAAGCGAGCAACCATGACAACTTGTTTCTTCGTTCGTTTTTTAAAAGGAACGTGACGCTTATTAATAACCGCCGCAGGTACAATCGGACCGGGAATCCGGTATATCTTCACGCCAAACTTGCCAAACCGGTCTTGAAGATCTTCTTGTTGTTGCGGAGTTAATGCAATGACTCCATCCCAATCTTGGAGGTGCTTAAGTCCCCAATCATAGTTATAATTAAGGGTAGAATGAAGCATATCATCAGGATTATTGACATGGTCATTATGCAATTGAAGGACCCGAAAGACCCGGTGCTTCATGTGCAAAACCGCCCAGCCTAGTTCATACACTCGGTCAACGACAAAGCCAACCGGACCTTCACCACAGATTTGCTTGTCAGTAACCAACTCATCGAGGAAAAACCGGGTTAACTGATCAAAGCCACTGAATTGGTAGTCACGACCATGGTAATTAAAGAGATGGTATGTTTTAATTTCCTTTCCCCGCTTATCCTGCTGGTGGGCTAGCTGGATTGCTAAGGTTCCGTCTGGACGGTAATAGTTTTCCGTTGCCATTTTTCCATCCCAGTCATAAAGTTGTTCGACCGAGATAAAACCGCGGCTGTCAAACCAACTAACTTTGAGAAGCTTTCCATAATGATCAAAATATTGAATATTAATTACCCGCCGATCAGTATCACTGCGCCGACGGATATAGAGAATACGTTTGCCATTTTGATAATAATTATAATTGATCCCATCGGCCTTGCGATCCCAATGGGGGTTAACTGGAATATCTTTAATCCGAATATTCCTTTGCGGGACCTCACAAGCCTCTTGAAAATAATCAAACAAGTTAATAAAGTTACGATCATCAATCCCTGCTTCTGCTGTTACCAAGTGTAATTCATTGGAATATTGCCGAGTAACAATTTTAGCCGGTTGATGATATTTTTCAAACAGATGCAGACGCTTAATTTGCGCATGCTCAATTCCTGATTTGTTTCGTTGGATATTATCGTTTAGGAAAAAAAGCATCCTTGATTTCCCCTTTCATGGTTATCACTTTGAGTTTACCATATAATTGTTAACATTCCTTGAAAGCCTGATAGAGACGTTTCCTATCCCTCACTCAATGTGTTAATATTATTATTTATAGAAAGAAGTGGACGAGATATGCAAAACCCATTTGGTAATAACAATAATGATAACCAAAATCCGTTTAACTTAAACAATCTCCCCCTCCCACCAAATTACGCTAAAATCGTTAATGACCAGGGGGATATCCGAATAGCCAAAGTTGGCTTTTCATGGACAACTCTTTGGTTCGGGCCACTACCAGCTCTTTTTCGGGCTGACTACTATAACTTTATTTTAATGATTGTATTAACCCTCGATTATGCTTTGGTAGCCCTTTTCTTTGGACTTAATGCCCTGCTCCAATTCCCATGGCCTTCTGTTTTCTTTGGCTTTTTCTATAATATGATGTACTTCCGACACCTATTTACTAAGGGTTATCGACCAGCTGACCAGCGTTCACGGGAACTGCTTACCCGGGCACGTTATTGGAAGGGCAATTAATTTAAAAAGAATTTTTGATAATAAAAAATGAGGAGACCGAGAAAAAATTTTCGGCTCCTCATTTTCTAGTTTAAATAAGATTTATAAATTTGAATCAATTCAACTGGTGATTTTGTTTGAATCAAGCCTGCAATTGACTTAATTTCATTAATGCTTAAAGAGTCTGGTGCGGCACCCCAAAGCATTAACAAATTAACAATTGTATTGATATAGAGGGTTTTTATAAATGAGAATGGCAATGGCGACTTCACATTAGCTTCTTTAATATTTATATCCCCAAACAAATATGGAACTCGCGCATCAAATTCATTATTTGCTACTTCAACAATCATTTGATAAAACTGCATATCTCCATTTGAGGAAAGCAAATTTGACAACGCATGCTTATTTTCATTACAAAAAGCCAACGTATGATTAAATGCCACTTCTGCTAATTCCTTAATTTCGTCTGCACCTGGTAAATGCTTGACATCTTTTAGCTCTTCACGATCAATTACAAGCGCTTCTTTCAGGCCTTCCAATAGATCATTCTCAATTTCATGAAGAAGATCCTGCTTATTTTGATAATAATTGTAGAAGGTTTTCTTACTGATTTCAGCGCTATTTACAATATCATTAGTAGTACATTCTGATAACTTTTTAGTATCTAAAACAGTAATAAATCCTTCCTTAATTCTATTTAACGTATTAATTTTACGAATATCCATCTTTTTTCTCCTATATAAACTCCAAACTATATTATCTTAATATAAACGATTAGTAAAAATATAGTAAAATAACACCCTTGTTAGAACAAAGTATATTCTTGGTATCACTTGTACACAGTGAGTGCATAATCTCGTAAAACTATTAACTATTGATAAATTACTTGATAAAATATCAACGAATTGAAGCTTTAACATCAAAAGCAATTCGTGAAGAAATCAATTTTATTGCTTAATGACTTCTAGAATATCCTTAACTTTTTCTCATTTTAATAAGGACAAAATCTAAATAAACTCCCAAGACTAAATTGTTCTTTCTTCTAGGGTGGTGCCAATAATTGTTTTTAGTTGTTCGCCTCAATTAGACTTAACATTTTACTAGTAGCAGATAATGTGCGATATCAGCTGCTATTATTCTCTAAACTAATGCGTTCAATGATTTGTGCAGTCATTAAGCGTTTTTTCTATTCCTCTAATTATTTTCAGCTCGCTCACGTCGCGTTAACCAAAATAAGATTGCAAACCAGTTTGGCATTAGATGTCCTGCACGATTAATACTAAACTTACTAATCCAATCATACCGCATTAATAAAAATATTGTAATTACAACGAAAAGGATAAATAGAATTATATCAGCAAAAACTTACATGATTTGTTCTGTTTCTAAGTATGATATACTATTTCCTAAACAAATGTTCGATTAGAGGCTTTTATATGCGAAATATAATTCTTAATCCAACGAAGCGCCAAGTTCACAAGATCAATAAGCGGATCGAAAAAGTTTATCGTCCGCGACAGAAACAAGCATTAATAGTATTCACTACCAATATCGGTCACCATCCAATCTACAAGATTAGTCTTGATACATTTCCTGCACTGGGGACAGGGATTTCAATGACCATGGTTAGTGAGATTCCAGTAGATAATATTAGTAAAGAACAATACATCCTTCTTCTCTATGCCCTTTATTCTCACTGGAAAAACTTACCATTAGTATTTCGAGGATTTACTCCCAAACAAGTCCGGTGGTTTCAGAAAAAATTTGGTACCCGGGTATTTAATGAGCATTCAACGGTGGATTGGTGGCGGAAGATAAGATAAACAGTGCAGTACATTAATGGCCTCCAGCGTCTGGTAAAACCGAACGATAGAGGCCTGTTGTTACTTACGGGGGCTTTTCGTGGCTCCCTTTCTTTTAATTATGCTCAATTGTTACATCTTCATGGCCATCATATTCTTCAACTGCTACATGGACAGTTTCATTCATTGCAGTCGGAATATTCTTCCCGACAAAATCTGGCCGAATTGGTAATTCACGGTGTCCCCGATCAACAAGGACCGCTAGTGAAATTCGATTTGGCCGTCCCATATCCATCAAAGCATCTAAGGCCGCCCGAACTGTCCGTCCAGTGAAGAGCACATCATCAACCAAAATAACATGTTTGTTAGTAATATCAATATCTAATTGATCAGTTTTTACGGTTGGTTCTTGAGTATAGTCTGCTACATGACGGTCATCACGGTAAAGAGAGACGTCAAGTGCTGCCACGGGAATTTCTACATTTTCCAACTGATTTAGTCGCTTGGCGAGGCGCTTTGCTAAATATACTCCTCGCGTCTTAATTCCAACAAATACTAAGTTATCGACACCCTTATTTTGTTCGATAATCTCATAAGTAATCCGGGTCAATGCACGTTGCATACTTGAGCCGTCTAAGATCTCATGAGCCATCATGTCACTTCCTTAATTAATTTAAAATCTTTCAAAAGAATAAGACCCTCCGCTAATCTAAGGAAGGATCCAGCATTTACTTGAGTTTTCCCATCATCCCTAACAACTCAACGGGAAATCTCGCTAATTATTATTCCCATTTTAAGGGTCTATCTTGCCGCTGTCAAACTCACTAATTAGCAAATTCATCTAGCCACTTCTGGACTTCTTGGCTAATATTTCCCCAGATTTCTTGAAAATCACCCTTATTCTTTAAGTTATTTACAATTTTCGTCCCATTATCTGGGTTTTCCCGTACTTCATTAACGGTTTCATTAACTTGGTTTAAATCTTGTTTCATGCTGTTGCTTTGCACTTGATTTTGCAAGTCTTGAGTCTGGCTTTGAATCTTATTAAGGCGACTTTCTAATGCTTGTTGATCGTGGTCTTTTTGGTATTGTTGAGTTGCCCCTTTAAGTTCTGCCACTTGGTTAGCAGCTTGCCGGTTATGAGAGCTGATCGCCCACCATGCACATAAGATAACTACGATTACGATAATAACCCATAACCATCCCCGTCTTGACTTTTGGGGCGTTGCAGTTTCCTGAGTTGCATTCTGTGTCCGCATCGGTTGAATATTTAGGGTGATGCTTACCTGAGTACTTTGTCCGTTATTATCCATTACACTTAACATCACAGGGTATTCTCCTGCTTTGTTAACATCCACTTGGGTTAGGTTCATCATGACCTTACTTGTTAGATCTTGGCCCGTTTCATCAGATGCTTGCACACCCAACTCATGCATTATATCAGCTTGATTTAAAGGATGGTTAAGTGGCCAATTCAAATAATGTTTTTCTACTGTTAGTGTTGGCTGTGTCATCATCTTGCCCCCTATAACGTTTATTTGCCTCGATTATACCATAGAGGGAACCAGGAAAATAAAAAGCTTCCAATGCTTAAAGATTATTCAAACATTAGAAGCTTTCATCTATTTATTTATGTGCTAATTCCCAAGGGTCTTTAACGATGATTGTTTGAATCCGATCAGCACCAACGGAAACAGTTGCAAGTGGGGATTCTGATAATTCACTTACCCGCTTCAAGTAATTCTGCGCATTAATTGGTAAGTCTTCAAACTTCTTCGCACCAGTAATATCTTCGTCCCATCCTGGAAGTTCTTCATAAACTGGTTCACAACGTTCAAGTTCCTTCAAACTAGCTGGGTAGTAATCAATTTGCTTACCATCAAGTTTGTATGAGGTACAAATCTTAACGGTCTTCAAACCAGTCAAAACATCAAGCAAGTTAAGGCTAAGGCAACTAATTCCTGAAACCCGCCGTGCATGACGCATTGCGACACTATCAAACCAACCAACGCGCCGTGGCCGACCCGTAACCGTTCCGTATTCATGACCAGTTTCACGAATCTGGTCACCGATCTCATCAGTTAATTCGGTTGGGAACGGACCAGCACCAACCCGCGTCGAGTAAGCCTTGCAAATCCCAACAACAGTTTCAATTTTGTTAGGGCCAACACCAACACCTGTACATACTCCTCCCGCAATTGGGTTAGAAGCAGTAACATATGGGTAGGTTCCTTGGTCAACATCAAGCATAACCCCTTGTGCTCCTTCAAAGAGAACCTTCTTATCTTGATCAAGGGCATCATTGACAATTTGAGCTGTGTCAGTAACGTATTGCTTTAATTCTTGACCGTATTCGTAGTAACTTTCGAAAATGTCATCAAAGTTAATTGGGTCAACATGGTATAACTTAGTGAATAATTCGTTCTTTTCAGCCAAGTTACGTTCAAGCTTTTCTTTAAAGGTGTCCTTTTCGAGCAGGTCGCACATCCGGATACCAACCCGTGAAACCTTATCCATGTAGGTAGGGCCGATCCCATTCTTGGTTGTACCCACCTTGTGATCACCCTTTGCCTCTTCTTGACACTTATCAAGAAGAATGTGGTATGGGAAGGTAATATGTGAACGACTAGAAATCCGTAAACCAGAAATGTCGATCCCGTTGTCTTGAAGATAATGCAATTCCTTTAATAATGCTGGTGGATTAATAACCACTCCATTTCCAATTACTGCTAACTTGTCTTTAGCAAAAATCCCAGATGGCACTAGACGGAGGGCAAACTTCTTACCATCAAATGCAATTGTATGACCTGCATTATTACCACCTTGTGAACGAACCACCACGTCCGCTTCTTGGCTTAGGTAATCGGTCATCTTACCCTTTCCTTCATCGCCCCATTGACTACCAACAATAACAACTGATGACATTTATTTTCACCTCATAGTTATATTTTCTAAAATTAACGTTTTTACTTCGCTATTTTACCGGATTAAGTTCTTGGCGTCAACAGTTTATCGAACTATTTTTTGATATAGTTCAATAAATGTACGCTATTTTCATTGACGCTTCATATATTTTAGCGCATAATAATTACGGTAATTTTTTTAAAGGAGCTGCCCTAATGAAAACATTCGATTATGATGATATTCAATTAGTCCCAAACAAATGTGTGATCAAGAGCCGTAAGGAGGCAGATACAAGCATCAAGTTTGGCCCGCACACATTCAAGATCCCTGTTGTACCCGCAAACATGGAAAGCGTCATTGATGAAGATTTGGCGATTTGGCTTGCCCAAAATGACTATTATTATGTGATGCACCGCTTTAATCCAGAAACACGAGCAGCTTTCGTTAAAATGATGCACGAAAAAGGATTATTTGCTTCGATTTCGGTCGGGATTAAGGATGATGAGTACAAGTTTATTGATCAGCTAAAATCCGAACAATTAAATCCAGAGTACATTACGATTGATGTTGCTCACGGTCATTCAGATTTTGTAATCAAAATGATCGAATACATCAAAGAAAAGCTCCCAGATACCTTTGTAACCGCGGGGAACGTTGCAACTCCCGAAGCTGTTCGCGACCTCGAAAATGCAGGGGCAGATGCCACTAAGGTTGGGGTTGGCCCCGGTAAAGCTTGCATCACTAAGCTAAAGACTGGTTTCGGTACTGGCGGCTGGCAATTATCGGCTATTCGTTGGTGTGCTAAAGCCGCGCGAAAACCAATCATCGCTGACGGTGGTATTAGACATAATGGGGACATTGCTAAGTCTGTTCGTTTTGGCGCTTCAATGGTGATGATTGGTTCAATGCTTGCCGGTCACCTCGAATCACCAGGACATGTCATCACCATTGATGGAAAACAATATAAGCAATACTGGGGGTCTGCATCGGAGGTTCAAAAAGGTGCTTATCGAAATGTTGAAGGAAAGCAAATGCTCGTTCCTTACCGTGGCTCCATCAAAGACACCCTAAACGAAATGCAGGAAGATCTACAATCAGCTATTTCTTATTCGGGTGGTCGCGACCTTGAAGCTATTCGGAAGGTTGATTATATGATTGTAAAAGATTCAATTATGAACGGCGATTTTTAAAAATAACGAGGCTCAGAGAAAAAACTTTTTGTTCTTTCCGAGCCTCGTCTTTTTTACAATTATTTTTCTAATTCAGCCTGCTTCTTTACCGCCGCTTGACCAAGAATATTTACATAGTTAAACGGACGATCGAAGTGTGGCTGGAATAGCATATCAACAAATGCTAAATAATCAATCGTGTGCTTATCCTGGATACATAAGGAAATGATGTTAGCAGATTGAGAAACATCATGCTTACTCATAAACTGTCCACCAAGAATTTGCCGAGTCTTCTTATCCCACACCAATGTCATTAATACAGGAGTTGTTGTCGGCATAAATTCTGGACGGTAGTTGTCTTCAACTGTCACCGCAGCTGCATCAAAGCCCGCTTCTTTGGCATTCTCCAAAGTTAAGCCAGATGATACCATCGTTGTTCCATATAAGTTTAAGCCAGAACTAGATTGGGTTCCCATATCGCGCATTGTATTGCCAAAGAGATTTGTTCCGACAATTGTTCCTTGCCGAATAGCGTTAGTAGCTAATGGAATGTATGCATCCTTGCCAGTTGGGTTATAGTGAACAGCCGTTGAATCTCCGGCAGCATAAATATCTGGATCAGATGATTGCATATATTCATTCGTAATGATTGCCCCATTATCATGCATCTTCACTTTACCCTTTAAGAGGTCAGTATTCGGACGGAATCCAACACAGAGAATAGCAATATCTGCATCATAGTTGCCCTTATTTGTCTTAACGGTTACACCATTTTCATGATTTTCAAATCCGGTTACTCGTTGGTCAAAGGCAAAACTAGCTCCGTGATCTACAAATTCTTGTTGAATCCGATCAGTGTACTCGCGGTCAAAGTATTTATGAAGCATCCGTGGTGAACCATCAATCAATGTAACATCCTTATTTTGACGAGTGTAAGCTTCTACTAATTCAACTCCAATGTAACCTCCACCAATTACAACAATCCGTTGCGCATCTTTAGCAACGTTGAACAATTCTTTAGCATGGTGGTAGTTCTTGCACAAATAAACATTAGGGCCATCTACACCTTCAATTGGTGGGATTACTGGCCAAGAACCAGTAGTATCAACTAACTTGTCATAATGGTCAGTCTTTGTTTCGCCTGTCACAAGGTTTGTCACTGTAACCGTCTTAGTCTTAGGATCAATATCAGTTACATTATGTTGCATATGAACTGTTGCCCCCATGGCAGCAAGTTGTTTGGGACTTGAGTAGAACATTGCATCTGGGTCACCAACATCACCACTCAGGTAAACCGCAATCCCACATGAGAGGAATGAAACATTGTCATTACGTTCATAAATTGTGACTTCTGTTTCTGGATGATTTTGTAAAATTTGAGTGGCAGTAATTGTCCCTGCATGCGTACAACCAACAATAATAACCTTCATAACACACACCTCATATCATGTTCTGATTTTCACAATTAATTATACGCATAATTTTCATTTAATCAATATATAAAATAGGAATATTGATTATCAATTGAAAACCAATTATCATCTTTATTACATAATGTTTAAATACAATTACTATTGCATAAGATGTTAAGGTATCTTTTATTTGTATCAATAGATAAATAACGACATGCTTTTCTCTGAAATTTTTTAAAAATTATTGTAAAATTACTCATAATTGACTATGTTAGGAGTTTTAATATGGAATCTACTTTTCGGTTGCGCCGCTCAATTATTGCTGCAATGTTACTAGCACTAACTCTTGTTCTCGGACGCTTCTTTCTTATCCCTATTCCATGGACACATGGTAACGTCAACTTATGTGATGCTGGTGTATTCATTGCTGCCATGCTTTTAGGACCAGGAGCAGGAACAATTGTCGGCGGCTTTGGCGGAATGTTCCTTGACCTTATTTCCGGCTTTCCGCAAGATGCCTTATTTTCCTTTGCGGCTCATGGTTTAGAAGGATTTATCAGTGGCTGGATTTATAAAAAATATGGCAACTCCACCTGGGGCAAATGGACCGCAGTCTTAGCCGGATCAATTGTAATGATTGCAATCTACTTTATCTGCAATACCGTTATGTACCATGTAATCACCGGTTTTTTGAGTTTAGGTTCAAACTTTATCCAAGGAATGATTGGTGGAATAGTGGCGTTAATTGTTATTAGGCAACTAAAGAAGCATCATGTTGGATAAAAAACACTCGAGAACAGCTAAGCCACTAAGGCGATTAGTTCTCGAGTGTTTTTTACGGTTCAATTCCCCCACTTGTGGGAACGACAATGATATAGTTTAAAATTCGATTAGCATAACTTTGCCTACCAGTAAAATCTTTAATTGCCACATTTAATTCCCCCTAAATTATCGGTAATTATCCCATCAGCATGGTTATACATAGTCTGTTTCATTAAATCTGTGTCATTAACTGTCCATGCATATACCGGTTTATGTTGCCACTGGGCTTGAGTAATGAAGTCCTGATTTAATGTTGAATATTCCATCGAAAACCCGTCAGCAACTCCCTGGGGATTACCCAAATTATAGGGTCGAATATACAAAACTGTTAGCCGTGGATTAATCTTTTTTAGCTTATTCACAGCACTGTAGTCGAGCGAGTGAACTTGGTCATGATCTTGCAAAATCCTTTTCCCATACCGGCGATTAAAATTCTGGAGCATCTGCTTTGAATCATGTGGTGTTGTTTTTATCTCAATCAGAAGTTTCTGATGATGTTTCTCAGCCGCTGCTAAATATTGATCAAAACTCGCAACCTTAGCATGATAGCCATTTTCGCGTGCAGTTAGTCGTGTTAATTGCTTCAATGTTAGTTCATGAGGTGTTTTGTTTACTCCTGTTAGGTCTTTAAGATTCTCATCATGCATCACAACAAACTGGTGATCCTTTGTTTCATGCAAATCCATTTCAATATAATCAGGCTTAAGTTTACTTGTTTTTTCCATTGCTGGAATAGTATTTTGCACCCCGTTTTTTTCAGCAACTCCCCGATGCGAGATAGTTATTGGGCGTTTAATCCCCGTCCCCATCATGTAAAAAGTATTATTTGCAAGAGTCGCCAAGCCGATTACAAGGAAAACAAGCATAAAGGAAGTAAGCAATCCTCGTGATGGATGTTCAGGAGTTGTCGCTAGTTCACTAATGCTAGTTAACGGGTTAACGACTACCAGTAAGATAATCGTTCCTGCCCATACTGCTAATACCTCACCACCAAGCTGTAAGATCGACAAGTTAAAGATAGCAGTAATCAAAGATAATTTCCCGGGTAATAAATCCAAAACAACCTGAAGAATGTAAATCATGAGGTAAAAAACAACCGTTATACTACCTACAATTATTGTCATCAGCACAATTTGAATTAAAAACTTCAACCATCTTAGCTTACTTGTCATTTGCCAGCTTTGAGACATAGCAGCTCTTAACCGTAAATGTTGATAAGCCATTAATGGCATTGTCAATATTAAACGAATACCGATCATTGTCATTAAAAGATAGAACAAGGTCAATCCACCAATAAGCCATGCATTACGGGTAAGATAATCAACAATAAACTGAGGAACTTGAATTTTCGCCAGCAGGGGAGTTCGAAAGATAATATCTGTAAATGGAATAATAAGTAAGAAGTAACCTAATAATAAAATTAACGATCCAAAATTTAGTAACGATAAAGTTTCTTTTGTTTGCCTAAACATTCGGCGCCAGCTAAACTCTGGCAAGCCAATTTCACGAAAGCCCGTCAACAAGAGCATAAATTTGCCATAAATGATTACCATTAGACATATTAATTCAATTAAAAGGCTCACTACAACTAATGGATGGTGGGTCAGAATAATTACAATATTTTGATATGAAATAAACGGAATTTCTCCTGCCTGCAGGACAAAGGTAGTTATCCAGCGAAAAAAGGGAATTACCAGAAACTGGTTTACAATATCAAGACCGCCAAATAATATTAAATATTCAAGCCAATTTTTCCTGAACTGGCAAGAGTATTGACGAAAAGCGCGATAAGCATTTTTCATTTTCAAATTCTCCTCGTTATTAGCTAAAAGAAATTATATCAAAAAAGCCTCTTCCGTGAAGGTTCGAGACTTTTTAGCATACTATTTTAATTCGACTGGATACCCAATACTACTGCATCAATTTCATATTTCTTATCATTAAAAATCAACCTCATCTGGATCAGCACATTGACCGCCAAGATTTGGCAATAAACTAATCTTGCGCATATCCTCATCCGTTAATTCGAAATTAAATATATTTTGGTTACTTATCATCCGTTCTTTATGGACAGATTTCGGTAATGGAAGAATCCCCTGTTGGAGAACCCAACGTAAGCAGACTTGCGCTGGCGTCTTTTGATACTTATCAGCGATTTGAATCATTGTTGGATTAGTTAATACTTTAGCACCTTGACCACCTAAAGGAGCCCACGCCTCAACTAAGATATTGTGTGCTTGTAAGTATTTAACTTCTTCTGTATGTGGCCAACCCGGATGAACTTCAATTTGATCAACTGCTGGCGCTACTTTGGCCGTTTTCATTAATTCCGCAATATGGTGAGGCATAAAATTGCTTACCCCAATTGCCCGAATTTTGCCTTCATTGTAAAGGTCTTCCATTGCGCGCCACGTTTCAGCATTAATCTTGGCAGCATCATCGCCAAACTGCTTTTCATTGGCGGGCCAGTGAATTAAGTAAAGGTCTAAATAGTCCATCTGTAAACGATCAAGCGTCTCTTGAAAAGCCTTCTTCGTTTGTTCATAGCCACGATTAGCATTCCATAACTTGCTAGTTACAAAAAGGTCTTCACGCTTAATTCCTGAATCCTTAATACCCTTCCCTACTGCTTCTTCGTTTCCGTAAACTGCCGCAGTATCAATGTGTCGATAACCAGTTTCAATTGCTTCTTTCACAGCCTGTTCAGCTACATCTGCCGGAGTCCTAAATGTACCATATCCCACGCAGGGAATCTTGACCCCATTATTTAAGTTGAACGTTGAGTTAATATTAGTTAATTCAAGCATCTTTACATTCCTTCTTTCATCTTCTATTATATCTTTTTTATTAAAAATATTGATTGCTATTCCAAATGAATTATGCTTTGATTATAATATCATGAGAACTAAATGAGGAGGGGTTATATGCATCCACGAATTGCTATTCCTGCAGATACATTAACTGAAGCTACAAACATCATTAACGAGCGAAATGCTGCCTTCGCACCTCGCCCATTAATAGAAGCCATTATCAAGTCAGGAGGATTACCCGTTATTCTTCCTAGTGTTGCTGCTTCACTAGCACCATCCTACCTTGATCTTTTTGATGGGATTATCTTTGCTGGAGGAAGTGATGTCGATCCAACCTTTTTCAACGAAGAACCGCACCAAAAATTAGGTTCCACATATCTTAAACGAGATCAATTTGAAATTAGTCTTGCTACAGCTGCGTTTAATGCCGGAAAACCAATGATGGGGATCTGTCGTGGAATGCAGGTACTAAATGTTGCACTTGGTGGGACTTTATACCAAGATCTTTCGGAAAATCCCCATCAAACACTTAAGCATTCTCAAGATGCCCCAGGAAATTTTCCTTCCCACCACGTTAATACAGACAAGGCAAGTCGATTATTTAACTTAGTAGGACCCAGACCATATGTTAATTCACGTCATCATCAATCACTAAATCAGATTGCTGAACCACTTCATGTAACGGCATGGGCTGATGATCAGGTGCCAGAAGCCGTGGAAACCATTAACTCTGATCAAATCTTAGCAGTTCAATGGCATCCAGAAAACATGTTTAAACATTATGATTATTCACGCGCTATTTTTGCTGACTTAATTGCTAGAGCAAAAAAAGCGGTTAAATAAATAGTGGAGGGGCAGTGACATAAGTTAAGTTACTTTCAAAAAAAAGCATAGAATAATAGGCCTCCAACGCCCGGTAAACTCGAACGTTGGAGGCCTATTATTGCTTACTGGAGCTAGCTTCTCGTTGAAAAGGTTACAATGTTAATTCTTTTCGAAGCTCATCAGCAGTATAGATTCGTCCATCTTCAAACCCTTTGAAAGGATGGATTGTTTCCTGTGCCGCTTGTTGGTAACGTTTGGCACGACGCAACGCATACTCAGTGAGTGAGCCATCCTTTACATAGTTTAAGAGTTTAGCACTCGAGGTAGTTAGTGGATTTTCGACCCGATCTTCTAAGTCTTCCAGAACTTCGGAATATTCTGGACCGAGTTGGATTTGATTGGCATACCGCTCTAAACTTTTGAGGACAGCACGAGCTTTGGCCTGATATCTGCAAGTTGCTTGGGGATTTTCCTCGGCCACAACTTCATTCATTTTATCGGCAGTCACCAACATTTCTTCTACTTCGTTTTCTTTTAATGGCGGCTGCATGATCAAGTAACTTGCTAATAAACGAATAAATCTTAGTGTACCAGTCCGAACTCCCACTGAACTGCTAGGATCTAAATCGAGCATTCGTAATTCTAAATACTCAATTCCATGTTCAGGCAACTTTTTTAAATCCGTGTTTCCTTTGAACCTCACCGGACCATGAAATTCGTAATCCGATGTTAAAATCCCTGCTTTAACTCCTTCTTCAATCCGTGCAATGTAACGATCGAGATTAGTAAAATCACCGGTAAATTTGGTCCCAAAACCGTATTGACTTTGCCGCACGCTCCGAATCGGATGAGGCAACTCTTTTCCCGGTTCAAAATAATTTTCTTCAACAATTGGGCTTGCACCATAAAGATATGTAAGAAGCCATCGATATCGAACAAAACCTTGTGCCAAGATAGTATATAAATAGTTCCGCACTTCACGCTCACTATTAAAGCGTTCTGGGAGAGCATTAAGGACTAGCTCAATAATGTGCTGATCAATACTCAAGTTAATATGCGCTCCACAAGGCGTTCCTTGCGAGTATCCATGACGTTTTGCCCATTCCTTCAAATAAGCTTCTTTTTTCGGTCCCATTTTAGCTAACCGCAATTTAGTCTTATCTTTAGGAAGTCGTAGGGGCATGGATAGCGGCCATAATAACTCACCGGGAGCAAGAGCCGATCGCAATGTATTATTGATAACATACAAATAATGCATTGCATCAAGAGAATGTTGGGCAGAAGGAGTTACCATTTCAGCCATTGTTTCTAAAAAATCATTGGTAATCCATGGATTAGTCTTCTCATCCCCAATCGCTGACGGATATGGCTCAAGGCTTAGGTTGCCATCTTCGTCTACTCGTTGCATTTCAATCTCAAGACCCATTGTAAAATCAGAAGTCTTTGCAACAGCTTCATTATCGAATATTAATTGACCAATTCTGCTAAACACATTATCGCCCCATTCTCTAATTGTTTTTTAATAAAGATACACGACTTTTATCATATAAACAACTAGATATTAATAAAACTAAATTTAAATAATCTTTCACGCTTAGCAAGCACTCAATCTTCCTTGTTATACAAAAGATATTAAAGATTTTCTATTCACTAGCAGGAAAAAGTTTAATAATCCTTCCTACTAAGAAGCAAACAAGAATGATTACAGGAGCTAGTTCAATCGGCACTAATAATAACAGTAGGATAATTGTTAATAGTGGTTTTTCTAAAATAAAGGTAAGGCTTGCCGCAATCACAACAATTGCATTTACTCGTACGTCTCCAGGCAACATCATCGCACAGGCAGTTCCTACCGCGACACTCGAAAAGATAGCCGGAAAAATCGTTCCTCCCCGCCATCCCATTGCAAACCCCAAATTACTCATTACGGCTTTTACGAGCGCTACAACTAATAGGAAGGTGATTGAATGATTAAAGGCTTCGTGAGTAAAAGGAACAATTCTAAACTCACCAGAAAATAAAATATCGCTTGTGATCAACGAGCTAACCGCTAAAATTAGCCCAAAAATCCCACCTTGCCAAATCTTATTTATTTTTGCGTTAATTATCAGCGCAGCCCAATTTTCTAAGTGAACAAACAGCCACCCAAAAGCAATCCCGATGATAAGCGTTGGAATACTCGTTAATAAATTGATCCACTCCCAATTAATGATCCGGTGATGAATCCCAAAAACACCTTCTTCAGGAAAAAGCTTAAAAACAATCGCCGCGCCTACTATTCCAATTCCAACTAATCCTGAAATAACAAAGACTCGTTGATATTTATTTTTAAAAAGCTGACTGAATCTAGGGGCACGGGCTAAATCTTGCGTTTGCATTTTACCGTACCAAAGAGAAACTTTCTGGCGCATTGAAGTTGCCCAGCGCATACGGTCACCAAGCCAATTAATCATGCTGCTAGTTAAGACTGTTGTAGAAGCTTCCGGCCCGATGCTTCCTCCTGCTCCAAAGGCCAATAAGCCAAGAATAAAAGACTTCCACCAATTATGATAATTTAATTGCCCCTTCAACCTTACTTGCGTCAGCACTTGTTCAATCGTTAACGGGTAATTACCCCATCGCTCATTCAAGAAACCAATCAAAAATCCCAATGGAATACATACTAAAAACGGATACCATTTACCACCAACTGCCGTATCAAGGTATTGATGCCAAACTAAATCAATTACCCAGTTAACTAAGTTTAAATACGCCGCTGTCAGTATACCAATTATTAGGCTCCAAACAACTGCATATATTCCAATCTTAAGTCGCCAAAATTTCATTCTTACTTTCCTACTTCTTTTAACGTCACGATAAAAGCTAATTTACCATTTGTATACTTCGCTGTAATTTTCCCTTTAAATTGTTTAACAATATATTGAGCCATCGAAAGCCCAATCCCAAAGCCAGCCTTTTTTCCTTGAGTATGCGATTCATCAACCCGGTAAAAACGGTTAAAGAATTTTTTAACATCCAGACTTTTACCATCCTTATAGCTGTTCGCAATCGTAATAACGATATTCTTACTATGATTAGGTGAGGCCACTGTAAAATCAATTTCACCCTGAGGATCACAATACTTATTCGCATTATCAAGCAAAATATTCAGCAGTTCCCGCAGCATATTTTCATCACCGTTTGCCACCAAGCCTTCATCAATTTGTACACGGAACTGTTTTTGGTCGGTTGAAATCACACTCTTGAAACTACTAGCCACATCCCCAGCAATTTGACTTACATTTACTGGTACCATCGTTAATGTCGGTTGTTCTTGCATACGCGCAAGGGACACCAGGTTATTAATTAACTTTGTCAAGCGGGTAACCTGTTGCTTGGTATTTGCTGTCCATTCATTCTCCCCATTGATAATCTCTTGCATTTCATTATTCGCTGAAATAACTGTCAATGGTGTTTTTAGTTCGTGACTAGCATTAGTTATAAATTCTTTTTGCCGCTGCTCTGCCTCAATAATTGGCCGAATTGCACGACGGGAGTAAAGGGTTAAAACAATAGTGTACAGAACTAAAACAATTACCCCTAAGATCAACCCCGTATGCATTAGGGATCGCGTCCGGGCCATGAGAAGCGATTCATCAAGAAAGACAATTACTTTCTCACTGTCGTTATTCCGAATCTTATAAGCATAATTTACCCCTTGATATAGTAACTGTCCGCTATGCACCTTTCTTCTTATAAGCCGGTCTGTCATTGCCCGGGCATCCTGTGGCGTAACCGTTGCAATATGATCATCTCGCACTTCCGTTACTTGATTTTTATTATCGACCAGTACAGCAAAATAACGATATTGATGAAGGCCCTCACGTGAAAATTGAGGTTGACTATTGTCAGTAGTCCGGATCCCTTTTCGAGGAATTTGACCATCATTATTTACTAAAATCGTCAATACCCGTTCAATTTCTTGGTGCGATTGATAGTAAGTGAGGGTACAAATACTGCCAACAATTGTCAAAATCACAAATAATAACGCCGCAGTTGAGATTGCAATAAATTTATAGCGAAAACGTTGAATTATTCCTTGGCCCCCTAGTATACAATCATAAACGGTCCAGTTTTTTCACCACTAATTGTTACTTGAGATTGAATTGCCTGTAATTTTTGCCGTAAATAACAGATATTAATCCAGAGATCTTCTTGATCAGCGGTTTCATTCTCATCCCAAACATGACTGATAAGTTCATTTACTGATAGTTCTTTATTAGCATTCAAAATAAAATACTGAAGTAAACGATTTTCCCGATTCATTAAACTAATCGAATTATGACTTTCAAGCGATTGATCATTTCCATTAAGAGTCAAATCACCAAATTCAAGAACATCTACTTGGTAAGAATCGTCTCGGCGTTGACGGGAGCGCAAACGAGCAAGTAGTTCTTTTAACGAAAATGGCTTAGTCAAGTAATCGTCAGCACCGGCATCAAGACCAGTTACCTTATCATCTTCTTCACCCATTGCCGTTAACATCATAATATATGTGGGATTACCAGTTGCCCTAATTTCTTTTAATGCTTCCAATCCTGATTTAACAGGCATCATGATGTCTAAAATTATGACATCATAAGCATTTTCTTTCGCCTGCTCAACCGCTTCTTGGCCGTTATTAGCAATATCAACTTGATAACCACTCGCTGTCATCGCTGAACTTAATACATGAGATAGCTGCTGTTCATCTTCTGCTACAAGGATTCGCATTTTATTCGCCTTCCTCACTAGAATTAATTAATTGCCGGATTGTTTGCATTTGAACGTCGCACGATGCTAATTGGTCAGCACAACGTTTAAGTTCACGGCCAATTCGCTCTGGATTTTTAATATTATGTTTATATTTCATCTCATGTTCAAGGCTTGCCCATGAGTCCATTGCGATCGTTCGTAACTGAATTTCAACATAAAAATGTCCGGGGTTATTTCCTTCAATATCTTGATATGGAACTGTTTCATCAATAATGACGTGATAGCTCCGATACCCATTTGGCTTTGCATTTGTAATATAATCTTTTTCCTTAATAACCTCACACCAGTCAGCTTGACGTAATTGGTAAAGGCAACGGTCAATATCATCGATGAAATTACAAACAATTCTGATTCCAACTGCATCGCGACATTTTCGTAAGGCCGATTCAGTAGAGACCGGATAGCCTTTTCGCTGGCATTTTTCTGCCATACTCTCGGAAGTCTTCACCCGGGCAATTAAATGTTCATAAAGTTTTGGTTGCTTATCCTGCACTGTTTGCTGATTTAGTTCTTTGATCCGATCAGTTGTGAGGGAAAGAATATTTGACAAAATCTGCTCATATGGGCCATAAATTGACATCACAGTTTCCTCCTTTAATTTGAATATTATACAGTACTCATCACTAAAGAATACCCTGAAAATAGCATTTTTAAGATGCCTTAAATTTTACTCGGTCCGCAATCCTGCTATATAGTTATCTACTTGCTTTTTTTGTGACTTAGTTTGGTAGAATTCTTTTCTTAGTTGCGTCAAGGTTAAGTCCTTTGTTTTTAGTTTTGCATTTCGCTGAGAAGTATATTTTATGATCACCGTTTGGCCTTCAACTTTAAAGAAAATTACCGTTCCATCTTGGTCGTCAGCGGCTACTAAATAGCTATAATCATTTACTCCGGCTGGAACGGTATCAGAAGGCTTAACAATTCCATAAACGAGTTGATTTGCAGCAATATTTTGTTTTAACCAGTCGGGAGATATTGCCAATCCAGCCAAAACCCCAATTTGTTGGTCGGTAAATTTTGGCCGCGGTTGTTGACTTGACTGTGTTTCATCTTGAACTGGCTGAAGGGACGGCCGATTAAAGTTAATCGCAACTACTACCCATAAGCAACTAATTAGAATGATTGTTGTTATTATAACGATTTTTCTTTTCATAAATTTCACATAAAAAAAGGCACACCTAGATTATTCTAAGTACGTCTTTACGGATTGTTAAAAGAGAGAAATTGGATCTTAATTCATTTGCGCTTTAATAGCAGCTAAGGATACGTCGCCAGTCTTATCGAACTTAACATCAGCATCCTGCAAATCAGCACCAAAACCAATTGATAATTCACCAGCACGATTAATTGATTCAATTCCGGCTTGGGCATCTTCAAGTCCTGCTACTTGGTCAGCTGGAAGATCCATTAATTTAGCTGCTTCTTGGTAAATTTCTGGATCTGGCTTACCATGACTTAAGTTTGCTGGATTAACGATTCCTTCAAAGTAATCAGTTAATTGCAAATACTTAAGAACCTTTGGCGCATTTTTAGAAGCAGAAGCTAATACAATGTGGTAACCATTAGCTTTCAATTCATCTAAGAAATCTTTCATTCCTGGAAGAATATCAGCAGGTGTTAGAGTTTCAACTAATTTAATATAGTTATCATTCTTTTCAGTTGCCAAAGCTTCTTTTTCGTCTTGAGTATAGTCATTTTCATGGCCGCCAGCCTTCAAGATTAATTCCAAAGAATCCATCCGACTAACACCCTTTAATGCGTCAGCCAGTTCTGGAGTCCATTCAGTTCCAACCTTGTCAGCTAATTGGTGCCATGCTTGACCGTGAAAACGAGCAGTGTCAGCAATAACACCGTCAAGATCAAATGCAAAACCTTTCAAATCTTCAAACTTCATCTCAAATGCCTCCAAGAATTACTTTAATTCAAGCTTCTTACCGTCAAGATCGATGGTAATTGGGTCACCTGATACAAGATCGATCTTAGTACCATGCTTGTCAACCTTAACCTTCAAGATCCGACCACGGAACATTTGACGGAATTGGTATGAATCCCACTTCTTAGGTAAGAATGGTGCATAGTGCAATTGACCATCACGAACACGCATACCAGCAAATCCTTGAACAATATCAAGCCATGAACCAGTCATTGAAGTGATGTGAAGTCCATCAGAAGTATCGTTGTTGTAGTTATCAAGGTCAAGACGTGCTGAACGTTCATACAATTCAACGGCCTTGTCTTCGTAACCAATATCAGCAGCGATAATTGAGTAAACGGAAGCAGAAAGACTTGATTCGTGAACAGTAAATTGTTCGTAGAAGTCAAAGTTGTTCTTCTTTTCTTCCTTAGTAAAGTCATCGATGAAGTCCCAGAGACCTTGGATAACGTCACCTTGTTTTACGTATGGTGAACGTAAGATCTTATCCCATGACCAGTGTTGGTTAAGTGGTAATTGGTCACTTGGAATTTCAGAAACTGGAGTCAAGTCCTTGTCCATGAAGCCATCGTTTTCTGGGAAGATGTCCTTTTCCTTGTCATAAGGAAGGTACATGTTGTCTACAATGCCCTTCCACTTGCGCTTTTCGTCTTCTGAAACATTAAGCTTCTTAGCTACCTTTTCATCTACTTGGTCTAAGATGTCAAGGGTGTATTGAAGAGTCCAACGACAAAGAAGGTTAGTGTACCAGTCGTTGTTTACGTTGTTATCGTATTCATCAGGACCAGTTACGGCATGAAGCATGTACTTATTCTTGTTTTGGGAGTAGTGCACACGGTCAGCCCAGAAACGAGAAATTTCAGTAAGAACTTCTGCACCTTCGTTAAGAACGTATGACTTGTCGCCAGTGTACTTAGTGTAAAGGTAAATAGCAAAGGCAATGTCCCCGTTACGGTGGATTTCTTCAAAGGTAATTTCCCATTCGTTGTGACATTCGATACCGTTGAAGGTAACCATTGGGAATAATGCACCAGCAAGTCCTTGTTGCTTAGCGTTAACAAAGGCACCATCTAATTGCTTGTAACGGTACATTAATAAGTTACGAGCGACTTCTGGGTCTGCAACCCCAAGGTAAACAGGAATACAGTAAGCTTCAGTATCCCAGTAAGTAGCACCACCGTACTTTTCACCAGTGAATCCCTTTGGACTGATGTTAAGACGGTAATCTTGACCGTAGTAAGTAGAGAAGAGTTGGAAGAGGTTGAAACGAATACCCTGTTGAGCTCCTTCGTCACCTTCAATTTCAACATCAGACTTAACCCAACGATCTGCCCATTCTTTAATATGTGGATCGAGTAAATCGTCAAAACTTTGATTATCAAGTTGGTCGCCTAATACATCCAAGTTCTTTTCAATATCTGCTTGAGAATCGTAATCACGAGAAGTCATTACGATACTACGCTTTTCAAAGTTAACTTCTTTACCAGCAGCTACAGTACCAGCAAATGTGTTGTAAGCGTGCTTTTCGTCAGTACCGTCATCCACGTGGTCAAGGTTAGTCTTTGAAGTAGTCTTCATTCCAACGATGAATTGTGGAGTACCAAAATCATTCTTCTTAGTCATAGAAGTTAATTCAGCATGTTCGCCATCAGCAGACTTGCCTAAAACGTTCCAGAATTGTTCATCGTAGTTAGCGTCTTCGTTGTATACATCAGCATCAATCATGCTGGTAATTTCAACCTTAGCATCACTGTCGCCACGGTTCTTAATGTGGAGACGTTGACCAACTAATTCTTTTTGGGTAACACTAACAAAACGTTCAAAATTGAAGTACATTTCAGTACCACCAATTTCAACAGTAAAGCGTCGTTCTAAAACACCACGCTTCATGTCAAGATCAAGCTTAAAGTCTTTTGGTGTTTGCTTTGCTAAGTCGAGTTGTTCACCATTAACCTTAATGATTAACTTCATGAAGTTGACAGCATTGATCATCTTACCAAAGTACTTAGGATAACCATTCTTCCACCAACCAACACGAGTCTTGTCAGGGAACCAAACTCCCCCGAGGTAGATACCTTCCATGTGGTCACCACTGTAACCTTCTTCAAAGAAGCCGCGCATACCAAGATTTTCATTGGCTAAACTAGTCATTGATTCTTGTAAACGCTTGTCTTGTGGGTCCCATTTGTGAGTAGCAACATGCCAAGGGGCAATATCAAATGTACGTTTCATTGAAATCTCAATTCCTTTCATCTGAAATAAAGGTAGTTTTTAACCTGCCTTTATTATAACTTAATTAATTTTTTTATTAAATAACTCCTATTCAGCATAAGTTTCCTTGATTGTGGCAACTGAAAGAGCACCAAGAGCCATTACAATACCAGCAAGGATAAACATGTGAACTTGTGAGTGTCCAAATAATGGGAATAAAGCAAAACTCAATAATGAAGCAACAATTTGTGGTAAACAAATTGAACCGTTGAATAATCCAAGGTATGTACCCATGTGCTTACCAGTCAATGCGTTTGTAACAATTGTTAATGGGTAAGTGTTCATCGCAGCCCAAGCAATTCCGACAAGGGTGTATGAAACAATCAACGTCCATTGATCATGAACAAAGAACACTGAAATGAACCCAAGAGCACCAAGAAGTAAACTACCACCGTAACCAAGCTTGTGGTACTTGTTCGGCACCTTAGCTAAAACGTATGACCAAATAACAGCAGCGATTGATTGAACAGCCGCAAGCACACCGTACCAGTTACCAGCAGCCTGATAACCAGCAGAGGTAGCATCAACAGTATTCCAAACGTTTTTCGCAATAGCCCCAGCTGAGTATGTCCAGAGGTATTGGAATGCAAACCAGCAGAAGAATTGAACAAGGGTAACTGTCCAGAATGCCTTTGGTGCATGCTTTAAGAGTGTGAACCAATTTCCACCCTCTTTGTTATCATCTTCAGAAATACCATGGTACTTTGCGTAAGTTGCTGGGTCATATTCATGAACCCGGAAAACTGTAAATAAACTAGTAACAACTAACAAGGCTGCCCCAACGTAGAAGGCGATAATAACTGAATCTGGAACAACGCCTCGTTTTGCAGTGTTACGAACCCCAAACCAAGCAGTTAAAATGAATGGGAAAACGGCAGCTAACACAGCACCTGTGTTAGATAAGAAACTTTGAATCCCATAGGCATAACTCTTTTGGTCATCGTTAACCATATCACCAACCATCATCTTAAATGGCTGCATTGCCACATTTGATGAAAGGTCAAGTAAAGCAACAGTAATTGCACCGAACCAAAGGGCAGCAAGCGAACCATACCCGAAACCGAAACTTCCTGAATTAGGAAGCAAAATCATAACGATAACAGCTACAATCATTCCCAATAGTAAGTATGGCAACCGCCGACCACCTAACTTTGGTGCCCATGTACGGTCTGAATAATAACCAATGATTGGTTGAACAATCAAACCAGCTAATGGTGGTAAGATGAAGAACCAGCCAAGGTTGTTAGGGTCGGCCCCAATAGTTTGGAAAATCCGACTCATTTGAGAACTCTGCAGAGTAAAAGCTGTCTGAACACCAAGGAATCCAAAGTTGATCATCCAGATGGTACTCTTTGATAGAGTAGGTAATCCAGCCCCCGTGGACTTTTCTTGACTCATTGCTAACAACTCCTTAACTTATAAAATAGTTCTAAAAGACACTTATGATTATTGTAAGCGTTTCATACATTATTGCAATATTAATAATATCAAATTTAAAATTTTTGTGCAACCGCTTGCGCAAAATTTCGGAAAACGGTTGCAGATTTTTGTAATTTAAAGTTATTACTATTTAATTTCCGCAAAACAGGCCCGTTATAGTTAATTATTTAAAATACATTTAGCTTAATAAAATAAAGCAGGCAAGTAATTGAGAAAAAATTCAAGCTTCCTCAATTACTTGCCTTTTACAATGAAAGTTATTCTTGGTACTAAATTTTCTTAAACAGGACCGCTTCACCCATTCCGCCACCAACACACAGCGAAGCAATGCCAAGTTCATGATTATCCTTATGCATTTCATTAATCATCGTGACAATAATTCGCGCGCCTGAACACCCAACTGGATGGCCTAACGCAATTGCTCCACCCCAAGGATTGACAGTACTAGGATCAAGATGAAGCAAGTCCTGACAAACAAGGGCTTGGGTCGCAAACGCTTCATTAATTTCGTAAGTTTCTACGTCATCTGCCGACATCTGCTGTTTTTTTAAGAGCTTATTGATTGCATAATATGGCCCCAGACCCATTAATGCTGGATCCAGACCAACAACTGCGGATCCTTGCCACTCAGCTAATGGAGTTAACCCTAATCGGTTGACTGCACTTTCAGAAGCAAGAACCAGAGCAGCTCCCCCATCATTAATTCCCGAGGCGTTTCCCGCAGTCACACTTCCGTCAGATTTAAAAGCTGGTTTTAGTTTCGCTAAAACCGCTAGTGAAGTATCTGATCGTGGTGCTTCGTCAACCGTTACAGTCACGGTGGTTCGTTTCTGCTTAACTTCAACTGGCACAATTTCTGAATCGAAATAGCCTGCTTTTTGAGCCTTTACTGCACGTTGGTGACTCAGTAAAGCAAATTCGTCTTGCTGGTGACGAGTAATCTGATACTTATCATTGATATTTTCAGCAGTAATTCCCATTGGATAACCGCCATAAACATCATTTAAAGCATCACTTTGCATTGCATCAAGCAAGGTCCCATTCCCAAATCGATAGCCATTCCGTGCCTTAGGAAGGATATAAGGAGCTTGAGACATACTTTCCATCCCCCCGGCAACAATTACATTAGCCTGTCCTGCGCGAATCAAACTTGCTGCCAGGTCAACACTGGACATTCCCGACGCACAGACGTCATTAATCGTTATTGCCGGAACCTGCTCACCTAATCCAGCGGCCATTGATGCTTGGCGAGCTGGATTTTGTCTAGTCCCTGCTTGGATAACATTCCCCATTAACACTTGGTCAATATCATTTCCACTGAGCTTTGCCTTTTCAACAGCCGCTTTAATTGCAATCGCTCCTAATTCAACTGCAGACTTTGAAGCTAACTGACCGTTAAACTTACCGATTGGTGTTCGCTGAGCAGCAACAATGTAAACCTTCTCCATTCCGATTTCCCTCCATGTAAAAATAAGAGAGGACCGTGGCAAGTAATTCCGTGGTCCTTTCTATCAACTATTTATTTTAAAATCAACAATCCGATACTGCTCTTCTAAATTAAAAAGCAATTTGACCGCTTGCTGACCCAATTTGCGGGGTTGTAAGTCAACTTTCTCTTCTTGATTAATTAACATCCCCATCAACCGACTATTGTTAAAACAAATAGTTGGTAAATTAAATTCTTGTAGTTGCCGTATTAATCGTACCAGCAACAAGTCATCAACACAAACAATTGAATCGATTTGCGGATGTTGTTTAATAAAATCTTTAACTGCAAGTCCGGTTGGCGAATATCGCCAGCTAAGAGCAGGAAGTTGATGATTTTGCATACTCTGCTCATAACCTTGATGTCTATCCTGTTCAAATACCCAATTACTTGCAGATTGAAGAAAGACTGGATGGCTGACCTCCTGATGATCCATCAGATAATCAGTCGCCGCTTGCCCTGCCGCTACGTTATCATTGTCGACAAACCGATCTTGGGCCTTATCCGGGTGACCGATTACCACAAAATTAAGGTTATTTTGGCGCAGGTAATTAGTAATGGGGTCATCTTTAACCGTATAAAGTACTAAAAAGTTATGCACCTTGGACTGTTCGACCATCGATTTTACGCTTTGTAAAAGGTCGGTCGTAGTTGGCGCAATTGCCACAACCATTTCATAGTGAATCGGCTTTAATGCCATGCTAATTCCCCGTAATAAGTCAATATGGAACGGGTTGGCAGGCGCAGTATCACTGGTTACTGGAAAAATAATTCCGACCATGTTCGATTCGCCCCGTGTTAGGTTCTGTGCATTGTAATTTGGTTGATAGCCCAACTCTTTAGCAATCGTCGCTATTCGTTGTCGTGTTTTTTCACTAATTCGTGGATTATGGTTTAAAGCTCGAGAAGCAGTCGAAACCGATACCCCTGCTTTTTGTGCAATATCTTTAATTGTCGCCAACTAATCACCCTCTTTTGTAAATAACACGAACTCTCCTAATTCTAACAGGTAAAGCCCCATTTGGACAACTGGAATCCCTTCCATTAGATTCAAAGCTTCTTTGTAGAGCTCTAATTGTCCCCGATATCGGTCCTTTATCCGTGCCAAATTAAAGTCGCGGTAATCTTTATTAAGGTGATCGGTCTTATAGTCAACTAGAATAATTCCCTCGTCAGTTCTTAAGTAGCCATCAATGATTCCGTGAATTAAAATACGTTCATCATCACTAACATTTACCCCTTTAAATAATTCATGACCATTCATAATCATTGAGAACGGTACTTCGCGATGATAATCTGCCGAATGCTTTAAGATCTTCTGACCAACAGCGGTCTGATAAAAGGCCACTATTCCCTCACGATTGATTCGTGCTGCCACAACCGGATTGATCAATTTTTCTCCTACTAATTTTTGAATTTCTTGATCAACAAATTCAACATTAATTGGACCTTCATCAAGTGGAAGTTTTTGAAAAACAAGGTGCGTTGCTGTTCCGATTTCTGTTGCCACTGGTTCATGAGTAGTCTGTTGGATGAAAGCCGGAACATCAAAGTTATTATTTAAGTAAATCCCTTGCGTCTTTACCTTTTGTTGTTGATCATAATCCCACCGTGCCATATCACGTGTATCAGGATCTTCAAAGACCCGTTTTACATCTGTAACAGATTGGTAAGCAGTTGTTTTAGTAGCGACAAGATGGGGGTAACGATAGCGCAAAATTTGCTCAATCTTTTGTTCAGAAGCATCAGTTGCGACTGTATTGTTCTTTTCCGTTACATTAACACTAGCATTTTTCCCGACTCTTACTAATCCATCGCTAACATCAAGCGCGGTATATGTTTTTGCAATAAAGTGAGGATCAGCCGCCAAACCAGTAACTTTAGTATCAGCGAGAGTGCTTTCTTCTAACGTGACATTTCCACGACTCAATTGTTGCGCATTGAATTCTGGATAACGAGCCAGGGCAAGGCCAACCCAGTCCATAAATGAATTTGCAGTGATCCGTGGCTGCGGGCCAATTAGTAAATTCTTACTCTGATAAGCTTTTTGCCACCGCTGCCATGATCCAGCAAGGCTTTGTGTCCGCATTTCTTCATTAAAGGATCCCGTAATAACTAATCGCTGTTCCGCACGGGTCAGTGCAACATAGAGAACCCGAAGATCTTCTGCCCGTTCGCTGCGCTGAATTTCTTCAATTACTGCTTGCCGTTGTGGCGTATCATAAATGACCCGTTGATCATCCATGTAACGAATCCCTACCCCCGCAGCGGCATCGACAACTGCATTTTCACGAACTACTCCTTTGTTAAAACCATGCGTGGCATCAATTAGAAAGACTACGGGGAATTGCAGCCCTTTGCTTCCGTGAATTGTCATAACATTAACCGTGTTTGCGGTTAACTGTGTCGGTGCTACGCCTAAATCCTTATCATGTTCCTGCATCTTCTCAATAAAACGAATAAATTGATAAAGGCCCTTAAAACTGCTTTGTTCATAGGAGTGCGCACGTTGATAAAGGGCATGGAGGTTTGCTTGCCGTTGGTGGCCACCTGGCATTGCCCCGACGTAATCAAGGTAACCTGTTTGGTCATAGATCTGCCAAATCAAGTCAACAAGGGTTTGTTGCTGGGCTGTTTGTCGAAAGAGACGAAGCAACCCTAAGAAGTGATCTGTTTTTTCATAGAGGGCACTTACCTGTTCAGAAGTAAGGAGCGATTGATGGCGAAGCGCTTTTCGCTGGTAATTACCCATAAATGATTGCAGGGCAGCGTAGTAATCAACAGAGCGATTCTGAAGACGGATAAAAGCTAATTCTTGGTTAGTTAACCCGACAATCGGTGACCGCAGAACTGCAGCTAATGGGATATCCTGTTGCGGATTATCAATTATCTTTAACAAGGACATCATTACTCGCACTTCAGTAGCTTGGAAATAACTTTCAACATCATGAACCGTCAATGGAATATTAAGTTTATTAAACTCTTCCATCAGTGAATTATTGATTGCCTTTGTCCGTTCAAGCAAAACAATATCACCGTACTGAATCGGATGCATCTGCCCATCTTCAGGATGAAAAATTAACTCTTGATTTTCGACCATCTGCTTAATTCGCATCCCAATCATCCGAAATTCTCCAGCTAATTTATCATCCTCGTGTTCAATATCTTCTTTTTCTGGATCAAGGGCATTGGCGTCATACAATAACACTTCTGTTGGTTGAACCTTATTATCTTGATTTTCTTCGTAATAAGTGGCCGCATATTTTAAATGGGCATCTTCGTCGTAATCAATTTCACCGACTTCTCTATCCATCAGTTGTTCGAAAAGGACATTGGTAAAATTCGTCACATTAGTCATCGACCGGAAATTTTCCCCTAAAACAATTGCCTCCCCGTCGTTGCCTTGACGATAGTTTTGATATTTCCCGAGAAATAATGTTGGATCAGCTTCACGGAATCGGTAAATCGATTGCTTAACATCCCCCACCATAAATAGGTTTTTGCGTTCAGGAGATGTCAATTTCATCAAAATACTTTCCTGAAGGCGGTTCGTATCCTGATATTCATCGATCATAATTTCCTGATAATGACTTTGCAGATCTTTGACAAGGGTTTGCCAGTTTGGCTGGTCGTCTGGTGGCGTTAAAATGGCGTACGCGTAGTGCTCCAAATCACTAAATTCAAGGACATGCCGATTCAGCTTAGTTTGTTGGTACCGCCGACGGAAATTAATCGTTACTGCGCTCAATTCTCGTAAAAGTTCCTGGGCATGCGTTGAAATTAATCGAAATTGGTCTTCACGATAATTAAAGAAGCGATCAACTAACTGATCAAATTGCTTTTTTATCCCTGTGCGAGCACTTCCCAGTGATTTATATACTTCTTCAGCTAGCTCATCATCTTTCGGTTTACCACCCATTCGTGCAAATTTAGCATTAGCAAATAAGTCCCGGATAGTATTCCAAGTAGGTGGTTGCAATAAGTCTAAAAGCTCCTGCATCATCTGCTGGTCTTTTTGCAATGAATCAACAGTTTTAGCATCTAATTGACTTTCAGTTGCTTTGCTTAACAAGTCTGTAAATTGATCACGGAAAGTCGTTAGCTCGGTTAGCAGCTCTTCTTTTGCGATCGATTCCTGTGCTTCCTGCCTTCCCAAGTAAATACTTACGGTTTGTTCCCACTGCTTCTTTAGCTGATTACGCTGCTTTTGAATGTCTTTAAATACATCAATCCGTGGATCATCTGCCGCTGGTCGCCCCCGAAAACTACCAAACTTTTGTTGCGCCATCATTTGGCAAACATCACTGACGGTAATACCTCCTAGGGACGAAAGAAGTTGGTGCATCAACTCTTCATCGCTCTTAATAACCTCAGCGGCTTGGTCTAGTCCGTTATCGCTAGCTCTTGTTGATAATTCACGATAATCTTGAATAAACTGATTGAGCTTTTCGATGACCAGGGGCTTTAGCTGTTGTTGATAAAAATTAGATTCTAATAGTGAGCCAGACCCCAAATCATAATTATCTGGTAGTTTTTGGAGCCACTTTTCGGGGTCAGGCTGGGCATTAGCAATTTCATATAACCGTAAAATCAAGTCATCGAGTCCTTGGTCATCACGGTCACTAGAAAAGTTGAGAACTAGTTCGCTAAAGGAAGCTCTTCCTGGAACTTTTTCTTCAGCATTTTTATATAGTTCTTCACTAACTTCATGCCAGACATCTTCTTGAAGTAACAATCGCTCCGTTTCATCAGTTAAGAGCCGAAATTGTGGATCAAGGTCAATCAAGTAGTAGTAGCGCTTTATTAACTTTAAACAAAAAGCATGAATTGTACTGATATCTGCAGCCGCAAGCCGGTTGATTTGATTACTCATCCGGTCACGTAAATCTTTGGGATTAGCTGAATCTTGTACTATTTTCTGCAAGGCTGTCCTGATTTTATCCCGCATATTCTTTGCTGCCGCGTCCGTAAATGTTACAAGCAGCATTCGATCAATGCTTTGCCCTTCTTTAATTAATTCAATTGTCCGATTTACTAGCACAGCCGTTTTTCCTGATCCCGCCGAAGCTGAAACTAGAATATTTTCACCACGGTCATTTATCGCCTTGGATTGAGCAGGCGTTGGTTTAAATCCAGCCATTACTTCTTATCCTCCTCATCATCGTCTTGGATTACATTATCAAATGCTTCTTTTGCTAAATTAGGATTTAGGTCGCGGTAGTTTTGCTGGTCAAGCATATTATCAAACTGAAATACGTCTAAAAAGTCACTATAATCAAGTCCTGTACGACGGTTGCTTCCAGTTAATAACCGGTAAGGATTCAGTTTCAAGTCACCACTCAAAATTTGATTACCCGCATTAATCACAAGTTCCTTATTCATGTTTTGCAGCCAATCAAGTTGCTGCGGCGTAACGAGAAGCGCTTCTTTATTAGCTTTAATTTTTCCATTCTTATATTCTTTAAGGGGGTACAAGAATGCTTGTTTATCTAAGCTCTTATCTAACTCCCGCAATAATTGTGGATCATTCAAGAGGATTCCTTTGTATTGGTGCTCTTTTAATTTCAAATCATCGAGGGAATTTTTCTTTAACTCGGCAGCCTTAATTGTCGGATTATTCAAACGAAGATATAATGCCCCTGCCAGTCGTGGATTACTCGTTTCCAATTCAGTTAAGTTTGCCTGTAACCCGTTAAGGTAGGTTAAAAGTTGGAGAGAGAGTCCATAATAAGCCGAAGTGAGATCAAAAAGATGATTACTCGACTTATAGTCAACGACCGTCAAGAAATTATCGTTTCCTTGCTTAAGATTATCGATTCGGTCAATTCGTCCCCGCAGATAAATATGATGATTATCTTTAAGCGGATAATCAAGAGAGCCAAGGTTGCCCGACTGCTGGTTACCAATTCTTCCAAACTGAACTTCGGTTTTAACTGGCTGTGAGCCGGTATATTCAGCTTGGCGGCATAATGTAATTAACATTGTTTTAACAATGGCGGTTAATTGTTGATATTGGAATTGAGCTTGGGCTGAAGAATTAATGAGACGCAATAAAGTTGGCTGATTCTCTTGAGCTGTAACTAATGCATGATCAATCAGCTGGTCACGTTGCATCTGATTATCTTTGTGGGCAAGGTCTGCAAATAACAAATTATTTTCTCGAATTGTTGTAACAAAAGTCTCCATCGCTTTATGGAAGAAGGTGCCGATACGATCATTAGATAAGGTTAACTCATCTCGTTTTTGCAACCTCAAGCCATACTTAAGGAAATATTCGTACTGATTAATATAAAAATCTTGCAACTGCGAAATCGAGGCATATAATACCCGCCCGCGCTCATCATCGGGTGCCGTTCGGAGATAAAGTGCCTGAGCCAATTTATTTCCCAGGGAATCAATCTTGTTTTGATAATGGAAACCAGCAGCAACTAAAGATAGACGCTGACCTAGTGATATTCCTTCTGCTTGAACTTTAGTATCTGCTGATTGTTGCCATTGCTTAGCTAACTTAACCAACGATTCAGCAACTGTTTGCCATCCAACGGGCATGACCGGTTGCCGATCAATGCCAACCCCTTGCTCATCACGAATTTGCCGGCTAACTTCAACTAACCGGTTTATTGTCGCAAGCGGGGCACTAACAAAATCAATAGCATTCTCTTGTCCGACCTTGCTAGTAGCTAATGGATATTCACGAACCGGTTGACCAAAGTAACGAGCCATATCATACATATATGGCGATACACTGAGTTCCTTATCATCACTATCAGTTTGCGGTGCCGAGAAAATCAACTGTTCCTTAGCATTCATAAAACCAGTATAGTGAACAAATGGCTCGTCAATCAGTTGGTCAATTGCCGTTCCAGGAAGGTATTGGAAATCTTCATCAAGATAAGCACTCAAAATATCCTTATCTTGGTCCGTTAGCAAACCATCACTTTCTTGCATTTCTGGCATCACATCATCAGTCGATCCAATCATAAAAACTACTTTTCGATTTTCGCTTTGGACAATTCCCGTTTCAGAGACTACCACTTGATCTAACGTTGCCGGAATCTGGGAATACTGGGCCGCCGCAAACCCTGCCTGGAGTAATTCACTAAAATCTGCAAGGACCTCACTAGTTCCATCCCGTAGTTCTTGTTGGCCCAAGATTTCCACATATTCTTGGAGAATTTGGCAAAAGGTAGCCCAGACTTGTTGTGGTTGGCGCGCGAGGTCTAAATCCCGGGTACTTTGGTATTGCTGCCAAGCATATAACCGGTCTGTAACTCCCACGGCAGCCAAGAACTGGTATAACGCAGTGGCAAGTTCTTGTCCTGTTTGTGCTTGTTTAAACTGGTCGAAAACTGGCAGTAAGTGGTTTGCAACAAAATCTTTTACAAGGGCTAATTGGTCATTTAATTTTTTTAAACGTGACTGTTCATACTTTGGATCTGTCAGGTTCGTTCCTGGCGCCTGCCATAATTGCTTAATCTTTTCTGGATCATTAGTTGTCCAAGCACTTTTTCCTTCAATTGCCTGCTTAAGGCACCAATTCTCAGTGGCGAAAACAGCTGCTTGGAAATCACTTAGCCCCATCAGATCGCCAGTACCTGCCCGTGGAACAAGTAACCATGTCTTCAGCAATTGGATGATATCTGCTGTTCGATAGCCCCGCTGCGGTAATTCTAATAATGTCGTAAGAAGCGTTACTAGCGGATGGTTATCCATCAAGCGTTCATGGTCATTAAAAATTGGAATATTATGTGCCGCAAAAACTGGTTCAATCATTGTCTGATAACCGTCAAGATGGCGACTAAGAATAAGAAAGTCACGATAACGATATTTACCACTAGCAACTAATTGGCGAATCTGGGTGGCCACATTATTCAATTCAGTCATCCGATTGGTAGTTATCATAAATTGAATATTTTGGGGACAAGAAAGCTCTTCCCGCTCGCTGGGGCCAATTGGCTCGCTTGCATAACGCTTAAAATACGAATCAACTTGTTGTAATTCCGCACCAACACGAGGAGTCGTCGCAAACGCTACATTTTGCAAAACCTTTACTTCTTTTTGATGCATTTGACCAAATTTCCACAAACGGTGAAATTGCATCGCTGAGGAATAAAACAGGTTATTTTTAGGAGGAAGTTCTTGGGGATTTGGATGGTTCTGATCTGGATATCCACGATCAAGAGTTAAAGAAATAGTTGTCGATGCGGCATTCGTAATTAATGCATCTACTACCTGTTGCTCATTTGCAGTAAACTGAGCAAAACGGTCAATAAAGAAGTGCATCTTAGCAACTTCTGGTGATTTTTGAAGGTAAGACACTAATTGCCGGTATAACTCACTATTACCAATGTACTGGTCCCGTAACCGGTCTTCATAAGCATGATATATAATTTCAACATCATGCATTTTAGCGAGCCACGCCTGATTAGCTGCTGGATCATTCGCTGACTTCACCCGGGAAATAATATCGGTTAAGTCATCAGCGGTTATGTTGGCATTTTTTAATTCTTCAAGCTGGGCTGTCATCTTTTGAATAAATCCAGCTTGTTTTACTTCGCTCGCATATAAACGGAGCTCACTTGCCTGTTCTTGAATAACTTGGGAAGTTAGCATCGCCATCCCAATTTTAGAAAGGTGTTGTTTTTGAAATGCTGGAGTATCTCGTAAAAGGTACCAAGCAAGCCGGCTAAACGAAAGTACCTGTACGCGTGAAGAGGCGAACCTGTCACTTCCGCTAAGTCCTTGACGATCACGAAGACCAGCAAGGACATTAATTTCAGTTTCAAACTTAATATGGTTAGGCACCAAATAATAAAAGCTCTCATCAGCTGATGCATTCTTTATCTGGTCAACTAATTGATCAATCAACACTTGCTGATGATCCATCGCTGCTGTCCCTAAAACAAATCCCAGTGTTCTCATAATCTTTAATCCTTTCTATCGCTTAAATTGCTCCTCTAATTTTATCATAAAACGAACATATATTCTTTAGCTAAAAAACGGGATCGAGACAGAAGTCATAAGTGACTTCTGTCTCGATCCCGTTCTATCATTACAAAATTGGGGACAGCAGACGTGACACCGTTTGTTTAACTCTTAACCAGCGCGGTTGCTCAGCAAACATTGCAGGTGTAATTACCCGGCATTCACGAATATCATTAACAAAAATCCGCTCAAGATCGTCTACTGTATTTTGATTATAAATAAAGGCATTAATTTCGAAGTTTAATTTAAAACTCCGAAAGTCAAGGTTAGCAGAGCCGACAGAAGCCATTCGACCATCAATCATCATTGTCTTAGCGTGAAGGAAACCCTTTTGATAGTAATAAATTGTTACACCATGATTAGCAAGCTCACGAGCATAATATTGCGTTGCCCGATATACAAAGGCATGGTCAGGCATTGAAGGAATCATTATCCGTACATCAATTCCTGAATGAGCCGCTACTTTTAACGCATCCAAAATACTATCGTCGGGGATCAAGTAGGGAGTTTGAATCCAAATATGATCTTGCGCTGCATTAATTAGACGTAAATATCCCATTTTAATTTTTTCCAATGGCGCTTCCGGACCGCTAGAGACAGTCTGCAATGCAACATCCCCATGAACTCTAATTGGTTGGAAGTAAGGATGGTAATGCACAATCTTATCTTTACCCTTTTTCATTGATGCATTCCAGTCGCCGATAAACCGTCGCTGAAGGCCATAAACGCCACCGCCGATAATTCGAAGGTGGGTATCACGCCATGGACCAAATTTAGGAACGCGTCCTAAGTATTGGTCCCCAACATTAAAACCACCAACATACCCAATCTCACCATCAATAACAACAATTTTCCGGTGGTCCCGGTAGTTTATCCGAAAATCAAAGAAATTACTTCGGGACATCAGGAATGGGGCTGCATAACCACCGACTTCCCGTAAATGATCATAGAAACTTGGCCAGACTCCCATCGAGCCCCAAGAATCGTAAAGAACTCGCACTTCTACTCCCTCAGCCGCCTTTTGTTCAAGCAGAGTCCGTAATTCATTACCAATTTGATCATTATAAATTGTATAAAACTCAATATGGATACTCTTTTTCGCTGCTGCAATATCATCAAACATTTGCTTAAAAAGCACATTACCATTTGTGAAAATATCAACAGTATTGTGCCGCGTCAAAAACGAATCATCAATACTTTGAAAAAGCATGATGGTCCGTCGATAAATCTGGACGGTTTGATCTTTAGGCTTCGGCATATTGATGAATTGCTGCTTTTGCTTTTCTAGTGCTTGTTTTAATTTTAGCTGCGTTTGTGATTTTATTCTGGCTAATTGTTTATGCGGTAATTTTCGCCCAAAGAAAGAATATAAAATAAAACCAAACCCAGGAATCAGCATTAACACCAACAGCCATGCCCAAGTTGCAGCAATGTCTCGTTTTTCACGGAAAACAGTATAAATGGCTGCAATTTCATTGACGAGAATAACCAGTAGCAAACACCACCAAATAATTGTCCACGTTAATGCCATCGCTTATCCTCCATTCATCTCATTGCTTTTCATTCTAACGCAAACTACTTCTTTCTGAAATATAATCTCGCCTATTTTCTCCGCTGAATAAGGCTAAATGTCGTACAATAGAAATATTATTAATCACAAGGGAGGATACTAATGGCAGAAATATATTTACGCCGCGCCCAGACCCAAGATTTAACGGCGATCATGAAGATAATTGATGATGCAAAGGACCTTCTAAAGAAAAATGGCAGTCCGCAATGGCAAAACGGTTATCCAAATCGAGAAACTTTTGCTCAAGATATTGCAACGCAAACAAACTGGGTATTAATTAATGGTAATAAAGTAGCGGCAACTGCGACTCTTCAGCTTACCCCAGAACCGACCTACCGTAACATTACACAGGGAAAGTGGCAACAACCAGATGAACCTTACGCTACCATTCACCGGGTCGCCATCAGCAGTAATTATCGCGGACAAGGACTTAGTAAGTTGCTCTTTTCTAACTTGCTAACAGTTGGTCAAATGCAAGGAATTAAGAATTTTCGGGTTGACACTCACCGCAATAATAAAGCGATGCAGCACATTGTCGAAAATTTCAACTTTAAAAGACGAGGAATGATTAAAGTTAATGATCAAAATGATCCCGAGCGATTAGCCTATGAACTAAACTTAGGAAGCCATCATAAGCTTACTCGAATCAATAATAATTTTATGCAACCATTGATTGATAAGCTATAGGACGCACAAAAAAATGACAGTTTAAAACAATAAAGAGGTTGGGGAGTTCCCAGCCTCTTTTTGTATTTATTAACCGTTTTGGATTAGTTGTGGCGCTTCTTTGAGCTGTAAGTGATACCAAGTGTACCAAGTAATGCAGTGGCAGCTAAAGCAACAATTGACATAGAAGATTGATTTACCTTTTGTGATGATTCACTCTTCTTAGCAGATGCTTGCTTCTTAGCAACAGTGTCAGCTTTTACAACTGACTTCTCATTGTTGTCTGCTTTAGTGGCTTTATTATCAGCAGTAGAAGCAACCGGTGTTTGTGTACCACTATTTGTAGCAGCAGCAACTGCAGCTGTTTGTGTTACAACTGGAGCTGAACTTTCATTACTCTTAACAGTGTTTTCAGCAGAATGATTTCCTGTAGTGACAACTGGTGCAACTGCAATTGGCGTTTGCGTAGCTGTCTTTACAATCGATGGTGCTGAAACTGGTTGAATGCGTCCAGTAGTTTCAGCTTGTAGACGGTTTGTAGCCGTTGGGAAAGCAACAGTATCAACATTGCCGTCATTAGCTGCTTCCACTGCTGAAGGAAGAACAACAGTATTATTTGCTAACCGAACTTCATTAGCTCTCTTAGCATCTTCACGTTGTTGAATAGCTGCTAATTGAACGTTGAATTGTTCAGCAAGTTTGTTATAAGCAGCCTTGTTTTCAGCCTTTAGTTCAGCAAGAACAGCATCACCATGGGCAATAACTGCTTGGTGTTGATCTTGCAATTGCTTGATTTGTGGGTCAATGCTTGGAACAAGTTCATTAATCTTAGCATCAAGCTTTGCATTTTCAGTTTTCTTGATATTAGCGATCTTAGCGTCACGATCAGTAGCAAGCTTTTGTGCGGCTACTTGATCAGCCTTTACTAAGTTTTGGTAGGCACTGTCTAATTGAGCCTTGTAAGCTTGAAGATCAACAGCTCCAGTAGCCTTAAGAGCAGCATCACGAACACTAGCTGCCTTAGTAACTGCAGCATCATAGTTAGCTTTTACTTGAGCTTTCGCATCATTATATTGTTGTTCAAGCTTATTTAAGTTAGCTTGGTGGGCACTAGCTAATGCATCAAGAGATTGTTGTGCTTGTGCCTTAACATCAGCTAATTTTTGTTGTTCGCTAGCAGTAGCTTTTTGCACATCAGTAGCAGTTGGTGTAACTGTCTTTGTCCCTGGTACTTTATTAACATGATATTGAGCAGTCTTAATAGCATTTAATTGTGCATCTACAGTTGAAGTTCCCCATACATTACGATTTTGAACTTCTTTAGTTAAGTTAGCATCGTGATCAATGTTAAATCCGACATGATCAAATGTTACAGCATATGATGGGTTCTTGCGATCAGAAACACCTGAACCATTCTTAGCAGTCATTTCATCAGTTAGCTTTTGGAAGCCAATTCCCACAGTGCGAACACCAGCGCGAAGAAGATTGACTGCATGTCCACCGATGTGTGTTGGGTTTACCAATTCACCATAGTACATACCCTGCATTGAGTTGTAGAGATTAATAGCATAATTTAGAAGAGTTGGCGTTCCAGCTTGCATAGTAGTTAAGTTTTCATTAACGTCAGTGTAAACTGTCTTACCATTAAATTCGCTTGTTAAACTCTTTTGCAAGTTTTGGGTGGCATTATTAATAATGCTACTATAAGTTGCTTCGGTAGGCATTCCACTGTCTTTAACAGTATGGCTATTATTATTAACATTGTACTTTGTCCGGTTAGCAACAACTTGGTTAGCAATGTTATCAGTAAAGTCAGTACTTACTAAATCAACTGGAGCAACGTTTACAAAGCTATCATTCTTATTAACCGCATTGTAAAATTCACGGTAGTTTTGGAAAACATTGTTACGGAATCCATTTTCCCATGAAAGAGATAATGCCCGTAATACTTGGACTTGGGCAGCTGTTAATCCATCAGCAGAAACTTTTTCTGAATGATCATTTTTAGCATCGTAACTTAATAGACCTGGTTGAAAATCTAATGGCATCTCTGAAATATCATGTGGAGTTGAGTCAGCAGCCTTGTTCGTAATTACTGCACTATCAGGATATTCACCATAGTAAGTATTAGCAAATTCAGGATAAGTATAATCAGATACAGGAATAGCACCATTATAGCCACGAACTTCTAGATGAATTCCGTATTTTGCTACATAATCAGGAACCTTAACATCTGTTTGTGGTTTAGCAACTCGGCCAGTAACAGCAACCTCATTAGTAGTTGCGACTTCATAAGGCTTGTTAGCATTAGCAGTTGCGGTTGCAAGAGATGCTTCAGCATTTTTAACATTTTCTGCATTAGTTGCTTGTTGAGCAGATAGCTTACCTTGGTAAGTATCATTTTCCTTAGCAACAGCTGAGTTGTAATTATTGGCCGCAGCCTGTGCTTGGCTTGTCTGCGTATTAGCTGCATCACTTAAAGTCTTTTGATATTGTGCATTGATATCAGCAACAGCTTGTTGATTTTCAGCAGCTTGACTAACAGCTTGTGCGTACTGTTGATCATTTGCTGCACGTTGAGTGGCTTCGTTTTGTTGTTGTGCGTTAATTTGTTGTTGGTATTCAGCATTAGCAGCTGAAGTTTGCGCCTCAATAGAAGCAGCAGTGGAAGCTTGTGCTTGTGCGATAGCACCGGCTTGTTCTTGTTCTAGAGCAGCATGACTAGCTTTTAATTGATCAATTTGTGCGTTGGTTTGTGCAAGATTCGCAGCATTTGATTGCTCGTTAGCCGTAGCTTGTTGAGCTTCTTTACTATCATTTGCTGATTACAATTGTGCAAGTTGCTGATCAGCGGTTGCTCGAACTTGGTCGTAAGTAACTTGGTCATTACTTACTTGTGCATTGTTTTGACTATTATCAGCGTGTACATCTGTCGTTGAAGTGGTGGTAACGACACCTGCTGTCAAGATTGCCCCCGCAACCAAAGCAGTTGAACGCCAATTATTTGTATTCGAATTTCTCATTTTAATAAACCCCCGTTTATGAAAAAATATTCAAAAGAAAATAAATTATTCATGCAAGGTTTATTGCTTAATGACTTAACAGTTCCTACTATATCAAGGTTTTGAGGGATTACAAGTAGCACAAATTTTCAAACGGTTATTTTCATATTTTAGCTATTCACCCGTTAAATAGCTTTTCTTATCAGCGAAATAACTGTTCATTAATCACTCGAACAAAAATCAATGTATGGAATAGTTCCTTATATATCAACGATTATAAACTAATCAAGCAATCAGCCAACAGCTAATATCATTGGAGTTGTTTTTATATATTTGAACACCACAACTAGTTTCAAAAAAATTTAAAAAATTTTAAAACCGTTCCTGTGATAATTATAGGCCATTAAATCGCCTTTTATTTATCACCCCAAACACCTAAATATCTTCAATTTCCGCCTTACACTTTGATACAAATGTTGCAACAAAAGACATTCGTCAGAAGATGCAACAACTATTTTTAAGCTTTTTGCGTCCTTTTCGTCCCATTATTTAACAAGTGGTAATTTATTAAACCTTTGATATAACAACACTTAAAACACTTACATTTAACAAGAGCATCCTTTAATCGACTCCATTTTTCATATGTTTAGATAAGATGATAAGTCAACTTTATCACTAACCATTTTTTACCCTATTTTAGGAGTTTTTTTGCCTATTTTTACTTTAAATCCTACACCTACTTTTACGAGCATTTTATGCATATTACTATTTACAATTCCTACCCTTTACTCCAAACTAGGGAGTAAAAACTATTTAAGGAGCTGACTCTAAGTGAGAATCACTACTGCTCACCTTTATAAGATAAATCTGCCACTCCAGACTCCATTTATAACGAGTTTCGGCCAAATGATAACTAAAGATTTCACCTTATTAGTATTAAATGATGAAGATGGTTATTCTGGATACGGAGAATGTTCCGCATTTAGTTTTCCTTTTTATACGGAAGAATTCAGAGATAGTGCTTATCTTTTACTCAAAAACACTCTTATTCCAATGATCCTTAATCAGGAACTCACTTCTCCTGCCGAATTGAAGGATCTCTTTACGAGTATTAGGAGAAATAGTATGGCAAAAGCGGCAATCGATACTGCTATGTGGGACTTATACGCCAAAAGAAACCATCAGTCACTCGCAAAATCAATTGGTGGGAATAAAAAAGAGATACTGGCAGGCATTAGTATCGGAATCCAACCTTCTCCCGAGCTTTTAGTTACTAAAGTACGTCAGGCAGTGAAAGCTGGTTATCAGCGTGTAAAAGTCAAAATTAAACCTGGTGCCGATTACCAATATCTGAAATCAGTCCGTAATGAGTTTCCTCATCTAATGTTAATGGCTGATGCTAATTCAGCTTATCGTTTAAGAGATATTGATTGCTTAAAACGTCTCGATGAACTTAACCTCTTAATGATTGAACAACCTCTCGAAGCCGATGATCTCCTCCATCATGCACAACTCCAACAACAGCTAATTACTCCTATTTGTTTGGATGAGAGCATCAATAGTCTTGCTGATGCACAGGCGATGGAGCAGCTAGGAAGTGGTCGAATAATAAATATCAAAATTAGTAAGGTTGGTGGGCTAATTATTGCTAAAAAAATTCAATCATTCGCGCAAGCTCATCAAATAGCCTGCTGGTGCGGAGGAATGCTCGGATCAGGAGTCGCGCGTGCAGTTGATATTGCGGCAGCTACACTTCCAGGTTATACCCTGCCAAATGATATTTCTGCCTCACAGCGTTACTTCGCTCACGACATTATTAATCCTGAAATTAAATTAAACGATGGTAAAATCAATGTGCCAACTATCCCTGGTATTGGCTATGAATTAAACTGGAGCACTATTCACCGTTACTCTATAGAAGAAACAAGTTTTTAAATGTAAAAAACGCACGAACTAACCCCGTTGAGTTAATCCATGCGTTTTTTATTAATTTAATGAAGGAGAATTACTTTTCGTCTTTCTTATCTTCGTCAGAGTTCTTGTCTTCTTCCTTCTTATCGTCTTTTTCTTCATCCTTCTTTTCAGATGGTGAAGTATATTCTTTACTATCGTCTTTTGCGGCATCCTTAGCATCAACAATTACGAGTTGACCATCCTTCATTTCAGCAACAAGGTTCTTTGCATCGAGGTGGTCAAGATAGTAATCAGTTACCTTATCACGGATTTCACGTTCGATAACCCGACGAAGAGGACGAGCACCCATGGCTTCATCGTAACCTTCATCAATAAGGTATTGCTTTGCAGTATCAGTAACCCTAACATTCATGCCCTTCTTAGCCAATGTCCGGTTAACTTCAGCAAGCATTAAGTCAACGATTTGCTTCAAGTCTTCCTTAGTCAAGCTGTGGAATTCAACAATAGCGTCGAACCGGTTTAAGAATTCAGGACGGAAGTAAGTAGTCAACTTCTTAATCAAGTCTTCTTCATCTTCGTTCCGACCCATCTTAACTGGAGCATCGTTGGAATAGCCGGCATTTGATGTAGCAATGATAACAGTATTCTTAAAGTCAATAGTGTTACCTTGTCCATCAGTTAACCGACCATCATCAAGCACTTGAAGCAAGAGGGTGATAACTTGTGGGTTAGCCTTTTCAATTTCATCAAGAAGAATAATTGAATAAGGGTGACGACGAACCTTTTCAGTCAAGGTATTACCGTTGTCTTCGTAACCAACATAACCAGCAGTAGCACCGATCATCTTAGATACGGCTGTCCGGTCAGAGTATTCAGACATATCTAACCGAATAATGTCATCCTTGCTACCAAACATATCAAGGGCTAGTTGCTTAGCAAGTTCAGTCTTACCAACACCAGTAGGTCCAACGAAGAGGAAACTACCAATTGGTGAATCGCCTTCGTCAAATCCAGCACGATTACGACGAATAGCACGAGCAACTGCTTCAACAGCTTTGTCTTGGCCAATAACCTTGCCTTTAAGCCGCTTTTCCATGTCCTTTAAACGTTCAACGTCACTAGCACCAATCTTGGAAACTGGAATACCAGTCATTCGTTCTACAGCCTTAGCAACGTCTTCTGGAGTAGCAGTAACCTTTTCAGATTCAGAGTTTTCACTCAATTGCTTCTTCAAGTCAGCAATCTTTTCCTTAGCATCTTGGGCAGCCTTGTAATCTTCTTTCTTAGCAGCCGCTTTTTGCTTCTTTTCTTCTGCTTCGATATCTTTTTCAATTGCCTTAGCATCACGTGCTGGGTGCTTTGCTGCTAAGTGAGCAGCGGTCATATCGATTAAGTCGATAGCCTTGTCAGGTAATGCGCGTTGTGGCATGTATTGAACAGAGTAATCAACAGCAGCTTGGAGAACGTCATCTGGTAACTTTACATTGTGGTGACGTTCGTACAAGTCACGGATACCTTTAAGGATGGCCAATGTATCAGCTTTGCTTGGAGCATTAACCGTAACAGGATTGAACCGCCGTGCTAATGCAGCATCCTTCATAATAGTGTTCCGGTATTCATCTTGAGTAGTTGCACCGATAACCGTTAGTTCACCACGGGATAATGCTGGCTTAATAATGTCAGACATACCCTTGGAACCACTAGAATCACCAGTTGAACCGGCACCGATAATTTGGTGAATTTCATCGAAGAAGAGGATGATATTTCCAGCCTTCTTGACTTCATCAACCAACTTTTGCATGTTTTCTTCAAAGCTACCACGGTATTGAGTACCTGCTTCAAGGCCAGAAATATCGATACTGATAATTTCCTTGTCCTTGATAGCAGCTGGTACATCGCCGGAAACAATTGCTTGTGCTAATCCTTCAACAACAGCAGTCTTACCAACACCAGCGTCCCCAACTAATACAGGATTGTTCTTTGTCCGCCGGCTTAAAATTTCAGCTGTTTCTTGGATTTCCTTGTTCCGACCAATAACAGGGTCAAGTTCATGTTCACGAGCTTCTTGAGTTAAGTTTCGACCTAACTTGTGTAAGATACTGTCCTTACCTGCGTTAGGTTGAGGGCCAGGTTGCCCACCTTGTTGAGGATTTGCACCGCCTGGCAATTGACCAGTTCTACGATATTCAGCAAATTCTTCTGGTGTTACTTCACGACCATTGATTAGGTAACGCCGATTATCAGAATTGAAACCATTCATGCCACCCATTAATTGATTAAAGATGTCATTCATGTCGTTATCAAATGGATTCATTGGGTTTTGAGCCATATGCAATCCCTCCTCAATTAAATATAATATTTTGTTTTCTAAGTTTCGTAGTCTAAGTATTCTAGAAGTTAAAAGTTAACGCATTTAACTTCCTGTGGCTACAGCAAAGCCACAATCTCATTCGAGGTAATGCTCTTCTAGTTCTTTAAGGACCTTCCACATGCTCTTGTCCTGAGCACGAGCCAAGGCATCAAGATCACGCAGGTTAAGCGAGGTCGAACTAGACTGTGTTTTGTTAAACGATTTGTGTAAAGTCGTGTAGCCGTAACCGGAACGCTTGGAAACTTGATAAATGGTCAAGTGGTTAACTTCCAAATAATGTTTGATGTCGATCCGCATTGCTACCCACTTCCTTTACAATTAATATTATATCATATTTGTGGAGTAAGACAACAAAAAAGACACGAAAAAAATAAAAAAAATTGTAGAATATAAATCTAATATTAAATTAAAGGCGAATTAATAATCACAAACATTTTCACACTTTTTTTATATTTACATTTGTAATCAATAAATAATTTTGTAATTAATAATTTTTCTCAATCAACTCTTGACAAAAATTAAAAAAAAATTAGAATAATTAATAATCAGTTAATCAAAAGGAGGACACAATGATGTGCACTGCGACAATTCACTTGAATCAAGCGTATGTCTTCTGGTTTAGCGCGATTACCGTCCGCTAACCAGCAGTGATTTTATCATTGTGATGTTCCCGGATGACCCCCAAACATCCGAGAGCCTCTTTTATACTCATTCCAATCTGATCAAGAAGCCCTGGATGTTTTTCCTATAGCATTCAGGGCTTCTTTTTTCTAAATCTACATATTATATAGGAGGAATTTATCATGCCAACTACTAAAAAAGAAATTCTCAATCGTCTTAACAATAATTTCGCTAAACTCACTCCTGGCGGGATCCGCGAATTTGATTACCAAGTCAGCGCAATCCCTGGCATCATTAAACTAACATTAGGTGAACCAGACTTTAATGTGCCAGCCGCAATGAAGCAGGCCGCAATCGATAGCATCAATGCCAATGATTCACACTATGCTCCGGGAAATGGGACCTTAGCACTACGCCAAGCAATCGCTCACTTCATGCAAGATCGTTACGAGCTGGAATACGATCCGGAAAACGAAATTGCTGTTACAGTTGGTGCAACAGAGGGAATTTTCGCTTCTCTTTCTACTATTATTAATCCTGGCGATGAAATTATCATTCCAACCCCAACTTTCCCCTTCTACATGGCTGTCACAAAGATTCTGGGTGGGATTCCGATCGAAGTTGATACAAGCAGCGATGATTTTGTTCTCACACCCGCAAGACTCCAAAGCGTACTAGAAGAACATCCTAACGCAAAAGGACTAGTTCTTAACTACCCCTCCAACCCAACTGGTGTTACTTACACCCAAGACCAAATTAAAGCACTAGCCGATACAGTTAAATCAACTAACCTGATTGTAATTGCCGATGAGATTTACTCTGAACTTGTTTACGGGGCTACTCATACTTCAATTGCTAATTCCATCCCCGAACAAACGCTAATTTTAAATGGTGCCTCAAAATCACATGCAATGACTGGTTACCGAATTGGTTTTATCGCTGGGCCGCAAGAATTGATGAAATCAGTCAGTGCCATTCACGCGATGTTAGTAACCGCGGCTTCTAATCCAGCAATGGCCGCTGCAGTAGCCGCATTTGGTACTAACGAAGGAAAAACAGCTACTCAAGAAATGAAAAATGCCTATGAGCAACGACGAGATTTTGTTGTTAATAGCCTCCAAAAATTAGGGTTCGAGCTGATTAATCCCCAAGGAGCCTTCTACGTATTTGCCAAGATTCCTGAACAATATGGTAATGATGACCTTAAATTTGCGACAGATCTTGCCAATGAAGGAAAAGTTGCTGTGATTCCTGGTTCCTTCTTTGGAGCTGGCGGCCAAGGATATGTTCGAATTAGTTACGCAACCAGTATGGAAAATCTAACCGGAGCTCTTGATAACATTGCATCCTTCATTAACAAGGAGAATTAACATGACAAAAATCTTGATGACTAGTGTGCGGGACGATGAACAAACCGCCATTAACGAATACGCAAAAGAACACAATATCGAAATCATCACAACGCCGAAATTGATTGACGATGCTGTTGAATTAACGGTCGATGTTGATGGACTCGTGATTCAGCAACGTAGTAAAGTTCCGGCTGATATTTATGAAAAGCTCCATACCAATGGGCTCAAACAGATTGCAACGCGGACAGCTGGATTTGACATGGTCGACATCAAAAAAGCTAACGAAAATGACCTAGTCGTGACCAATGTACCAGCATATTCACCGCGGAGTGTCGCCGAGTTTGCATTAATGCAGATTTTCCGGTTACTTAGGAAAACTTACCGCTTTGACCACCAAGTCGCCGAAAATGACTTCCGCTGGTTTAGCGATGAACAATCGACTGAAATTCATACTGCCACGATTGGGATTATTGGTGTTGGACGCATTGGCGGAACCCTGGCAAAACTTCTTCATGCATTGGGTGCTACCGTTCTAGGATATGACACGAATCCGCGCACTGACCTCGATGAAATTGTCCAGTTCGTTTCTAAAGAAGAATTACTAAAGCAAGCCGATATTGTTAGTCTCCATGTCGATTTAAACCCAACTTCTAAAGGGTTGTTAACTGCTAACGACTTTGCAATGATGAAACCAACTGCCGGTTTGGTTAATGCTAGCCGTGGTCCAGTCGTTAATACAGCTGATTTAGTTGCGGCCCTTAAAAAAGGAACAATTGCAGCGGCCGCCCTTGACACTTTTGAAGGTGAAGAAACGGTGGCGGCCACAAATCGCCGAGAAAAAGGGCTTGACGATCAGCCGCTTGTTAAAGAATTACACGAAATGGATAATGTCATTCTTACTCCCCACATTGCCTTCTTTACTAATTTAGCTGTCAAAAACATGGTGGATATTTCACTTGATGATGTGATGACAATCCTTAATGGCGAAAAATCACCACATGAAATCACCTTATAATTGAGCACCCTCATTGACCAAAAGTATCGTCTCGATTACACTATGGGTATTAAAGGAGGGAACGGCTATGAGTAAATATAAAGTAACAGCAACTAAGACAACAACGGGAATGCAGGTTTCAGCCAGTACGCGTGGCTTTGAAATTACATTTGATGAACCAGAAAGTACAAATACGGGGATGAATCCAGTAGAAATTCTCCTTGCATCATTTGGTGCCTGCCAGGCAATCACTGCCCAAGCATTAGCTAAAAAACGTAACTTTGATTTACGAGCTTTTTGGGTAACAATCGAGGGTGATCTTGGTCGTGAAGATGTTGCTGATGGTAAGAATGTTCGTAAATTTACTGAGATCCGTTACCAACCACACCTTCGCAGCAGCGAGTCTGATGAAGACATCAAGAAGTTCCTCGCTGACGTTGCCGCAAAGTGTCCCGTGGAAAACACCCTAACTTACGGAACAAAATTTGTTCAAGATGGATTTGTAAAAGTTGATTAGTTAAAAAAACGCCTTGGATTTTTCCAGGGCGTTTTTCTAAATAGGCAACCTATACGAATTCTGTAAATTATTAAAAATAGTACAAATCAGAATATAATAACCATGAGTAAAAGGAGTAGTCTCTATATCTTATAAGTTCAACAGAAAATACTATCAAAGCGTAAACTTTTATTTCTGAATAGTTACCATTATTCTGTGGTTTGTTTCATTCCTTTTCTCATCTCCTCTATTGACCTTTTAGTCCGTGGAGCCTTTCTAATCTATTCATGCATTCTCTACTAGTTTAATCACAAAAAATAGGAGTATTCTAGGCATTCGTCTAAGCTACTCCTATTTATTTTCAAGAAAATTGGTTAATGCTTTTAACTGGTGGATTATAGAATGAAGTTAGCCACCCAGTTGGTGGTAAATAAAAAACGCCATTCGGCGTGACATCAGGTATCATATTAAGTGAACCAAACCTATATGAAAGGATGTCCGTCAAATGACGCACTTAAATGATACCATGTCTACTAGTTTATTGACTACTCATAAAAAGAATGCTCATCTTACTAAAGAAGAACGTGTGATGATTGCGACTTTAAAGTCGCAAGGACTTTCCAATCGCGCAATTGGTCGCCAATTAGGAGTTAATCATCAAACAATTAATAACGAGCTCAACCGTGGTACGGTCCGCCAACTTCGTCGTCAAAAATCTAATGGTAAGATTTACGAATATTCTTACTACATCTATAGTTATGAAGCTGGTCAGGCCACATATCTTGAACATCACCGCCATTCTGGTCGTCGTCGCTTATATTATTCTTCAAAGCAATTTTTACGATTAGCTGATCAGCTAATGCTTGGTGAGTTTGACGACCACCATTACTCCCCACAAGCGGTTATTTATAAGGCTCGAGATTTAATGAATGATGGCACCCTGATCCCAAAGTCGGTTGTAACTTTATATCAATGGATTAATGAGGGTGTGCTTCGTACGTCCAATTTAGACCTCTTTGAAAAACCTAAACGTAAGCATCATCGAACTCATCCGCAAGCTAAAAGGTGCTTAGGGCCTAATATTGCTCAACGACCTCAAACTGCGGACCAACGGTCCGAAATTGGCCATTGGGAACTAGATACAGTTCAGGGACAGAAAAACGGTAATGACAGTGTTGTACTAGTAATGACTGATCGCCTTTCACGAGTTAATATCACGAGTAAAATTGCTGGTAAAACTGCGCATGCAGTAAATCAGTTCTTTATAAATTTACGCCAGAAAATGGGCACAGATGCTTACTATCGCATCTTTAAGACAATAACCTCTGACAACGGTTCAGAATTTAGTGAGTTAACACAAGTTCACGATCATGTTTTCTATGCTGATCCGTATTCCCCTTGGGAACGTGGATCCAATGAGATCAATAACCGGTTTCTCCGCAAGGAGATTACCAAAGGTGAAGCTATAAATAACTATAGTAGTGCTCAGATCATAGCGACTAATGATTGGATGAATCACTATCCACGAGCTATGTTTAATGGACATTCGTCAATGGATATCTATCGTAAGGCCTTCTACCAAGAGATATCACAGCTCCATCAACCAATAATCAATTGGTCAGTATTATTTATTTGAGTCCAGTGGCTAACTTATTCTTGAAATTTAGGATCTTCATTTTAATAGCTTTTTTGAAAAGTTAAAAGAAAAACGAGGACCTGAGCTAATCCCAGTATCCTCGTTTCTTATGATAAAATGACCAATCAATTTTATATTTCGGTCGCTTGACCTGCCACCAAGTTCGTAACTGTTTTGCCCGAAACTGGTAACGTTCAAATTCATCATGCTCAATTCTTTTTTCATTAGGCAATGTCAGCCGTGCTTCATTCACTATCCTTGCACTTGCTTTTCCTTGCATCACTAAAATGCATATTCCTGCCATTGCTCCTAAAAGAATTACTTGATAACCTCGTATGCCTATCTTAAATCAAATCCTTTAATTCTTATGCCATTACACTTCATATTTACTACTATACCATCGTTAACAACGATAAATAATAATCTAAACAAAACTCAAGAAATTCTTTATTTATGATATGGAAGGCCATTGATGATGGTAAAAGCACGATAAATTTGTTCGCTTAAAACTAAACGCATTAATTGATGAGGCAAGGTAAAACGCCCAAACGAGATTTGAGCATCTGCCCGTTTTAATACTGCTGGACTTAAGCCTAACGAACCGCCGATCACAAAAGTAATATCACTGTGACCATAAGTTGTTAATTTATTGATCTCTTTTGCAAACTCTTCAGAAGAACGTTCTTTGCCTTTAATCGCTAAAGCATACACATATTCGCGATCTTTGATTTTATCAAGAATTCGTTCCCCCTCCTTTGCCATTACTTCATCCATTTCTGCTTGGCTTAAAGATTCAGGCGCTTTTTCATCAGGAACCTCAACAATTTCAAATTTACAATAACGTCCAAGTCGTTTAGCATATTCGGCAATTCCCGCCTTAAAATACTTTTCTTTTAACTTACCCACACCAACAATTTTTATATTCAAGATATCCACTACCTTCCACAGTTTATCCACAAAGTTATCCACAGGCCAGTGTAGATTTTTTTACTTTTCCCGAATGTTCGGTTAATTTTTTGTTGAAAAAGCGTTTTCTTAAAAATTACTTATCCACAGTTATCTACAGGAACAATCGTTCAGTAATGATTCTGTAATACCTTGGGCCCGTAAACGTTGTTACAGTGATTATACAAAGAATTCCACTTATCCACAAATACACATTCAACTTGTGGATAAGTTTTGAACAATAAATCTTATTGATATACCAACATTTATAAAATTACTTTAAATTTACTGTTAGTTATCCACTGACTTATCCACAAGCAATTTCACATTATTATTTTAACGTATTTCTAACGATTTACAACACAATCTGTGGTAAATATACCACGGAATGTTACCTAGCGAATGTTAGCTTCTTCAATTTTTCTTATTATTCGGAATTTTCCCACTATCTTACCTAAAGACGGTTCCATGTTGTTCTGCTTCTCGTTGAAAATCTGCTGGAACTTTTATTCCTAACTTACGTGCCTGCTTTAAATTAAGAACCGGTTCTCCATGATGGTAATTATTAACTGCCATCTGTCCTGGTTTTTCACCTTTCAAAATACGTGCTGCCATTTTTCCGGCTACTTTTCCTTGCCCGTACTGGCTAAGACTAATCGAAGCTACTCCACCATCTTTTACCATTGTATCAGCACTCGGGAAAACAGGTTTATTGACCGCATCTGCATTTTTCACCAATACTCCCATTGATCCAGCAATTGTATTGTCACTAGGAACAATAACCGCGTCTACTTTACTCAACATTGTTTGTGAAGTCTGATTAAGTTCATTAGCATTAGCATTCGCAATTGTATAAGTTTTTAAGTTTACATGTAATTTATGCGCTGCTTTTACCATTGTTCGGTACTGACTTTCAGAAGAGGTATCGCTCGATGTGTAGATTACTCCCAGGGTCTTTATGTTTGGTATAAATTTCTTTACTAAGGCAATCTGCTGTTCACTTGGATTTACATCATGAACCCCTGTAACGTTTCCTTCTGGGTGTTTTTCATTCTTTACTAAGCCGGCACCAACCGGATCACCAATTCCCCCATTACAATTGGAATATCCTTTGTCGCATTAGCAAGTGCTTGGCAAGCTGGGGTGGTAATACCAACGACTACTTTCGCATGATCATTCACTAATTTATTTGCCATAGTATTTAAATTTCCCTGATCACCATTGGCATTCTGGTATTCAATTTTGATATTCTTGCCGTTTCGGTATCCTTCTTCTGCTAATCCGACAACGACCCCCTTTTGAATCTGATCTAATGTTGGATGATGCATCATCGTTAAAATTCCTACCACTGGCTTTGTTGTCTGTTGATGAAGCCTTAAAAGTCCAAAATAACCACCAATCACAACAATTCCAATAACAATATAGCCCATAATTCGTTTCATCCCTATCTCCACCTTTCAAAATAAAAAGGAACTCCACGTTTCGGAACTCCCACTATTTATCCAGTGGAATAGAAAAAGCCCGTACGTGGAATCCGTACAGGCCCTTATTTGTACATGATAAAGCAGCCAGTACAGATATAATCTGTGAATAAACCCAGGTCATATCTGTACTACAGCTATCCCTGAGTTACCGGCTTTGCCAACTATGATTTAATTGTAAAGTTTGATAGCTCATTTGTTTTACTCCTCTAAACGAATTACGTTCATTTTAATGATAAATCATTTAAAAGTCAATGAGATTTTTTTAATCAAGCGTATTGGTGGGCAATCTTTCCGCAAACAGCCGCCACAATCGCCGCGAGAATATCGTCAATAAATGTATTTACATGAACCTTATCATGGTCAAATTTGGCAATAATCCCGCTCTTAACCCGGTCAAAGTAACCAAAGTTTGTCGTCCCAATTGTTCCATAAATATTAGCAATTTGTAAAGCTAGGGTTTCATCTACCCCAAACACCCCAGCATCATTTCTTATAATACCTGCTAAAGGTTCATCTACTTTTCCTTCTTCGGTTAACCGATCAAGTTCAAGTGCTACCATTGCACTATTTAATAATTCACGCTTATGCATCGTATCAATTAAAAATTTTTGACATATTTCCAACGTCAAATCTGGTTCAAAGCCCTTTTGTGTCTCATACACAATCTTCGCAAGCTCTTCTAAGTTTACTCCGCGTTCTTCTAAACGATGTACTACAAATTCATATGCTTTTGTATCTGGGTATTTAAACCGTGGATTATTCATTTTACCCACCATCCTTTATATTGATAACTAATATTATACCCTTTTTAATTAAGAGGCTTTTAATGAAAAAAGATCAGGAATGTCCATCCCTAATCTTAATTCATTAATTATTATCTTGTTGCGAGTCATCAGTTGACGTTGTATCAGCACTCTTTGTTAGATGCAAAGTTGCGGTATGTTGTTGACCATCACGGTAGTAAGTGACTTTAGCGGTTTGTCCAACCTTGTATTTATATAGGGCCGCCTTTAATGAACCCGCATCTGTAACTTGGGTATCACCAAGCTTTATAATGACATCATACTTTTTCAATCCAGCAGTATCAGCAACTGAACCACTATTCACATCCATAATCACTACCCCTTTGCTTACGCTTGTTGGTAGTTTTAAGACTGATTGCTGTTGATCAGAAGTAACATTACTAAGATCCACCACACTAATTCCAAGTGATGGACGAGTTATTTTACCATTCTTAATCAACTGGTTAATAATTGTCACAACTTCATTACTTGGAATGGCAAAACCAATTCCTTCAACTGAAGAGCCTTGTGTATCAGAAGCAAGCTTCATCGAATTAATTCCGATAACTTGACCCGCCATATTAATTAATGGACCACCTGAATTACCAGAGTTAATAGCGGCGTCCGTTTGGATAACCGATGTCAAAGTTCCATCAGTACCGGCTTTTAATGTCCGATCTTTTGCAGAAATAATTCCTTTCGTTACTGTATTAGCATATTCACTTCCCATTGGTGAACCAATTGCTAGCACATCCTGACCTGGAACAATCGAATTAGAGTTACCAAAGGATGCAACTGTCTTAACATTTGTAGCGTTAATCTTCAATACAGCTAAGTCGGTTGCAGAATCAGCACCAACTAAATCAGCATTAACTTTTTTACCATTGCTTAGAATTACTTGGAGCGCGTTTGAACCTTTGACAACGTGGTTATTAGTTACAACATAAGCCGAATTGCCACTCTTCTTGTAAATAACTCCTGATCCTTCACTAGCGGTTTCTAATTTATTATCGCTAGACGAATCACTGCTACTGCCGTTACTACTGTTGCCATAACCAAAAATTCCTAGCGTCCCACTTGATTGCTGAATTTTTTGTTTATTAATAACACTAACAACGGCTCCTTGGACGGACTTATAAGCTTGGGACGCTTCCCCGTTTAAGTCCGCCTTATTCTTATTAACCTTCGTACCACCAGACTTATTAGAGCCAGCTGGGACTCGTGTACTTGTTACTTCTTCATGATGTTGTACTAGGTTATTAATTCCTAATGCGATTCCACCACCAATAAGACCAGCAAATAAGCCGACAATAATTACGCCTAGCCACAACCGATCTTTAAAAGCTTGTTTTATCCTATTCATCAATTAAACCCTCCACTAAGTTAAAGAATCACTATCTTCAAGTTACAATTTAAATAGGCAGATTGCAAGAAATAACTTGAACAAAGTTAGTGACGCAGATTACGCAAAAAGATCTCAATTGGTGTGCGCCAGTTTAAACATTTGAGTGGCCTGGAGTTCAAATACCAGTTAATTTGAATTAACTCATCATCAGTGATTTCCTCAATCGGTTGACCTTTGGGGATAAAGCGTCGTAGTACTCGGTTGCGATTCTCATTACTGCCCCGTTCATGTGGAGAATAAGCATGCGCAAAGTAGAGGGGAATCCTGGCCTGCTCTTCAATTAGCTTGTAGTTAGCGAATTCTTTCCCATGGTCAACAGTAAGGGTCTTGAGATTATCTTCTAACTGGTTAGCTAATTCTAAAATGGCCTTGGTCATTGAGGTACTATCTCGTCCCTGAAGCCGTTTAACGATGGTAAGACGACTCTTACGCTCGACAAACGTAGCTATTGCTTGACCTTTACGCTTTCCAGATAAAACTGTATCTGCTTCAAAGTGACCTGAGGTATGACGGTCAATAACTTCAGCGGGACGATCTTCAATGGAACGTCCATGGCTAAAAGTCCCACGGGTTTCTATGGCTCGTCGGCGGCGAATTCCATGGTCAGGTAAATCAGCCACGCCAATATCCAATACTCCTTGATCAATCCAGTTGTAGATGGTCTTGTAGGCGATTCTAACTACATGAGCCACTTGTTCAATCGACCATTTTTGGATCTTAATCTTTTCTTCAATTAATCGCTTGAGGTTAGTCGTTAAGATGGTTTTACGCCCACGATGACTAAGTTTAGCTTCATGATCAGCTTGAACTTTAACTGCGTGATATTCACCAGTCAAACGATGAACCTCATTAAAGATCGTGGTTTTACTGAAGCCAAGGTAATCAGCGATGTATTTAAGGGAGCGGTTTTCATAACGAAGAGTTTCGATGACAACACGGTCTTCAAATGATAAAATAGTGGTGCCCATAAAGGTCCTTCTTTCTAATGGAATGTTGTGGTGACACCATTCCATTAGAAAGAAGGACCTTTATGGGTTTTTATGTCCACTAATATGTTCAACTTAAATTTTACAATCTACCAATATGAAAAATCATTGAATAAAGTCGATAAAAACCGTGATCTCTTTATTATAACGTCATTAACTTGCTTGGTTCTTCTGGTTCAGCATCTTGCAATTTAAAATCATGATCGACGCCAAAGTCATACTGCTCCATCAAACTTGCAACTGTTAAGTGGGCGAGCGAACGCATGTTGTTATGTTGACTACGGTGACCAAGGAAAATCTCTTTGGTTCGCCGCCCAACAACACTCATCAATGCATCGGCACCTTCTTCATTGGAAAGGTGACCCTCATCCCCTAATATCCGCTGTTTTAATGGCCATGAATAAGGACCCATCCGCAACATTTCTGTATCATGATTGCATTCCATTACGTAGGCATCTGCATTTCGGATGGTTCCCTCAACTCGATCAGAAACATAACCAGTATCCGTAATAATACAGAAGGTCTTATTATTGTGGTGAACTTGGTAAAATTGCGGTTGCGCAGCATCATGAGATACCGCAAAACTTTCAATATCCATGTCTCCCAAGTCCTTAACAGTATTTGGTGCAATAATATGCTTTTGTGCTAATGGGATTTTACCAACTTTATCGGCCATTGCCTGCCAGGTACCCTCATTGGCATATACATCCATTCCATAACGGCGTGCCAATACACCAACACCATGCGTATGATCACTGTGTTCATGCGTTACAAAAATTGCATTGACGTCTTTTAATGATCGATCAATCTTCTTCATTAAATTTTCAATCCGCTTCCCACTTAAACCGGCATCAATTAAGATCCGGTGGTTGCGCGTTTCCAAATAAGTTACATTCCCAGTACTCCCGCTCGCAAGTACACTATAACGTAATGGATCCGTTTCTGTCACTTAAAGTCCCTCCTCAATTACTTATTATTTAACGAGTTCGTATTCACACTATCTGGCGTTTCCTTCATAACTGTACTATTAAACGCGTTAACTTGTAATTGTTGAATTGCTCCTGAGTTTTTAGTTTTGATTTCAACAGTCCACGTTGGCACATAGACTGCTTTATCATCAGTAGTAGTGTTAAGGAGCTTAGAATAACTAAGCACCGACCACCTAATGCGGGAGTTATTAGGAATCTGATTATGTTTATACAACCAGGTAATTGCTCGGCGCTGGCTAATCGTATTTGACCGTTGCCGGAGAATTTCAACATCTTGCAAGTAAGTCTGCGTATAACCTGTTATCTCATGGTCAGAGTTTATCCGAAAGCGAATTTGCCCATCATTTGAAAATAGCGGCTTTCCTTCTAGCATCTGCGTATAAACAAGGGTATTTTTGTCCGATAATTCCTTGTTATAACGATAATGATTTCCCAAACTTACCATCTTTTTATTTTTTAGCAGCTGGTCGACACGCCGAATATCATTATTTTTAGTCGTTTTAATTGGCTTATCAAACTCACTAGTCAGTGTTCCTGACGAAAGGCGAAAATTTTGATTACGTAATTTCCCAGCTTCCTGTTCTAGGACTCCGCCATCCGATGATTTTTTCCCAGCAATATAATATCCGGTTTGCTGCTTGTTAGAAAGGTTGCCATAACTAATCGAGTCATTACGCATTTCTTTTAACACTGTTGATTGGCGATTTTGCTGACCATTAGAAACTGTAAATTTAGTTTCTAAGATTAATGAACTTCCAACAAAAATATCAAAAAGCAAAAAGGCAAGGATAAAGATCCATTGAATACGTTTAAAATTCATTCTTTAACCCTCCTACTTTTCTAACTCGGTATATTCAACCCAGTGGCCACGATACTTAATGAAATATGTTGGCACTAACTTTACAACATGACTATCTTTATCAGTTTTCCAAATATACCCGACACGTAAGTCCTTGATGTCACGCATCCGGTTGGTTGCATGTAATTGATTAATCACATCTGCACTTGATGGGAGCTTGACCATCTGGTGATCAATCGGCAATGGCACTTGAAGACTATAAAGACTTAGCCAGAAGCGTTCATTCCCGCCACTTGTGGATTCAAGCGTTACTTCCCCATAACCATCACTATTGAAAATTGGAAAGCTATTAACATAAGCCCGATAGTTTAACCGACGACCATGCTCACTCACCTCATCATAGCGCAAATTATCAAGCGGAATTCCAATTGTCGTCAACTTATTATAGAAGTGTGGGAAAATCTGGCTTGTTGATTCCCGATCGTCCTTACTAAGGTAGTTTTCGTATTTAAGCGTTCCATTTTGGCGATTAAATATCAGCCGACGATTGGTTCCATCCGTATAGGTAGTCTCGTTACCATTCCGATTTGCCGTAATTGTTGTGTGTTGGTTAGTACTCATTAGACTAGCACTAGGGGTATCAATGTTTTGCGCAGTGATTTGATATCCTAATGCTGGTAATTCAAAGGATCGCGGATACATCATTACCGCTACCCCGTTAATAATTTTGTGGTCAACCGGGATCCGATCCATTGACTTTAAAAGTTGCCGAATACGGTTAAATTTTCCTTTCTCTACCCGTACTCGATACACACTATAATAGTGGTCACCAAGTAAGTAAATCTCATGTTGCCCGTTTAATGGGATAACAATATGGTTAATCTGATTAACCCGGTCAGTATCAATTGACTGAGAAAATGTTTCGTTGAAGACTGAGCTTGGTACCTCATCAGGATATGTCAGCATTAACGAGTTCCGCCGTCGTAAATAACTCAGGTAAACATCACTATTATTTTGTTTGACAACATTTGTCCGACCTAATTTCCAATCCTCTAACTCTTTTTTCACACTCAGAATCAAATTAGCTTTGGGGCTATAAAGTTGATTCTGAGTTCCTTTTTCACTTGTCTCAACTGCTTTAGTTGGAAGATAAACATCGCCCATTGATTGCGGTGTATATTGTTGTGATTGGCTATTATTGAAATTTTCGTGTCGTGCTCCCTCAAAAGGAAATGGGTTAGTCCAGACAATCCATGAAATGAATAAACTAAGAAGCACAACAACCGTTAAGGCGATTGCTTGCCAATTACTTTTCAGCTTCTTCATCATCCCAGTCTTCCTCCTCATAAGGTACATATGGCAAGGAAATATAGAATGTTGAACCCTTGCCTTCTACACTATCAACCCAAATTTGTCCACCAAGCATATTGATAACTTCCTTGGAAATAGCTAGTCCCAGACCTGTTCCACCTTGCTTCCGACTTCTTGCCTTATCAACGCGGAAGAATCGATCAAAGATACGTCCAAGATCTTTTCGTGGAATCCCTAGGCCTTGGTCAGAAATGCTTAAAATAACATGATTATGCGTCTCCAGTAAGCGGGTTGTAATTACACCACCATCTGGAGAATACTTAATCGCGTTATTCATAATATTATCAATTACCTGGGTAAACTTATCGGTATCAATCTCAACCCATAAATCTTTCTTAGTAAAGTATCGTTCAATGGTATATTTTTTCTTTTTTGGATCTTCTTCTTTTTTAATAATCATATCGAAACGATCCAAGATATAGTTAAATAACTCATTGATATTTACGTATTCCAGATTGAGCTTCGTTGTCCCTGCATCCATCCGCGATAGACTCAACAAGTCATTGATCATCCGAATCATCCGGTCCGTCTCATCCTGGACAACCTTTAAGAACTTAGGGGCAATTTCTTTATCTTGCCAAGCACCATCACTTAATGCTTCGACATAACTTCTAACACTTGTTAATGGAGTCCGTAACTCATGCGAGACGTTTGAAACGAATTGCTTCCGTTCGCGTTCTTCTTTTTGCTGGCTCGTTACATCATGAAGGACACAGACAAGCCCACTGACAAAGCCAGATTCACGTTGAATTGGTGAGAAGTAGGCGTTTAAGATCAAATTATTGCCAGAGTTTGACATATCAATAATCATCTCACGCTGTTCACCATTTACTAGTTGACGAACGGTATAGTCATGACGAATATCCAACACATCAATAATTGATTTACCAATTAAATCATCTTCATTTTCGACACCTAGTAACTGTAACGCCATATTATTTACAATTGTCACATTCCCTCGACGATCAGTGGCTAAAACCCCATCAGACATATGAGACAAAATGCTATCAAGCCGTCGTCGTTCAGAATCGCTTGACTCCTGTGCCTCTTCAACCCGGACAGAAAGATTATTAACTGCCCCTGCTAATTGTCCTAACTCGTCATTTCCCAATACTTTTACTTGACCAGAATAGTCTCCCCGGGCAATTCGTAATGTTTGTTTCCTCATTTCTTCAATTGGGCGGGTAATTTCCTGGGAAATAATAATTGCCAGGATCAAACTCAAGACAATAGTAATCATTGCCGCGGATAAGTATACCAACGTAATATTATTAATATTAGAGTAGACACTTTCCAGGCTAGCTCGCAGGTAAACAGCTCCCACAACGTTATTATTACTGTTATCCACAAGGGGAATCACATTGACATAGTAGCGCGTGTGATTTGAATTATCGTACAAATTTTCGGTATGCGACCTATTATTTAATAAGGTTGCTTTAATGGCTTGGTCCGTTGTTTTCTGACCAATTGCTCCTCGATTATCAGCGTTGCTTGTTCCCCGCACAATGCTCTTACTATCAACCACCCGGATTTCAGAAATATTATTATTATTAACTTCTGAAAGGATTTGGTTAATTTGTTTGTTTGCTTTTTTAGTATTTGATCGTGATAGTTGCTCTGCTAAAGAATTATCAACGTAAGACGGTAATTCAATGGTTTGCTTAAACGTATTAAGGTTTTGATGCTCTAATTGACGCACAAAAACCGCCCCAACACATTCAAGTGTTAACATCAAAATTAACACGAATACGAGAGCGATTTTAAAGCGAATCGATTGATAAAATTTTAACTTGCTGTTCACAATGGTTCAGCCTCTAATTCTGATCAGGATTTGCTAGGTAATAGCCAACACCACGCCGAGTAATTAACCATTGGGGGTGACTCGGGTTATCTTCAATCTTTTCACGAAGCCGACGAACGGTCACATCAACTGTCCGAACATCCCCAAAATAGTCATAACCCCATACAGTCTGAAGAAGATGTTCACGGTTAATAACTTGTCCAATATGTTGAGCTAGATAGTGTAAAAGCTCAAACTCACGATGCGTTAAATTGATATTTTCGCCCCGCTTAGTTACAGTGTAAGCTTCAGGATGAATCGTAAGGTCGCCAATTTGAATATCGGTATTATTTTCTTCCTCTGCTGGTGCCTTCAGAGTTGCTTGACGCCGTAAATTAGCCTTTACTCGTGCTACTAGTTCGCGGTTGGAGAATGGCTTAGTAACATAATCATCGGCCCCAAGTTCAAGCCCTAGCACTTTATCTAGTTCCGAATCTTTAGCGGTTACCATAATAATCGGCATGGTATGCTTAGCCCGAACCCGCTTGGCCACTTCAAGTCCATCGATCTTCGGCAGCATTAGGTCGAGAATAATTAAATCAGGATTTTCTGCTTCAACTTGTTCTAAAGCCGCTTCGCCATCATAGGCTACGACAACTTCATATCCTTCTTTTTCAAGATTAAATTTGATGATATCAGAAATTGGTTTTTCATCATCAACAACTAAAATTTTTTTTGCCATATCAATGATTCCCTCCATTGGGTTAATTGATTAATTACTTTAAATCTGCTATATATCAGTGCCTCTATTATAGCACAGGGAAAAGTTCCATAAATATTTTCTAAAAACTTATGAAAAACATTTGACATTTGATCAATAACAGGTTAAACTATCTAAGTATTCTGTTAAAGGATATGGGCAGTTAGCTCAGCTGGCAGAGCAACGGACTCTTAATCCGTGGGTCCAGGGTTCGATCCCCTGACTGCCCATCAGAGGTTTACAGCGATTGAGATTTTATCTCAGTCGCTTTTTTCATACTTAAAATAAAGGCTACGAAAATCTTATCTTTTCGCAGTCTTTATTTTTATTTAAACTGATCCTTAACATACTGTGCATATAGTGGTGTTATCTTTAATAATTCCTGATGAGTTCCTGCGCCGGATACTGTTCCATTTTCGATAAAGTAGATTTTATCAGCATCAACAATCGTACTCAAGCGATGGGCAATTACGAGCGTCGTTCTTCCTTGCATTAAGTCTCCCAATGCTTTTTGAACCATCGCCTCTGATTCAGCGTCCAAGCTAGCAGTGGCTTCATCAAGCATTAAGATTTTTGGATCGCGGAGAAAAGCTCGCGCAATCGCTATTCGTTGCCGTTGTCCCCCAGAAAGTTTGATCCCTCGTTCACCAATTTCAGTTTCTAACTGATCTTCCATTTCACTGACAAAACCATCTGCATAAGCCATTCTTAACGCGGCCCAAAGTTCCTCATCTGAGACTTCTCTTCGTAACCCATAAGTTAAATTATCACGAATAGTTCCTGGCATTACCGCGGCATCTTGGCTTACGAGACCAATTTGTTCACGCCACTTGGCTAAGTCTACATTTTCGATATTCTCTTCACCGATCAAAATTTTCCCACCTGTTGGCTGATAGAATCGTTCAATCAATGAGAAAATAGTTGACTTTCCTCCACCAGATGGGCCGGCAAAAGCTACCACTGCATTGGGTTTAGTTTCAAAACTAACATCTCGTAAGACTGGCTTACCTTCCTCATATGCAAAATCAACATTCTCAAATTTCAATGGTGCGCTCGCAATATCTTTTTCAGCTTTATCAGTAACAAATTCTTCTGGTTCAGTTAAGATTTGTTGGATACGCTCCGTGGCTCCGCTAGTCTTTGCCATATTATTAAAGAGCTGACTAATTACAACAACAGGACTAATAATTTGGAAAAGATACATTAAAAACGAAACTAAGGCGCCCATTGTCATTGCACCATTCATAACGCGAATTGCTCCGTAACCAAGAATCCCAAGAAACATTATCATCATAAGCATGTTTGTAATTGGTTGCGTTACTGAGTTAATCAATGCCTCTTTTCTCCCGACATGATATAAATTGTCGATACGACGATTTCCCTTTGCCAGTTCATGTTCTTCACCGTTTGAAGACTTAACTAATCGGACCTCACTCAATACATCGGTGGAATCACTAGCAAATTTTGCTAATTCATCTTGCCGAATCCGACCAATCTTACGCGACTGATTCATCACCGGTAACATGACTAAAATCACTAAAGGAACTGCCACAAACATTAACAATGTCATCCGCCAATCCATTGCTAACATAATAACCAGTGCACCAACAAATTGTAAAAGTGATGTCATTGCATTTGGTAATGTTGAAGCAAGTAAATCCTTCACCTGTGACGTATCATTAACTAACCGGGAACTGATCTCACCTGTTTTAACATCATCAAAATATTTTACAGGCATTTTAAGTAGTTTTTGCCATAATTGTTTCCGTAATTTAGAAACAACATTTTCACCAAAAATTCCTAATAATAACCCCGATAACGCACTTGTAATTAATCCTGCTATAAAAATTACAACTCGCCGTTTGTAAAATTAAGTTAGAAAAATAGAAAAGCCATTTGTGGTAGACTTTTGAATACCCCTAAACAAAAGAAAGGAAACCACAAATGACTTACACCCATCTTACCACAAACGAGCTGACAATCATCGCCCATTCTTTCGTGCAAAAGCTTAAAGCGTACCGAGTGGCCCAAATGATCAAACGTTGCGCCGAAACCGTTTATCGCGTTTATCGTTACCTGGAAACCGGTGCCTCAATTGCTGATTATCAAGATCACTATATGCGCAATAAGCAACGTTGTGGCCGAAAACTTACTCAGTTGTCACTGGCTGAACTCACTTATATCAACGACAAAATTGCCCAGTGGTGGACGCCTGATACCATTATTGGGCGCGCTGAGCGCCCAATTAGTTGTAACCGGCGAACTCTTTACCGGATGTTTGAACGTGGCCAGTTCGGCTTCGATGTCCGTTCCTTGCCGATGCGAGGTAAGCGGCACCCGAATGGCTATGTCGAGCGCCGTGGGAAGGCTGGCCAATTGGGGCGAAGTATTCACGAGCGTGCCAAGGACTTTCCGCACTATGCCACTGAATTTGGGCACCTTGAAGCTGATACCGTCCAAGGCAAAAAGCACCAAGGGGCGGTAATGACCCTGACCGAACGCCAATCGAAGGTCGAAATTGTACTCAATGTGCACGAAAAGACGGCTGATGCGATTAACCAACACTTAAGTCAGTGGCTTCGGAAATTCCCGCGGCACTTCTTCAAATCGATTACCTTTGACAACGGAAAAGAATTCGCCGGCTGGCGCGAGATTGCCAATCAATTTGACTTTCACACTTACTTTGCCGAGGTTGGTGCTCCCAATCAACGAGGGCTGAACGAAAACAACAACGGTCTTTTACGCCGGGATGGCTTAACGAAACAGCTAGATTTCCGCAATCTTCCTGATGAATTGGTAACCCAACTGATGAGTAAGCAAAATAACCTGCCCCGTAAATCACTAGGCTATCGAACTCCATATGAAGTATTCGTGTCTTACGTCACTGATGAGCAACTATTTTCTTTCTAACTTAAATTGACATTTCGGGACTGTTAAAATTGCCAACGTTGGACTAATACTCTTAAAATTATTAATTAGCTTTTGTGCTAGTTGAGGAACAAATAGGTTAGCACCCGTGGAGATAAAGCCTAGTAAGATTCCCACAAAAAGCTTAATATACTGCGGATGTAATTGATTTATTAAACTAAAGAAACTTCGAAAACTAAATTTATTTCTGTTCAAAGCATAAGCCTCCTAACAGTTAAATATCTAACTTTTAATGATGATGAACATTTAAACACATAGGCATCTAACTGTCAAGAGTCTAACTTATTTTTTTAGATTGTTATTAATATTAGTCATCCCTTTAACTATTGCATCAATATCTCTTTCATCGAGGCGGCTAATAATCTGCAAATAAGCTTTATCAAATATTTCTTTAACTTCATTAGTCTTTTCTTCACCTTTTTTGGTAAGAAAAATACGCTTAATTCGTGCTGACTCTTGATCCGCCTTCCGGATAATATACCCGTCGCGTTCAAGATTTTTCACCATACTGGTAACACTAGCATTCCGTAAATGGAAATGGTCACCTAATTCTCGTTGAATAAGACCAACGTGTTTTTCGATATAAAAAAGCGTATGAGCTTGCTGTGGAGTTATATCTAATTCAGGGGCAAGTTCAGTATAAAAATGCTTCATGTTAATCATATAGTTCCGCAATAAACGGTTCATTTGCTCAAATTTATCTTTTTTTAATGCCATGAAATTACTCCCAATTTTAATTTTATTGTTAATTATAACAGTTAGACACCTAATTAAAATATGGATTTGAAAATTTATTAAATAAATTCAGAAAAACACTTGCGAAAATGATCGGAAGTTGATATTATTATTTATGTTGTCAAAGACATGGGCAGTTAGCTCAGCTGGCAGAGCAACGGACTCTTAATCCGTGGGTCCAGGGTTCGATCCCCTGACTGCCCATCATATAAAAAAGATCACCGAGTAATCGGTGGTCTTTTTTTGTTATAAAATTGTAATTACATGTTGTTTAGGACGCTTGGAAATAATTTCAATTGCGCCAAGTGCTTCTAATTCTTCAATGGCTGCCTTAGTCTTTGATTCACTTTCGATTGTTGCTAGGTCATTCGTCTTATCATTAGAAATTCATATATAAATGCTAAAAAATGCATTTTTAATAAACAATCTAATTAATAATATGTTTTTAGTTACTTTAGCATAACCCTTATTATATAGGCATTGCAATAAAACATTGCTAGACTTTTTCCAACTATTTTCGTATTCTTATACCAAAATATAAGGAGCAAATTAATATGTCATTTGGCGAACAAATTCTAAGTCGACGCAAAGAGTTAGGACTAACTCAGCAAAACGTTGCAGATGAATTACACATCACGCGACAAACCCTTTCCAAATGGGAAAACAACAAAAGTTACCCTGATTTAAAATTACTTCTTGCTCTCAGTGAGATATATCATGTCTCTGTTGATTCATTACTTAGAGAGAATAAAGACCTAACTAGTTTCCTAAACCGTGATAAAGCCTCACAAACGTTTAATATTATTCGTGGATTGTTTTGGTTGCTTATAGGATTTTATTTTTGGAGTCCTTCTAATTATTGGTCAAACATTTTAATTCCTATTTTATTTTGTATTCTGCTAGAATATTTATCCTATAAAGAATGTTTTTTCTTGGGAAAATACTGGTATAAGCAAAGTCACTATACTCTTTTAGGGTATATATGGACAGCATTAATAATCATAATTGTAATCTATGGGCTCATTAATAAGCATCTTAATATGTTACTCTATTGTTTTATGTTAGCAATATATTTCTTTTTCCACCAATATATATACCAACCACGTAAATAAAAAGGACGTCATTCAAACGTCCTTTTTATTACTTATCTTCTGCTATTAGTTCTTTTCGTGCTTGGCGTAAGCTCATTTCTTGTTCTGGTGAAACCTCGGGATAAGCTAATGGCAAACTATTAATCTTCTTTGTCAAAATATCAGATACAATTAAACGCGAGTACCACTTATCATCAGCCGGAATAACATACCATGGATTTTCCTTTGTGGCGGTAGCATTAATCGCCTTTTCATATGCCTTTTGGTAATCGTCCCAATATTGACGTTCGCGAATATCAGCTGCAGAAAACTTCCAATTCTTTTCTGGCGTATCAATCCGTGCTAAGAAACGCTTCTTCTGTTCTTCCTTTGATACGTGGAGAAAGAATTTTACAATTAAGTAACCGTTCCGTGTTAGATAACTTTCGTACTGGCGAATGTCTTCATAGCGACTATCAAAGAATTTGTTATTAACATCATGAATAGACTCAATCCCTGGAATATTAGATTGCAAAATTAAAGCAGGATGAACGCGTGAAACAAGAACATCTTCATAATAAGATCGATTGAAAACACCAATATCACCACGCATTGGCAATTCACGATTGATTCGCCATAGATAATCATGACGTAATTCGCGGCCTGTTGGTTGTTTAAAATTAGCCACCTTAAACCCAACTGGATTTACGCCCGCAAAGATATGCGAAATCATACTATCTTTTCCTGCCGCATCCATTGCTTGAAATACTACTAAAACTCCATAATGACGCCGGGCATACATCATCTTTTGCGCATTTTTGATTGACTTTACATTTTTCTTGATCTTCTTTTTAATCTTCTTAAGGTCATCAGCAGAATCTTTTACCTTAGTTGGTGCCGCCTTAATATCAAAGTCTTTTCCAGTGTAACGATATTTCTTGGTTTTCATCAACATTCACCTCATTGCTTTTAGTTTGATTTCAACTACCATCATAGCAAATCTGGCAAACTTTGGTTAATAAAAGCTAATTTTTAAAGATATATAAGCTGCTAAGGCTCTCTGATCACTATATCAGTCTTAGCAGCTTATTTAATTAAATGTAATAATACCAAAAAAGAACCATGAACATTCTAGTCCACAGTTCCCTTATTTATAATATTCTTTTCTGTTGGCTGGTATTTACTACGTTTTAATTTACTAATTTGATGCTCGCGACCATTATTAACAATGAATTCATCAACGGCACCACAATGCTCACAAACTACCACAATTTGGTATCGTTGCGAGTCATCATTATTCGTATCCATCCAATTTCTTTCCGCAATTACTAACGGCTGTTCATGGCACTGATAACAAGAAATTCCTAGTTCACATTCTTCCCTAAAAGGATCTCCTGTTTTTCCTACCATTCCATAACGGTCTTCACCATGTACATTATCAAAATTATTGTAAAACATCTAATCACTTCTTTAATATTCAACTGCTTTTGCCTGTTTTATCTTAATAACAAAGACTACTATTATTTCCATTACAAAAATCGAAATCGCACAAATAATAAAGAGGATATGATAAGAGGTTGCTTCAATCATCAATCCACCAAATAGAGGACCAATTGCCTTTCCTAAAGAAGAAAATGCGTTCAAAATCCCCTGGTACTTTCCCTTAACAGCAACCGGTGAAAGGCTGTTTACAATGGCAGGCATCGTTGGCAGAGCAGTGGCTTCACCAATTGTCAAAACGACCATTGCCGCAACAAACCAGCTATATGAGTGGGCGTAAAGTAAGAGGACAAATGAGAAGCCAATTGTAAACATTCCAATAAATACTTGCGCATATGGCCGATTAACCCAACGATTAAGCCAAGTAATTCCTAATTGGAAAACAACGATTAAGATCCCATTTAATGTCCACAAAAGACTATATTTCGTCATTGAGATTCCTTGATCAGTCATGAAAACTGATAAGTTACTTGCCCATTGTTCATACATTGTCCATATTACAACTAAGGCAATGAAGAAGATCCAGTTAATCCATAAGTTAGCTTGAGGCATCTTAATATTAACTGTCTTGTTCTCTTCTTCAGCTTCCATATCTTCGGTCTTTGCAACTGTTTGTTGACTATCCTTAAAGAAAAAGATAACAACAAGTGAGAACATTGTATAAAGGATTGTGGTAATCAAAAACATTGGTGAAACATTGCCATCTGCATATTGATAAAGCGGACCGACAATAGTAGTTCCAATCACCATTCCCAAGTTATTGGCAAAATACAACATATTAAAGACGTAACGACCATCTCGTCCTGAACGAGTCGCAAAAGAATTAACCATTGTAATGATCCAACCATTAAAGAACCCAATGACTGTTAAAAGAATTCCATATATCGGCCAGCCATTGAAGAAAATCATAATAGCCATTACGATTGTCGTAAGCAATGTCCCGCCAATCATCAATTTTCGCGGGTTAGCTCGATCAAATAGCATTCCACTAATATAACTTCCGACGACATTTGCTCCCGAATAAAAGAGTAAAACAATTCCTGAAACAGTTAATGACTCATGCAACTGATCATGAATATAAATTGTTGTTAATGGCCAGACAAAACTATTCCCAATACTTCCAAGGAACATTCCGAACAAAAGCCATTTTAATTCTACGCCTTGACGGTTCATTGTTTACGCCTCCTCAATTACTATTATACCGTTTATTTTTTTAAAACATTTTTAATGTCTTAAGCGCACTAAAAGGGCTACCTCAGTTTTTACTGAAATGCCCTCTTAGAAATTTAGTTTTTAATTATTCCTAAATTTCAAGAATAAGTTAGCCACTGGACTCAAATAAATAATACTGACCAATTGATTATTGGTTGATGGAGCTGTGATATCTCTTGGTAGAAGGCCTTACGATAGATATCCATTGACGAATGTCCATTAAACATAGCTCGTGGATAGTGATTCATCCAATCATTAGTCGCTATGATCTGAGCACTACTATAGTTATTTATAGCTTCACCTTTGGTAATCTCCTTGCGGAGAAACCGGTTATTGATCTCATTGGATCCACGTTCCCAAGGGGAATACGGATCAGCATAGAAAACATGATCGTGAACTTGTGTTAACTCACTAAATTCTGAACCGTTGTCAGAGGTTATTGTCTTAAAGATGCGATAGTAAGCATCTGTGCCCATTTTCTGGCGTAAATTTATAAAGAACTGATTTACTGCATGCGCAGTTTTACCAGCAATTTTACTCGTGATATTAACTCGTGAAAGGCGATCAGTCATTACTAGTACAACACTGTCATTACCGTTTTTCTGTCCCTGAACTGTATCTAGTTCCCAATGGCCAATTTCGGACCGTTGGTCCGCAGTTTGAGGTCGTTGAGCAATATTAGGCCCTAAGCACCTTTTAGCTTGCGGATGAGTTCGATGATGCTTACGTTTAGGTTTTTCAAAGAGGTCTAAATTGGACGTACGAAGCACACCCTCATTAATCCATTGATATAAAGTTACAACCGACTTTGGGATCAGGGTGCCATCATTCATTAAATCTCGAGCCTTATAAATAACCGCTTGTGGGGAGTAATGGTGGTCGTCAAACTCACCAAGCATTAGCTGATCAGCTAATCGTAAAAATTGCTTTGAAGAATAATATAAGCGACGACGACCAGAATGGCGGTGATGTTCAAGATATGTGGCCTGACCAGCTTCATAACTATAGATGTAGTAAGAATATTCGTAAATTTTACCATTAGATTTTTGACGACGAAGTTGGCGGACCGTACCACGGTTGAGCTCGTTATTAATTGTTTGATGATTAACTCCTAATTGGCGACCAATTGCGCGATTGGAAAGTCCTTGCGACTTTAAAGTCGCAATCATCACACGTTCTTCTTTAGTAAGATGAGCATTCTTTTTATGAGTAGTCAATAAACTAGTAGACATGGTATCATTTAAGTGCGTCATTTGACGGACATCCTTTCATATAGGTTTGGTTCACTTAATATGATACCTGATGTCACGCCGAATGGCGTTTTTTATTTACCACCAACTGGGTGGCTAACTTCATTCTATAATCCACCGTTTTTAATTATTATCTTCAGGGATATAGGAAATCGAAGTGAACTTATTATAAGACTTTGCAAATAATAATTTAACTGTCCCCCGCGGACCACTACGATTCTTTTCGATGATGACTTCAACTTCACTAGCATTTGATCCATCGTCATCCTGATTATTTCCCGGGTTATTATTATCGTCCGAATCTTCATCGTGCTCATAATAGTCATCACGATAAAGGAAACTAACAATATCTGCATCCTGTTCAATCGATCCAGATTCACGAATATCAGATAAAACCGGGCGCTTGTCTTGTCGCTGTTCAACTCCCCGCGACAACTGTGATAGGGCAATAACTGGAACTTCCAATTCCTTTGCCAGTTTCTTTAGTTGTCGAGAAATTTCTGAAACTTCTTGTTGCCGGTTATCAGGATTACTCCCTTCAATCAACTGAAGGTAATCAATTACGATCAATCCTAAGTTGCCTTTTTCCTTTGCTAAGCGTCGACAACGTGCCCGAATTTCTGCTACCTTGATTCCCGGTGTATCGTCAATATAGATACTAGCATTACTCAAGGCACCAGTGGCAATAAACAAACTTTGCCATTCATCTTGCGTAAGCTGTCCGGTCCGTAAGTGGTTAGCGTTAATGTTTCCTTCAGCACAGAGCATCCGGTTTGCTAAAGACTCCGCACCCATTTCAAGACTGAAAATTGCGACTGTATTATCGGTTCTAGTTGCAACGTTTTGAGCAATATTCAAAACAAAGGCAGTCTTCCCAACAGCAGGTCGTGCCGCAATAATCACCAACTCGTCTTTATGAAGGCCAGTCGTCATCTCATCTAATTGAGCATATCCAGTTGAGAGTCCAGTAATCTCTGAATCTTGACTAGAGAGCTCACTGACATGGTTAATTGACTCTTGTAAAACGTCACTAATACTTTTAAAACCAGTTTGACGACTATTTTCCGAAACTGACATAATTTCTTGCTCAGCCCGGTCAAGTTGATCTTCAATCTTGTCATTTCCAGCATAACTATCATTGATAATTTTGGTTGCAGTATTGATCAACCGTCGTGAAATCGCCTTATCATGAACAATTTTTGAGTAATAGACAACGTTAGCAGCCGTCGGAACCGCTGTTGCAAGTTCAGCAATATAAGCAACTCCACCAATATTTTCCGTTTGATTATCCTGATCAAGGACATTTTTCATCGTTAACGGATCGATTGGCTGGTCCGCATCATTTAGTTGGACCATCTTTTCAAAAATAATTTGGTGAGCCTTCCGATAAAAATCTTGCGGCTCAAGATATTCCATCGCATCAGCCAACGCGTTTTTACTTAAAAAAGCAGCTCCAAGAACTGCTTTTTCTGCTTCAATATCGCGTGGCTCTTCTTGCACTGGTGCATTATCCATGACGATACCGCTCCTTAAATCTATTAATCCTCATTACTTTTCAGCAATGTGAACACGAATTTGAGCTTCGACTTCTGGATGAAGTTTGATTGGCACATTTACGTAACCAAGCGCCTTAATTGGAGCCGCCAGCTCAATCTTTCGCTTATCAATTTTAAGGTCAAATTGTTTTTGTAAAGCAGTTGCAATTTGTTTTGTTGAAATTGAACCAAATATCCGGCCATCTGTACCGGCTTTTCCGCTTAATTCAACAACTGTATTATCATCTTCAAGAATCTTCTTCATCCGCTTGGCATCAGCTAATTCTTCAGCAGCATGTTTTTCTTCAGCACGCTGTTGACCCTTTAGTTGGCTCATCGCCGCTTTAGTAGCTTGTTTTGCCAATCCACGCTTAATTAAGTAGTTTTGAGCATAGCCATCTGGAACTTCCTTAATTTGACCACGTTGACCACGGCCTCGTACATCTTGTGTAAAAATAACTTTCATTATGATCACTCCTCTGTATCGTCTTGCTCTTTATCAGTTTTAGTTAGAATATCGACTAACTCTTGCTTAACCTGCGTAATATCTTTATCACTGATTTGTGTAGCAGCATTTGCAAGGTGACCGCCACCCCCCATTTTTTCCATGATTACTTGAACGTTGACGTTTCCCATTGAGCGTGCTGAAATTCCGATCTTGTTATCAGCACGTTCAAAAATTACAAATGAAGCTTCAATTCCACTCATTTGGAGCAACATATCAGCAGCCTGGGCAGCCGTGACAGGATCATAAACCTGTCCTTCTTCACCCGTACATAATGCTATTTTATCATTTATTTCCGCTCTTGAAATCAAATGATTACGCATCATGAAAGTTTCTGGATTTTCTTTCATAAATGATTGAATCATTAAACCATCGGCACCAGCAGAACGCAAGTAACTAGCTGCATCAAAAGTTCGCGTACCAGCACTCTTGGTGAATGATTTTGTATCAACCTGAATTCCTGTTAGCATTGCCGTTGCTTCAAGCTTGTTAAGTCCTTTTCCTTCACGTGGTTGGTACTCAAACATTTCCGTAATTAACTCACAAGTTGATGAAGCATATGGTTCGATATAAACAAGCAATGGATTTTCAGGAAAGTCCTCGCCGCGACGATGGTGGTCAATGATAACAAGTCTGTTTTGCATTTTATCATATAATTCAGGGGCAATGGTAATTCCCCGCTTAGCATGATCAACCATTACTAACAAACTGTTATTTGTCACTTTTTCTAACGCTTCGACTGGTGAAATAATATGGTCCTTAATCGTCTGGTAATTATCAATCTCATGCATCAAACGTTGAATATCAGAGTGTGGATGTTCGTCATCAATCACAATCCAACATTCTTTACCGTTCATTTCCGCAATCCGTCGAATCCCCAAACAGGCACCGATTGAATCCATATCTGGATTGGTGTGGCCCATCACAAATAATTGGTCTGATTGGGCCATTAATTCTTGTAATGCTTGACTGATCATCCGTGCTCGTACCCGGGTTCGTTTCTCCATCGGGTTGGTCTTTCCACCATAGAAACGTGCTTCCTGATCTTGAGCACGAACAACAACTTGGTCTCCACCACGACCTAACGCGAGGTCAAGGTTATTTTGTGCTGTATCAGCAAGTTTTATCAGATCATTTTCGCCATAAGCAATTCCTACGCTAAGAGTAACTGGCGAATTTTGCTTGGATGTATTTTCACGGATAACATCAAGGATCTTGAATTTTTGTTTTTCAAGTTCTTTTAATGAAGCTTGATGTCCAATAATCAAGTAATTATCATCATCAATGATCTTCATCAATAAGTGATTAGCAACTGCCCAATCGCTTATTTGTGAAGTTACGTAATTATGAAGATTAGAGACATCAGAATCACTCATTCCTTGAATCAGCTCATCATAATTATCTAGGTAAATATTACCAATGAAGATTTGTTTGTCCTTATATTGTGCACTAATCTGTTCATATTTTGTAATATCTAATAAATAAACTACCTGTCCGTGATGCTGAACTAAAAATTCAAATTGATGGTCACGCCAAGTTACTACTTGTGTTTGCTTATCATCCGCATGATCTTTTATTAATTCCGCTAATTTTACATCAACATCTGCAATCGGCTTCCCTACAACAATTTCAAGATTAAAATAGCGCGCCATATATGGATTAATCCATTCAACCTCATGACGCTTATTTAACATAATCATTCCTATGGGCATTTCCAGCAATGCTTCTTGTTGCCCACGTTGGACTTTATACGTTAATTCATTTAAATATTCATGAGCATCGACTACTAAATTTCTTAACCACCGAATACTAATAGCTCCACCAATAACTGCAATTACTAAAACAATTAGTCCAATAATCCAGTTATCCATAAACCCTAAAATAAGCCCAATGATTGTTAAAAGCACTATATAGCAGACATTCCAGCGGACGGCTGGGTGTTCAAAATAAAACTCCCAGTTCTCACGACTGAAAATTTTTCGCATGCTAGTCCTCCTAAAAATAGCTTTAAATTATTAATTGGATAAATCTATCATATCACATCAAATACTTAGTCAATAGATTATATCATCTAATGACTATTAATACATAAGAATATTAATATAGCAGTCGAAAAATTCTAGAAAAGATAACAGTAATTTAAACGGCTCTACGTCAAGTAGTGTTGATACGCAAATATGAATTTTCGCCAATTAAATTGGTCTAGTTAGAATCGTCATTCGTGGCGGTTCTTTTTAGTTAGTTTGAATTTGGTGGCCAATAATTAAATAAATCCGCGTTTTAAATGCCGTAAAGTAACGATAACCACAGGCAACTCGTTTGATAGTTTTAATTCGATTATTAATCCCTTCGGTTCGACCATTTGAGAACTTCGTCTCAAAGCCACGCTTAATTCCCTCTTTATAGCGCGCTAAAACTTGACAACGGTGGATTGTATAATGGCTGACACTGTCTGGCCGGAGTTTAAGTAATTGAAAGAAAGTTGTAAAATCACGTTGATTGTAAGCACGCTTCAAGGATTGAATAAAATTATAGGTGGCTCTTAACTCTTGGTCATACGCTAACATTAAGTCTAAGATCATAATGGAATTAACAACGCGATTAAAATAACGTCCTTCGTAATAAACTTTTGTACTTAAATTTTCCCGATCTTGAAGAAATAGCCGCCAATAACGTTTAAGGCGCCGAGCTTGTTTCTGCTCCGCAGAATCACCTTTTCGCAAACGATTGAAGACATGAATTCGCACATGATTCATCGTATCATTAAGGTGTTTGGCAATATGAAAGCGATCATAGATGATTTGAGCACAAGGAAAAACGGTTTTAACTAGTTGATCATAAGCAGCGTTCATATCCATTACCAGATATTTTACCCGGCAACGGGCAGCACGTGTAAACTGTTGATAATGCTTAAATAAACTACGTAATCGCCGATCTTCAAGGAGTTCAAATAAGCAACTCCGATCACCATCAACAGCGATGAAACTCATCTTACCTTTAGCGCTCCGCATTGATTTAAATTCATCAATACATAGTGTTTCCGGTAGATAGTTTAAATTCGGCTTGTATTGATCAGCGAGGTCCAAAAGGACCCGCTGGACCGAAGCTTCACTGATAAACAAATCATGGGCAATATCTTTAATTGTTTGAATTCGCGTTAACCGAAGAATAATTTCACGCCTTAAATCACGACTAATTGTTCGTTGCTTTTCAAAAAGATAACTAGTCGCATTAAATGTTGTATGGCAGTCAGGACATTGAAAACGTTGAGTATTAACAAGCAACATTAATGGTTGAGCCCTAAATTGTCCATATTTGTATTTAGCTTGATAAAAACCATATTTTAAGATTTGTCCACGATTAATAACGCCACAATTTGGACAAGCACGCGGGATATAAGAAAGGGTACAGGATATTTGTGCCACCCGAACGTTTTTAATTGATTTATATTTAAGCCAATGATGAGGAAAATTTAAATGAGGGTCTGTTAAATTGAGGAGAGTCCTTGTATCATTATCCATGGAGGTTACCTTCTTTACTATGTGATTTGGCGATTTCATTGTATCAGAGGGCATGCCTCTTTTTTAGTCCCGAAATGTCAATTTAAGTTAGAAAGAAAATAGTTGCTCATCAGTGACGTAAGACATGAATACTTCATATGGAGTTCGATAGCCTAGTGATTTACGGGGCAGGTTATTTCGCTTACTCATCAGTTGGGTTACCAATTCATCAGGAAGATTGCGGAAATCTAGCTGTTTCGTTAAGCCATCCCGGCGTAAAAGACCGTTGTTGTTTTCGTTCAGCCCTCGTTGATTGGGAGCACCAACCTCAGCAAAGTAAGTGTGAAGGTCAAATTGATTGGCAATCTCGCGCCAGCCGGCGAATTCTTTTCCGTTGTCAAAGGTAATCGATTTGAAGAAGTGCCGCGGGAATTTCCGAAGCCACTGACTTAAGTGTTGGTTAATCGCATCAGCCGTCTTTTCGTGCACATTGAGTACAATTTCGACCTTCGATTGGCGTTCGGTCAGGGTCATTACCGCCCCTTGGTGCTTTTTGCCTTGGACGGTATCAGCTTCAAGGGGCCCAAATTCAGTGGCATAGTGCGGAAAGTCCTTGGCACGCTCGTGAATACTTCGCCCCAATTGGCCAGCCTTCCCACGGCGCTCGACATAGCCATTCGGGTGCCGCTTACCTCGCATCGGCAAGGAACGGACATCGAAGCCGAACTGGCCACGTTCAAACATCCGGTAAAGAGTTCGCCGGTTACAACTAATTGGGCGCTCAGCGCGCCCAATAATGGTATCAGGCGTCCACCCCTGGGCAATTTTGTCGTTGATATAAGTGAGTTCAGCCAGTGACAACTGAGTACGTTTTCGGCCACAACGTTGCTTATTGCGCATATAGTGATCTTGATAATCAGCAATTGAGGCACCGGTTTCCAGGTAACGATAAACGCGATAAACGGTTTCGGCGCAACGTTTGATCATTTGGGCCACTCGGTACGCTTTAAGCTTTTGCACGAAAGAATGGGCGATGATTGTCAGCTCGTTTGTGGTAAGATGGGTGTAAGTCATTTGTGGTTTCCTTTCTTTTGTTTAGGGGTATTCAAAAGTCTACCACAAATGGCTTTTCTATTTTTCTAACTTAATTTTACAAACGGCGAGTTTAAAAACAAAAAATCTAGTATTGGTATAGAAAGTGATATTTCTATATCAACACCAGATATTGTAGAGCCATTTAAAATAATAAAGAGGCTGAGTAAACCTCGGCCTCTTTATTATTTTTTATTCTTGCGGAAACTAGTCTTTTGCAACGAATGGCAAAAGACCCATGATCCGTGCACGCTTGATAGCGATAGTTAATTTACGTTGGTTCTTAGCACTAGTACCAGTAACCCGACGTGGTAAGATCTTACCACGTTCAGAAATGAACCGACGTAATAAATCAGTGTCTTTGTAATCGATGTATTCGATGTGGTTTGCGGCGATGAAGTCGACCTTACGACGACGACGTCCGCCCCGACGTTGTTGTGCCATGAAATTACCCTCCTATTCTGAGTAAAAATTTATTTAGAATGGTAATTCGTCATCAGCTAAATCAATGGATTGACCACCATCATCACTGCTTCCAGGGAACTGGTTGCCAGCATTTTGATTGGAATCGAAACCATTATCCATACTTGGTGACGGATTACTTTGAGGAGCATTATTTCCAGGTTGTGGTTGACTGCCATATTGTGGAGCCTGAGCACCAAACGATTGCTGGTTATTATTAAATGGTTGTTGCACGCCTGATTGGTTCATGCCACCATTTTGACGAGGTTCTAACAATGCAAAGTTATCTACAACAACTTCGGTAACATACACACGGTTACCCTGTTGGTTTTCATAATTCCGGGTTTGAATACGCCCTTCAATTCCAACAAGTGAACCCTTATGCGTAAAGTTACTAAAGTTTTCAGCGGATTTACGCCAAATAACGCAATTGATAAAATCAGCATCACGATCACCATTTTGGTTTCGGAATTGCCGATCAACAGCTAACGTAAATGAAACAACTGCTGTCCCGCTGGTTGTGTACCGCAACTCGGGATCTCTTGTTAAACGCCCAGTTAAGACTGCACGATTAAGCATAGATCTTTCTCCTCTCTTTACTTTATTGACAAATTAATTAAGCATCAAGCTTAACAATCATGTGACGTAGGATATCATCACTGAACTTAGCTAAACGATCAAATTCGTTTAAAGCTTGATCGGAATCAGTAGTTAAGTTTACCACGTGGTAAGTACCTTCAGTGTACTTAGCGATTGGGTAAGCAAAACGACGAGTTGACCAATCCTTTGAATCAGCGATAGTTGCACCATTGTCCGCCAAGATCTTGTCGAATCGGTCTACCAATTCGCTCTTTGCAGATTCTTCGATATCAGGACGAATGATGTAAGTAATTTCATATTTGCGTGTTTCCATGAATGTTACACCTCCTTATGGACTCTGGCTCTTCTCGCTATTTGAGAAGAACAAGGAAAGTAGACGTCATTACGTATACTCACAGACATAAAATATAGCATAAAATTCTATTTAAAACAAGGAACATCTAACAAGAAATCCTAAATGTTGCGGTCACTATAACTATATATACGTAAAATATCTACTTTCCCACTTTATTTTTTTAATTTTCTGTTGGTTGATTTTCTTCTTGTGAGGAATTATTAGTTACTTCTTCAGTCTCCTCATCGACTTCTTTATCCACCTTTGCAATCGTAGCAACACGGGCACCATTATCCATCTTAATTAAGTGAACACCAACAGCAGATCGTCCAGTTTGCGATACACTTTCAATGCCAAAACGAATAATTACTCCCTGGTCGGTAACTAACATGATATCTTCATCACCATTGACAGTCGTTAAACCAACTAATGGACCATTCTTTGCAGTAACATTAACTGTCTTAACGCCTAGTCCGCCTCGTCCTTTAATTGGGTATTCAGAAGCAGACGTTTGCTTTCCAAAACCATTTTCACTAATTACAAGAACCTTGCTATCAGAATTAAGAGGGGCAGCACCAATTACGTAGTCTTCATCTCGTAAGCGAATTCCACGAACTCCAGCTGCGCTTCGTCCCATTGATCGAACAACCGATGATTTAAAGCTAAGCGCATACCCATTATGAGTACCAATAATCATTGGCTGATCCTCACTAATAACTTCTACATCGATCAATTCATCGTTTTCATGAAGGTTGAGCGCCTTCAATCCATTGCTTCGAATATTCTTAAATTCTGTTACTGCTGTTCGTTTAACGGTTCCTAGCTTGGTAGTAAAGAAGAGGTATTTATCATCATCGTTAGTTTCATGTGAAACATTAATAACAGCGCTAATCTTCTCTTTATTATTAATGCCAAGAAGATTAATAATTGGAATTCCTTGAGCAGCCCGACCATATTCAGGAACTTCATACCCCTTCATTGAGTATACTTTTCCTGAATTAGTGAAGAAGAGTAACATATCATGAGTTGAACTAGAAATTAATTGTTCAATAAAGTCATCTTTATGAACTCCCATTCCCTTAACACCACGGCCGCCACGATGCTGAGACTTAAATTCATCAACCGGAAGACGTTTAATGTATCCATTGTGGGTCAAGGCAACGATAATATCTTCTTCTTCAATTAGGTCTTCATCTTCAATATTAGTAATATCACCAACTTGAAGCTCAGTCCGTCGTTCATCCCCAAAACGTTTTTGAATTTCCATCAATTCGTCATAAATGATTTGATTAATCCGTTCGCGATGAGCAAGAATATCCTTGTAATCGGCAATTGCTGCCATTAATTTTTGATATTCATCCTCTATCTTTTCACGTTCTAGGCCAGTCAACCGAACTAACCGCATATCAAGAATAGCTTGTGCCTGCCGATCTGATAAACCATAATTATTCATCAACTCATTTTTCGCTACTTCACTTGTTTGTGAATTACGAATAATATTAATTATCTCATCAATATGGTCTAAAGCGATCCGCAATCCGGCAACAATGTGCGCACGATTCTGGGCTTTCTTTAATTCAAATTCTGTCCGTCGCCGTACAACTGATTCTTGGTGTTCCAGATAATGTTGCAAAATTTGTTTTAAGCTTAAAATCTTTGGAGCACCATTAACAATTGCTAGCATATTGAAGTTAAAAGTTGTTTGCATCAAGGTCATCTTGTAAAGGTTATTCAAGATAACTTCCGCACTAGCATCACGACGAACATCAATTACGATTCGCATTCCGTCACGGTCAGTTTCGTCATTAACATCAGTAATTCCATCGATATCTTTATTTCGAGCTAATTCAGCAATTCGTTCAATTAACTTTGCCTTATTAACCATGTATGGAATTTCGTGAACAATGATCCGTTGCTTACCATTCTTCTGTTCTTCAATATCAACTTTTGCTCGAACAATAATAGTTCCCCGGCCAGTTTCATAAGCTTTACGAATACCGGACTTACCCATTACTACTCCACCAGTTGGAAAGTCGGGACCAGGAATAGCCTTCATTAGTCCTTCCGTTGTAATATCGGGGTTATTCATTAACATATGCAGGCCATTAATAACCTCACCTAAATTATGGGTTGGAATATTAGTAGCCATCCCCACGGCAATCCCTGAGGCACCGTTAACTAATAAATTAGGAAAACGAGCTGGTAATACATCCGGTTCTTTTTCAGTACCATCATAGTTATCATGGAAATCAACGGTATTTTTATTGATATCCCGAAGCATTTCAACTGCAATTTTGCTCATCTTTGCTTCGGTATAACGCATGGCGGCCGCTCCATCACCATCAACTGACCCGAAGTTACCGTGACCATCAACAAGCATGTAACGATAACTAAAGTCTTGAGCCATCCGCACAAGTCCTTCATAAATTGAAGAGTCACCATGTGGGTGGAACTTACCCATTACATCCCCGACAATCCGGGCTGACTTCTTGTAAGGCTTATCGGGAGTAACCCCTAATTCATTCATTCCATATAGAATCCGGCGTTGTACCGGTTTTAATCCATCACGGACGTCTGGAAGCGCACGTGAAACAATAACACTCATTGCATAATCCAAGAATGAGTTTTTCATCTGACTCGTAAGATTTACATCCGTGATCCGATTAGGCATATCTTGTTCAGCCAATGTCGTTCCTCCTTTTTTGCGTTAGCAGTAAACAACAGTTAATTACAGGTCAAGGTTTTCAACGAACTTAGCATTTTGCTCAATAAAGTCGCGCCGTGGTCCGACCTTGGTTCCCATTAGCATTGGGAAAATCTTATCAGCCTGTTCTGCGTCGTCTAGTTTTACTCGTAATAGGTGCCGATTTTCTGGGTCCATTGTTGTTTCCCATAATTGCTCAGCATCCATTTCACCTAGCCCTTTGTAACGTTGAATAACTGGCTTAGGACTTGGCTGCAGTGAGCTTACAACCTGCTCTAGTTCTTCATCAGAGTCAATGTATTTTACAAATTTACCTTGCCGAACTTGATATAGCGGCGGTTGGGCAATATAAACATATCCATGCGTAATCATTGGCTTCATAAAGCGATAGAATAAGGTTAATAATAATGTCCGAATATGGGCACCATCGACATCTGCATCAGTCATGATAATTAATTTATGGTAATTAGCCTTTGTAATATCAAAGTCATCCCCAAAACCTGTTCCAAGAGCGGTAAATAAAGAACGAATTTCGTCATTAGCTAGAACTCGGTCAAGGGTTGCTTTTTCAACATTTAAGATCTTTCCTCGGATAGGAAGAATTGCCTGGGTAAGTCGTGAACGTCCTTGCTTTGCCGAACCACCAGCAGAATCACCCTCGACAATAAATAATTCTGAAATTTCCGGATCCTTACTTGTATTATCAGCTAACTTACCTGGTAAATTGCTAATCTCAAGACCACTCTTTTTACGAGTAACTTCCCGTGCCCGTTTAGCAGCCACTCGTGCTTTGGAAGCGAGTTGACCTTTTTCAATAATTTGTCGCGCTTCGTCTGGGTGTTCTAATAAGAACCGGTTAAATGTTGCCGCAAAGACATGGTCAGTCGCTGTTCGTGCATCTGAATTTCCTAACTTAGTCTTAGTCTGTCCTTCGAATTGCGGATCAGGGTGCTTAATGGAGACAACCGCAGTTAAACCTTCCCGTACGTCATCTCCTGATAAGGTCTCATTCGACTTTAAGACACCTGCTTTGTGGCCGTAGTCATTAATAACGCGTGTAAGAGCCATCTTAAATCCGGTCTCATGAGTTCCACCTTCATAAGTATGAATATTGTTAGTAAAAGTTAGTAAGTTGCTACTATATGAATCTGTATATTGTAAGGAAACTTCAACAGTAATATCATTTTCTTTACCTTCCACGTAAATTGGTGGATCAAATAAAACATTTTGATCTTCATTAAGGTATTCAACATAATGACGAATACCACCTTCATAATGGAATTTTTTCCGTTCATGATCTGCTTGTCGTAAGTCTTCGATCGTGATTTTAAGTCCCTTATTTAAGAAAGCTAACTCTCTTAAACGATCAGTTAAAGTTTTAATATTGTAAGTCGTTGTTTCACGGAAAATTTCTGGATCCGGCTTAAAGTGAACGGTTGTACCATGCTCAGTTTCTGGAAGTCCCTCTTCAATTACCTTCATTGCAGACTTAACGTGACCATGATCAAAATCCATGTAGTAACGTTTACCTTGACGAGCAACTTTAACATCTAATTCAGTAGATAAGGCATTTACAACAGAAGCTCCTACCCCGTGAAGACCTCCAGAAACCTTATATCCACCGCCGCCAAATTTTCCTCCGGCGTGCAGAACAGTAAAGACCGTTTCTAAGGCTGACTTTCCAGTTTCTTTTTGCGTATCAACTGGAATTCCACGACCATTATCCTTAACAGTAATACTGTTATCTGGATTAACTACAACATTAATTTCATCACAGAATCCTGCTAAGGCTTCATCAATTCCGTTATCGACAATTTCCCAAACAAGGTGATGAAGTCCCTGGGCTGAAGTGGAACCAATGTACATTCCGGGACGCTTTCGAACTGCATCCAATCCCTTTAAAACCTGAATTTGACTAGCATCGTATTCGCTAGCCAATTCCATCTTGGTTTCTTTTTGTTGTTCGTTGCTCACTTTACTTCCTCCTTATTCAAAGTGCCGTGTTCAATTTCAAAAATCGTGGGTTCATTAATTAGCTGGCGAGCAACATCACTCAGACTAGTTGTCGTCAAAAATGTTTGAACTTTATTCTGAATGGCTGTTAACAGGTGTGTTTGTCGAATCGTATCTAGTTCCGATAACACATCGTCCAATAATAATAATGGATACTCGCCTGTTTGCTCTTTCATCAAATCAATCTCTGCTAGTTTTACTGATAGTGCTGTCGTTCGCTGTTGCCCTTGCGATCCAAACGCCTGCACATTTTTATCATTTACCAGAAAGCGGATATCATCCCGATGAGGACCATAAATTGTTGTTCCTTGCTCGATTTCACGCTGTTCATTATCCTGATATAACTTAAAAAGTGCCTGATAAGCCTCTTCAACAGTAGTATCATCACTAACCTTTAATTGATTAACGTATTCAAGCCGTAATGATTCCTTATTTAGTGAAATTTCTTGATGCAAATCAGCTGCCCATCCTTCAAGGTGCTTTAAAAAATGTTGACGGGCAATAATTACTTCCGCACCAAAAGCAGCAAGCTGATCAGATAGGACTCCTAAAAGGACGCGATCAGTTTGTTGCTTATATTTTAGTTGCTTTAAATATTTGTTTTTTTGTCGTAAGAGTGTGCGATATTGGCCTGCATTGTAGAGGTATTTGCTACTCATCTGGCTAAACTCTCGATCCATAAAGTGGCGGCGTAAAGCTGGGGAGCCTTTTACCAACGACAAGTCCTCAGGGGCAAATAATATTGCATTTAGTTGACCAACATACTGTGATAATCGCGCCTGTTCTAAATGATTTACCTTTGCCTTTTTTCCTTTACTTGAGAATTGTAATTCAAGTGGAATCTTGCCAATACTTTTCTCTACCGTGCCACTTATTAGGGCCGATTTTTCTTGCCAATTAATAAGTTCATGGTCATTGCTTGTTCGATGACTCTTAGTCAGGGAAAGAACATAGATTGCCTCTAGCATATTCGTTTTACCCTGTGCATTATGACCAATTAAAACGTTCACTCCAGGGTTGAAGTGAACGTTTAGATCCTGATAATTTCGAAAGTGATGTAAATGCAATTCCGTCAGAATCATGCTTATCCCTACTTACTCTTAATAACAAGTAATTGGTGGTCAGGAATTTGAATCTTATCTTCGGGATACAATTTGCGTCCCCGCCGATCATACGGCTCATCATTTACTAATACAGTATTTTCTTTTAGAAACCATTTAGCTGCTCCGCCAGTAGGAATAATCCCCTCTTCTTTGAGTAACTGGCCGAGTGTAATAAATGGACTATCAATCAACACTGACTTTTCTTCCATTTTTTTCACCTACTTTTGAATTCTATTATACCACATTATTCGGCCTAATTTTGCGTTATTAGCCTTTCTGAGCGCATTAACTTATTTTAGCCTTTTTTATCAAAATTCGGTTAAATTTGCTCTATGGTCAAAAATCTGAATATAAACTAGCAATACTTATTAAATTTAATCTATGCCAAAATCGAGTAGGAGATAATTGATTAGTTCAATTATCGACCTCTCACACCACCGTACGTACGGTTCCGTATACGGCGGTTCGACAACTTAATCACATTGAATTGACTGGAGCGTCTTGGACATATTCATAAGTCCGAGTTGTTCCAGTTTTCTATTAGTTAGAGAATAGCTCAAGGTCTTACTATGTGCAGTTCGCCAGTAGCCCTTTCGGGTACTAGCGAAGACATATGCATCATGCTGGGGCAGCCCCAACTTCTGTAAGTTAGTTACCTTAGTTTTAAACTTTTTCCATTGCTTCCAAATATACTGCCTTATTCGGACCCTCAACCACTTGTCAAGGCGTTGAATAAAGTTAGTTAGTTTCCCAATTGAGTAGTACTGAAGCCACCCACGCATTTTTCGATGAATTTCTTCAAACATTCTTGTCAGAGATATTCCACGATTACGTTTAGTTAATAACTTCAGTGCTTTCTTTACTCGTTGTTGCGATTGTTTAGCTGGACGGGCGTAGGCCCCATTGTGGTCTACACCCAACGAAAAGCCAAGAAACTTCAACCGTAGCGGGCTACCGACTTTGGTTTTATCTGGGTTCACTTTAACTTTCAAGCGCTTTTCTAGAAACTGGGTAATGCTTCGCATTACTCGTTCTCCGGCTCGTTGACTTTTAACATAGATGTTACAATCATCCGCATAGCGCACAAAGTGGTGACCACGTCTAGTCAACTCTTCGTCCAACTCATTTAGATAGATGTTCGCCAGTAGTGGTGACAATGGCCCTCCTTGTGGGGTTCCTTTTTCACTCTTAGCGAAAAGCCCATGGTCTAAGACTCCGCTAGTTAGAAACTTACGAATGAGTCTTAGTGTCCATGGGTCATCAATATATTGTTGGAGATACTTAATCATCAAGTCATGATTAACGTTATCAAAATAGGCTTTTAGGTCTAAGTCGACAACTCTTCGATAACCTTGATTATAAAGATCTACTACTTTTGAAATAGCGTCATGGGCCCCACGGTGGGGACGGAAGCCAAAGCTATTATCAGAGAAAATACGCTCAAAGATAGGCGTAAGAATTTGGGCTACAGCTTGTTGAACCATTCGGTCCACCACCGTTGGTATTCCAAGTCTTCTTACTCCACCATTAGGCTTCGGAATTTCTACCCGTTTGACTGGAGCTGGTTTATACTTGCCCTCACGCAAACTAGCGATCAGTTCCGTCTTATTTTCTCTGAGATATGGCAGAAGGTCATTGACTGTCATATCGTCAACGCCTGCTGCTCCTTTATTTCTCTTAACTCGCAAATAAGCCTGATTAAGGTTATTGCGATCCAAGACCAGGTCTTGGATAGTGACACTCATACCTTTACCTTCACCATAACCGGTACTACGCGCCCTTGTGTACTTTCGGTTTTCCAAACCTATCCTCGACAAGCGGTCAGCTTGTTGTTCTGTTTTCTGCGATTGTCGCACCTGATTACACCTCCGATATAAGTTACAAGTTATTGTCGTTCAGTCCTTCATCTGATTATTCAAACTACTATGACCTCGGCTGACTTCTGGCTTACTCAACACTGCATCACTGCACCGCTTGTTTCTGTGGAAATTAAACTTATTCCTCTTGTCGGAAACGTGTAGGCCAGATCTCCCCGGGTAAGAATATTAGCTTTCGTACCATGTCATCGTTAGCTTTACTGAGACCAACTTCGAGTAGTATTGGACTTCAACTTGTCTAGCAGCCTTATCCAGTTAATTCCAGCCTTATAGCTACTTCTTGTTCATCGATGCAGTACTTTGCCTTAGACTTCCTTCAGATTCCACCTCACGGTGGACACCCTTGTCCTCAGCTCATGGTTCCGACTACTACGGCCCATAGCGGACTTTCACCACCTAGCTAATACCCATGCCGGGCGCACTAGAAAAGAGGCTACAAAACAAAACGTTCTGTAGCCTCTTTTTTATAAAACTTATATAAGACCTTTCTTAGAATGTCCGTACTGGCGTAATTAAGTGGACAAAATTTTCTTGATCTTCTGTTGGCACCAAGGTAAATGGTCGCAATGGTGAAGTAAATGAAATCTTGATCGTCGCTTGACCAAAAGAACGCAAGGCATCTTTCATGTAGTTAGGATTGAACGAGATTTCAAGATCATTACCATCAAGAGCAGACGTGACTACCTCTTCTTCAACGGTACCGATATCTGGAGAATCACCACTAATTCGGACAAGATTTTCTGATGGCTTTAGACTTAACTTAACCACATCGTTACGGCTTTCATGAGATAAAAGTGAAGCACGCTCAATTGATGATAAAAATGTCCCAGCTTCTAGTTCAACTGTCGTATCAGCAGTTTGTGGAATTAACTGACTAGTTTCAGGGTAGTTTCCGTCTAGTAATCGAGAATAGAAATGAGTATTACCAAAGATAAACAATACTTGATTTTCAGTTACTTGCATTTGTACATCTTCATGGACATCGCTAATCATTCCAGAAAGTTCTTCCATGCTCTTTCCGGGAATAATCACATCAAAATCTATGCCGTTATCGATATTTTCAAGGACCACTTTCCGTTGTGCAAGTCGGTGACTATCTGTTGCAACAGCTGTTAGAATGCCATCTTTTAACGTCATATGCACCCCGGCAAGGATTGGGCGACTTTCTTGTTTAGATACCGCAATAACAGTTTGACGAATTACTTCTTTAAGGATGTCGTTAGGAAGGGTTACTGATTTGTTAGTTTCAATTTCTGGTAAATGGGGAAAGTTTTCAGCATCTTGGCCATTAATTTGGAACTTAGCTGAACCGGAAGTAATATCTGCTTGAAAACCGCTTGTAACTTCAATAGTTACTTTTTTGTCTGGCAGCTTTTTAACAATATCACTGAAGAAGCGGGCTGGTAATACAATAGCGCCAGTGTCTTCAATTGTTAAATCGTTATCAGCATCATTAGCATTAATAACACTTTCGATAGTGATGTCAGAATTGCTACCAGTTAACACAATGTTGTCTTCGTTTACGACCATCTTTAATCCAGTAAGAATTGGAATTGTGGTTTTAGATGAAATAGCACGTAAAACATTATTTAGTTGACTAATGAATGTAGATCGGTTAATTGTAAAATTCATAGGTTTCAGTCCTTTTGTGTAAGTATATAAATATATTTAATAGTTTAAAATATAGTCGTAGTAGTAGGGCCTGTTAATACTGTGGAAAACTATTTAAACGCCTTTTATTGCGAGTTATCCACCTGTTGATAACTTGTGGATAAGTTTGAGGATAATTATTATACTTATCCACAGCTTATGATCTTAGTTTAGCTTTTAATTTTGTAATATCGTTTTGTAAGTCAGTATCCTTTTTTAGTTCTGCCTCGATTTTATCGATAGCATGTAAAACGGTGGTGTGGTCTTTGCCGCCGAATTCGTTGCCAATTTTTGGCAAAGAGGAATTGGTGAGTTCTCGAGAAAGGTACATGGCGATTTGACGAGGCATAACGATTTGTTTAACTCGCTTTTTACCGAGGATATCTCCCTGAGTTATATTATAAAAATCAGCAACTTGTTTTTGAATTGTAGCGATTGATATTTCGTTTTTGGCAACGCGGTGAAGCCCTTTTAATGCTTGAGATGCCAGACTCGGCGTGATTCGCTCACCGCTTAAATTAGCAAATGCTTGAACCTTTGTTAAGGCTCCTTCTAATTCACGAATGTTTGTATCAATTTGACCGGCAATATAGTTAAGGGTGTCGTTTCCAATATCAATATGATCTTCCTCAACTTTGCTCCGTAAAATGGCAATTCGCGTTTCTAAGTCAGGAGGGGTAATTTCGACAGTAAGTCCCCACCTGAAACGTGATACAAGCCGGTCTTGCAGTTCAGGAATCTCATTTGGAATTCGATCAGATGTCATAACGATTTGTTTTTTACGATCATGAAGGGCATTAAAAGTATTGAAAAATTCTAGTTGAGTCCCCTCTTTGTTAGCTAAAAATTGAATATCATCAATTAATAGGAGATCGAGGTTCCGGTATTCTTCTCTTAGTTGTTCAGTGGTATTATTACGAATAGCATTGATATAATCGTTGGTAAAATCCTCACTCGTCACATATTTGACACGCGAATTTGGATTAACTTGAAGCATATGGTTACCGATCGCTTCCATTAAGTGGGTCTTTCCTAAACCAACCCCCCCATAAATAAAGAGTGGGTTGTAAAGGCTGCCGGGGCTTTCGGCAACGGCAAATGCTGCAGCGTGTGCCATTTTATTTCCTTCTCCAACAACGAATGTTCCAAAGTTGTAATGAGGATTAAGAGGAGTATCCATCTCAAAAGAAGGAGTTGGATCATCTTCTGTTTTTTTATTTGTATAGGTAAACTCTCCCTCTAAAATATAATGCGGCTCAATATTTCGTCCCAGTTCCCGTTGAGCGAATTCTTTAAGCTGCGTATTTAAATTTTTGCGCCAAAAATCGCGGTGCACCGGAGTGGGCACCTCGATTTCCAGTTGATTTTGAGAGAGAGAAATTGCTTTTGCCGGAGCAATCAAAGTGTCAAAGGTAACCGGAGTGGTATCCTGACGAAATGAATTTTGGATCGCTTCCCACAGAGAATCGAGCTCAGTCAAAATAATTTCCTCCTAAAGTATTAAATTACAAACGGTATTTTATCATTACATGGAGAAGTTTTCCACAACCAAGTGGATAATAATAAAAAAGTTTACACAA
>NZ_CP139477.1 GCF_034259105.1 Limosilactobacillus reuteri | reverse complement strand
TGATAACACCTTGATTTACGATCAAGACCATCATCTTGTAGGAGCAGCTGAAGTTAGTGAACATGCTGCCGATGCAATTAACGTTTTATTACCAGCAATTGAGTTTCAATATACAGCTGAACAACTAGGCCGCATCGTACCTCTCTTCCCTACTTTGGGAGCGGACGTCTGGTCACAGATTTAAAAAAACGCTGAGCCTCTTTTAAGGAGACTCGGCGTTTTTTTATTATTTAGTAAATTCAGCAATTGCATCATCAATATGTTGCCGTACTACCTCAACATGATCCATTTCATCATCTTCTACATGTGGTAAAGGATTACGTGCTTGTCCTACACTTACCCCACTTTTAGCTAAGATTAACTTCATCACATCATATAAATTACCTTTAAATGATGTCAATTCTGAAATTAAATCATTAATTTTAAGTTGAATTTGAAGAGCTTTTTCAAGGTCATCCTCACGAACGCACCGATCCGCTTCCATTAACAATTCTGGATAAACACCATAAGTTCCACCTATACCTGCATCGGCCCCCATTACGCGTCCACCTACAAATTGTTCATCTGGCCTATTGAAAACAATATTATCTTTACCAGCACGTAATTTCCACATATTGATATCCATTACTGGCATGGATGAATTCTTAACCCCAATAACTTGTTCTTTTGCCATCATACGTTTAAATAAGTTTTCTGATAGTGCATAACCGGTTGTTTGCGGAATATTATATATAATGAAATCTAAATTAGTTACTTCCATCATGCTTGTCCAATATGCTTCAATTGCGTGTTCAGGTAATCCAAAGTAAATTGGTGGGATTGCAGCAAGGGCATCCACTCCAATACTTTCAGCATGCTTTGCTAACTCGCTTTGAATCTCATTTCATGTTTTACGTTCTTATCCCTTTCTATATTTTATATTGGTGCTATTAAAAAGCCAATTAAGGCGTTTATTTTTGTGTTTCAGCCATTTTTATAGATTAAACGGATAATTAGTCGTTTTAACTATAAAATTGCTTATATGGCATTTTATAGCTTTTACCTAAATTTCAAGAATAAGTTAGCCACTGGACTCAAATAAATAATACTGACCAATTGATTATTGGTTGATGGAGCTGTGATATCTCTTGGTAGAAGGCCTTACGATAGATATCCATTGACGAATGTCCATTAAACATAGCTCGTGGATAGTGATTCATCCAATCATTAGTCGCTATGATCTGAGCACTACTATAGTTATTTATAGCTTCACCTTTGGTAATCTCCTTGCGGAGAAACCGGTTATTGATCTCATTGGATCCACGTTCCCAAGGGGAATACGGATCAGCATAGAAAACATGATCGTGAACTTGTGTTAACTCACTAAATTCTGAACCGTTGTCAGAGGTTATTGTCTTAAAGATGCGATAGTAAGCATCTGTGCCCATTTTCTGGCGTAAATTTATAAAGAACTGATTTACTGCATGCGCAGTTTTACCAGCAATTTTACTCGTGATATTAACTCGTGAAAGGCGATCAGTCATTACTAGTACAACACTGTCATTACCGTTTTTCTGTCCCTGAACTGTATCTAGTTCCCAATGGCCAATTTCGGACCGTTGGTCCGCAGTTTGAGGTCGTTGAGCAATATTAGGCCCTAAGCACCTTTTAGCTTGCGGATGAGTTCGATGATGCTTACGTTTAGGTTTTTCAAAGAGGTCTAAATTGGACGTACGAAGCACACCCTCATTAATCCATTGATATAAAGTTACAACCGACTTTGGGATCAGGGTGCCATCATTCATTAAATCTCGAGCCTTATAAATAACCGCTTGTGGGGAGTAATGGTGGTCGTCAAACTCACCAAGCATTAGCTGATCAGCTAATCGTAAAAATTGCTTTGAAGAATAATATAAGCGACGACGACCAGAATGGCGGTGATGTTCAAGATATGTGGCCTGACCAGCTTCATAACTATAGATGTAGTAAGAATATTCGTAAATCTTACCATTAGATTTTTGACGACGAAGTTGGCGGACCGTACCACGGTTGAGCTCGTTATTAATTGTTTGATGATTAACTCCTAATTGGCGACCAATTGCGCGATTGGAAAGTCCTTGCGACTTTAAAGTCGCAATCATCACACGTTCTTCTTTAGTAAGATGAGCATTCTTTTTATGAGTAGTCAATAAACTAGTAGACATGGTATCATTTAAGTGCGTCATTTGACGGACATCCTTTCATATAGGTTTGGTTCACTTAATATGATACCTGATGTCACGCCGAATGGCGTTTTTTATTTACCACCAACTGGGTGGCTAACTTCATTCTATAATCCACCTTTTATAGCTTTTAACGACTATTTACATTTTTTGCATTTCTAATTAATTCAGATACTCCGTCCCTAAGTCCATTGATAAATTATTCTTCGCTATCTGGTTTGTTGAGTGTTCAAGCTTGTATTCACGTTGTAGTTTAGAACTACCGTAATTTTCAAACATATTTTTCATAGTGATATATAAATAGTTCTAGTAATTTTTAATCTGTTTATCGTCGCTTCGCAAAGCATTAAAATACCGACGCAAGGTTTGTGTGATCTTGGTTTGTAATTCTGGTTCATGATCTAAGATAAAAAATAGATGATGATCTTTGTGTAACTCTTGGACATCTCGTCTAGCATTTAGAATAATCCCAATAGTTTTTTTAATGATTTTAGGATTATTATTTGCCCATAGACTAATTAGTCGTATTGTTTCTGGTTCAAATGGAATAGGGTTATTATCTTCTTCTGTCAAAAATTCTTTTGCATGTTGTACTAGGTCTTGATTTTGTTTTTCAATTTGAGCATTTGAAAAATTAGCAGTGGAAAAATCTAGCTGTGCAGTCTCTTTATAGTATCTATTAGTATCTAAGTTATTATATTCTTCTTGATTAACTGCAGAATTTGCAGTTCCGCTTGTACCAAGGGTTTCAGCCGTTTTATTAGAAAAATCAGGCATTTTATAAACATCGGTTGCTGTAAGATGGAGTTGTCCTAAATAAAGCCGATTAGGCAAATTCTTTTTTTGCTTTGGATCAAACCCCACACTTTCTTGTCGTAACAATCCAAATTCTTCTAATTGCTTTTTAATAGAAATTACTTTGTGTTCTGAACAATTAAGTAATTCTTTTAGTTCTAAATTGGTAAATATAAAAAACACTTTATTATTTTCAGGTACTGTGAAGTGCCCTACAATTGTTAGACAAGAAATCTAATGATTGTGGGGCACTTTTCATATGGTCAAATATAAATCAGAATTGAAGGCACAGATTGTCCATGAATACCTGTCAACTTCACAAAGTGCTTATGATTTAAGCAAAAAGTATCAGATTAATAGACAAGAAATAGCTAAGTGGGTTCAGCGATACCGTTTGAATGGGATTAATGGCCTTAAACGTCGTCAGAAGCGAACCTTTACCACCGACTTCAAGTTAAATGTGATAGACTACTATCAAACTCATGAGGATTCAATGGCCGAAGTAGCGGCTCGTTTTGATATCTTAGCGGCACAGGTCTCTGCTTGGCGCACACAATTTAAACGAGACGGGATTACAGCTTTGAAGCCTCACCCGAAAGGTAGGCCGTCAAAAGTGAAACGTACTAAAAAACAAATCCGCCAGCTCGCCAATAAGAGTGAAGTGGAACAATTAAAGGAAGAATTAGCGAAGAAGAACCAAGAACTCTATGACACCAAGTTGGAGCGTGATCTCTTAAAAAAATCGTTGTCCCTGTTTGGACCCTCAAAGCCCGGAAGAAAACCCAAATAGTGGATCAGATCAGGGACGATCAAGCATCACTACCCAAGAAGCAGCGTTATAAGATTGGTGACCTTCTTAAAGCCATTGAACTTCCTAAGGCTACTTATCACGATGAGCGGAAACGAATAGCTAACCACCATGATAAATATACTGAAGTTAAGCAAGTGATTCTTCAAATTGCTCAACAGTTTCAGATTCGTGGGCGTTGGACTGCAGGCTATCGCCGCATTCAAGCCGCTTTAGATAAACTTAACTTACACTTGTCGGGTGACACGATTCGGAAGTTAATGCGTGAATTGGACGTCCAGGTAGGCCTATATAACTGCCATCGGAATGGTAAATATTCATCTTATCATGGCACCGTTGGTAAGGTTTCAGATAATAAATTAAAGCAAGAATTCAATGAAAAACAACCTTATCGGGTTATTCATACTGACGTAACGCAGGTTCGCTTAGCTAACCATCAATGGGCTTACATCTCAGTGATGATTGACGAAGCGAGTCAAGAGATCCTGGCTTTCCAGATTAGTACTAGTCCCAATAAAGACTTAATTATGCGAACTATAAAAGAATTAGTTAACAATTTACCTGATGATGCGCAACCAATTATCCATTCAGATCAAGGTTGGCATTACCAGTTAGCTTACTATACCCAAAAACTAGCGGATCTTCAGTTTATTCAAAGCATGTCCCGCAAAGGGAATTGCTTAGATAACGCTCCCGTAGAAAGTTTCTTTCACTTATTTAAGACTGAATTACTAGCTGGCTTTCCACCATGCAAGGACATTATTGAGTTAACTAAACTTTCATACGATTATGTTCAATACTTTAATCATGTTAGGACAACCTTAAAAACGAAAGGCATGACCCCGATTGAATACCGAAATCATGCCTTAGCAGCTTAATAATTTAATTTTGTCTAACTTTTGTCTTGCACTTCATACTCGTTTATAGCCATATGGTCTTTTATATTAGTCAGCGAATGGTGCTTTGTCTAGATAAGCACTGATCATCCAAATATTTTTATCGGTTTCATCCTTGAAGCCATTAAGCATATCTTGAGTTGGGAAGTCTTTTTCTTCGTCAGTAACTTCGATTCCTTTTTGGTATTGGTCACGTAGGTACTTGAATTGATCAACTAGCCGTTGCATGAATTCAGTCATCGTTAATTGATCAAAAGCGACTTTGTCATCTGGTAGGCCAGTATTTTCAATGAATTCGTGAGTTGTTGCCAGTGGGCTGCCGTTTAAAGCAATCAAGCGTTCTGCAATTTGATCGAGCTGTTCGCTTAGTTGATCGCCATATTCGTCCATCAGCGGATGGAGACGGAAGAAGTTTTCACCGCGCATATACCAGTGTGTTTGTTGAACGTTGACCTTTAATTGGCTGATATCGGCAATCAGTTGATTGAGTTGTGCTTTTGATTTTGGAAAGTCATAATTGTAAGTTGTCATAATGAACCCCTCTTCATAACTATTGGTTACACTAATACTATAACAGTTGTGAAAGCGTTTTTCAAGTCAAATACTTGTGGTCGTATCTGTCAAGTTTTCATAGGTAGCCTTTAAATATACAGTTTTAGTGGGTTAGTGCCTTAAAAAGTTGTCCCATTGGTCTACTTGTGGCCGTGTTAATCGGAATTATTCCTTGTACTGCTCCAATTGACGGCTTTGTCGGTGCTTTTCTTAGAAACTCTCCAGTTCGAATATGTATTTCCTGTAATAGGCTGGTTTGAGCCACTCGAGGAAGAACTGTTAATTGTTCTAGGATCGTATTTAAACTAGCTTGCAGTTCACCATTCATTCGGGCTTCAATTAAACCAATCATGGCCTTAGCCCCCTGCTCAGTCCACGACTTGCCCTGTTTCTTCATCCGGTAAGTAAAAGCCCGGTGAGAACTTTCGACTGAACCGATTAAATGAATATCCTTAAATCCACGCATTTGTGGCGAGAGGATGTACCGCCAATTTCGCTGTAGATATTTTCTTAAACGCATTAGGTCGTCTGCTTGTTTTTCTGTTAAGTTTTGTGATTCATAAGTATCTAAAATTATCGTTAGCTCTGCTTGATCATGATGGCGAACCGCTTTAATTGCTCGCATAGCTAATTCGTTGTGATGACCTAAAGTATGTTCAATTTTCTGTAAGCAATGATAGCGGTCGAGAAAGTATTCACCATGTGCACCTTGAGGAACTAGACTTAATAGCTTAGCTGGTTCGTAACCTGGGCCAGCGTCACTGGCCAAAAAGATCGTTTGACCGGCAAGCTTATAATGGCGGTCTAAATAATCACTTAGTCGTGCTTCAAGCCGTCCTTGGTGCCCAACACTGAGAAAGTCATGCCGATTAATGATTTGATTAGCTACTCGCTCATAAACCCGATAATGGTGCACAAGAGTCAGCTGACCTGCTTCTTTTTTGCCTTTAATCATAAAGGCATCACCCTCAATAGTTAAATTTTTAGGCATATGGCGAGGAGTAGTTTGGTGTTCTTTTGCTTGAGTTTGTTTAGCTACCTGATTTCCTAACTCATGCACGGCGTGCATTACCGAATCGGCAGTAATTCCGCTGTCAAATACAAGGTTCAAAATGTCGGCAGTATTACGCATTGTAGTTGTTTGGGCAATCTTAGCCATCATCATTAAGTAGTGCGGCGATAAACGACGACGTGGTTTAATTTTTAATTGTTGGTCTAAGTAAAATTCACGTTTCTTTGTCCCAGCCTGATAATACCGTCGTTGAAAAGTCACCGGGCCAAAGATAAAGTTAAGCGTCCGTGGCTGTTTATTGATTACTTGATAGTTCGCTGGAGCTTGGGACTTTAAGCTTCGATCTAAGCTTTCCAAAAAGTTTTGCATGATTACTTGTCCTAACTCCAATACCCCTTTTAAAATAATCTGTTCAGCTTCAAATAAACTGCCTGATTTCACCAAATTCTGCTCGATTTCTGTTAAAATATCCATGAGGAAAGACCTGCCTTTGCTTAGTATTCGACACACTAAAGGCTACTGGTCTTTTCTTTTTTTGTAAATAAGTAAATTGGTCTACAAAAAAGATTTCCACGACCAGATGAATTATTCATCCAACCTATGAAAATCTTACACTAACCTTGTGGTCCATTGGCGGTATAAATCTTCGATAATTGCTACGGTGTGGTAGGTGAGTGTCGGCGTCATAACTGGGCTAGTCAGTTGATGTTGGGACCAGAATTGATTAAAGTGCTGAATCTCAAAAACAAATTCGCTATTTTGAGTGACCTGTTAAAGGCTTCGGGAATACGAATTGATGAGCAAGGGCATCGATATATTAGAGTTAAGGGCGTGCGTTGGTTTACTAACATGGACTATAAGCAACGTCATGACGATTTGATCTTATATATATAAGAAATATAGGAAGTTTGTCAAATGGTGTTGAAGGATAGTTTCTATCCTTTGGAGATCTCCTCGTGTGGGAGATCTTTTTTGTTGTTTTATTAGTTGCGGCGTTTAATCTGGTGTGTTGTCTGAATATCGTACTTGAAGGCATAACAAATAAGCCTACCATCGTGACGTTATTGTGGTAGATAATCTAGGCAATCAGCTGGTAGACGCGTGGAACATATTGGCCTGATTGGAGAAGCCATAACAAGCACGTTTGAGTTCCTTGATCTTACGGTTGATGCCCTCTATCGGTCCGTTAGAGTAGGACGATTTGGCGGCGTTAATTACTCCATTAAGATTCTTTCGTAGGGTATGCATGGCTGTATCTAGGGGCGTGCCGTTAGGCTGATAGTTAGTGATGATATTCTTGAGTTCATCAGCGTGACGCCCCATCAAAGCATCGTGGAGATCGATGTAGGTTTCATAAGCTGTTTTGAAGGCTGGAAACGTATCGGTTCCAATATCAATAGCGTTCTGTTCGGTCGAGTACTCATTCAGGCCGAAGAGGTAGCGGCTCTTTTGTGCGTCAGGGTTGGCCTTGTGGAATAGGCGCCATAGTGATTTCAGTACTTTATATTCCCGCGAATGCTTGTCGATTTGCTTTAAACATTGAGTGCGAATGGTATCCATCGTCCGGCCCATTAATTGAATAATGTGGAACCGATCAATAATGAGTTCGGCGTTAGGGAATAGTTCGTGCACGAATGCCTGATAGGAGGCGTTCATGTTCATGATGACGCGTTGAACCGCGGCCCGTTCTGCGGTGCTGTACTGACTAAGAAAGAACTGTTTGATGGTTCTATTAAGGCGGTCGCTAAGTACTTTAACTGATTTGTGAGTGTCGGCGTCAATGCAAATAAACGACATGGAGCCGTGCGTGGAACGGAATTCATCAAAGCATAGATTAATCGGTAACCGGCGGCTCGCGTGTGGATGAATATTAGCCGTCAAAATACGCTGAACTGAGTTTGTCGAAATACCGGTGAGACTGGCGATAGTCTTAGCCGGGAGTGATTTACAGGCTAGCTTCAGCACATGAGTCGCTAGTCCGTGACCGATGGCGTGGTTGGTTGATACCACTGGAGTGGTGGCCGTACAAGTGCTATGGCAGTTACTACAACGCCAGCGTTGCTTGTTTAGCTCTAGAATTACGGGCCGGTCCATGGGTCCTGCAATGTGGACATGAGTGAGCTTGTGTCCGTTAGGGTGCAACGTATTGTATCCACAGCTGAGACAGCGCCTGAGTGTGTAGGTAAGCTCTGCCTAGATGACCAAATACTTTTTGCGACCCGAGCCCCGACCATGAAATTCATCACGAGTGCCGAACACCTGAATGTTTGTGTCTGTAATTCCCAGTAATTTAAGTGTATTATCTAGTTGAGACATCTATTCCTACCCCGCTTATCTTGAGTTTCGTCGCTTAAAGCATAGCACTAGGGAGGCTTAGATGCCTTTTTTTGTTATCAAAAAGGGCCTAGTACTTTTGGAATGGAAATACTTTCCAACACCAAAAATTCTAGACCCAAAAAAAGAAGGTCTAACAGATATGTGTTACGACCTTCTTTTTTAGAATAATAACTGTTTTTTATTTGTGATTAAAGGATTATTTAGCCCACAAAAAAGTCCCGGTTGGCGTCAGATGGCGTGGTAGCGGGGACTTTCTTTTAGATAATTCTGATCTGTGCCGCCGCGTTTTAAGCGGTTCGGCTTACCTAGCGAATACACTAATCATTATAACATACGTTTGACAGTCAATATCATTTTGAGTGAAGAATATTAAAGGATTATTCACTTATTGAGTTACTGAACGTTGTGCTTCTTCAAGTAGTCACTTAATGGGACTAATTTTTCAGCATAATAACGTTTCTTGAAATCATCAATTGTCTTTTGATCATATTTATCAGCGTCTAATGTCAATTTTTCAACTGGAATTGGTCGCTCATTGGTAATCTTGATATCAATTAAGACTGGCTTGCCAGCTTTAGTTAGTTCAATGGCCTTATCAAAAGCAGGTTTCATTTGATCAACTTTGTCAACGGTGATGCCAGTCATGCCCTGACCTTCAGCTACTTTAGCAAAATCAGTCTGTGGCAGGCTAATACCGAACCACTCGTGGTTGTCATCCTCTTGCTCATCTTCAATAAAGCCAAGGGCGTCATTAGAGAAGACAACGTTGATGACTGGTAAGTGGTAGGCAACTTGGGTGCTGAGATCCTGCATGACCATGGCAGCTGCACCGTCACCAGTTAAATTAAAGACTTGACGATTTGGATAGCTCAGCTTTGCGGCAATTGATCCGGGTAGGCCGACACCCATTGTGGCAAATAGTCCTGAGGTGATCCAAGGTTGTTTGCCATTCACTTTGAGCAACCGAACCGCGTTTTGGGTGACATCGCCAACATCAATTGAGTAAATGGCATCATCTTCAGAAATTCGATTAATTTCTTTAAACGCAGGCTCAAACCGCAAATCACCATCCGTTCGATTCATCATGTCATCATTGTATTGATGCCAGTTGGCAACATTATCAACATTGGCTGCATACCAGGCAGATGGTTGGCTGTCTTCCCCTAACTCAATGAACCGTTGCAACGATTTCTTGGCGTCGGCTAAAATGGCAACATCGGTCTTGTGACGTTTACCAAGTACTTGTGGATTGTTGTCAATTTGGATGAATTTAACATTAGGTTTAAACATGACTTCGGCAAACGGATAATTGGAACCAACAAACAACATAAGGTCAGTCTCTTGAAGCGCTTCGTTAGCTGGCTTGGAAGCAACTCGAAAAGCCGATCCCAGCAAAGCTTCGAAATCATAAGGAATAATTTCCTTGCCTAAAGCGGTCGTAATGACTGGAATTTGGAATTTCTTAGCGAATTGCATGACTTCATCAGCAGCGCCATAGGTTCCTTGGCCCACGTAAAGGATTGGCTTCTTAGCTTGTTTAATCAAATCCAAAGCTTGGTTGATTTGCTCGTCGGAACCGGCACCTAATTCTGGTCTAGCAAAGTTCTTAGCTGAGCTATAGTAGCCGTCAGCCGGGATCTCTTTGTCTGCCAGATCATTTGGAATGGTAACGAAAGCTGGCCCGTGTTGCGCAAACGCACGGCGAATAGCTTCATCAAGGATATGCGGTAAACTTTCAGCGGTCATAACAGTTCGAGCGTAAACGCCAGCATCTTTGAACCATGGGTTTTCATCAAATTCTTGGAAGAAATCTTGGTTCATGAGTGCTTGTGGGGTTTGGCCAACGATGAATAAGGCTGGGACTTTATCCGCCATTGCATCGTAAGCGCCTTGGTACAGATGAGTAGCACCGGGACCGGCTGAACCGAAAGCAACACCGATGTGACCGGTTAGCTTGGTATCCGCAACAGCCGCCAAGGCACCGACTTCTTCGTGACGAACATGAATATATTTGATGCGGTCTTTTTCAGCGTCCAAAGCGTACATCAGGTTGTTGACCGTTCCACCTGGGATGCCATAAATATGATCGACATGCCAGCTTTCAAGGGTCCGTAATGCTGCAATACCTGAGTTAATTGTATTTGCCATAATCAAAATCCTCCGTTTCATTTTTTGATCGGCAACCGGCTAACTTGCCTGGATTGTCTGGACCAATAAATCAATCTCTGCTTGGCAGCTCTGCGTCATTACTGACTCAGGTTCACCAGGAAAATAATACGTTTTGGCTAACGTCGTTTCCGGATTAGCTAAGCCGATACAAACAGTCCCCACCATTACGCCCTCCAATTTATCAGGACCAGCCACGCCGGTAAATGCTAACGCAAAATCAGTACCGGCAATTTTGCGCGCTTATTGGGCCATGCTTTTAGCAACTTCAGGACTGACGACGCCATATTTTGCGATCAAAGCGGCCGGCACGCCTAGTAGCTTGGTTTTAGCCGTGGTGGCGTAGGTGATGAAACCGCCTGGATAAATTTGACTAGCCTGTGGTGTGGCGGCTAATTGGCTTTGAAAGGTCCCGCTAGTTAAGCTCTCGGCGCTGGTCAATGTCAGTTTGCGTTTAGCTAAATATTTTGCTAGTGTCGGTATATCCATATTGCATTCCTCCTCTACTCTACAGCAGTGAATAATTTTGGTACCGAAAGTTTCCGCTGTTCCGAACGATACGACTTGGACTTGCTTAACTTCGATATTAGTTCCAATCGACATCGGGAAATAAGTTCTGCTTAACTAACATCCGATACTTGCTAATAGCGTTGTTAAAAACAAGTGACAGTAGCCATCATATTACTTGAAAATATGTCTTATTCTTATAGTATAGCAAAGCTGCGTACTTAACTAAAGTAATATACCTATCGTTTAAGCCGTTGATTTTACCATTTATCCGCAATAAACAACCACCTAGTTAAAAGCGCTTTAATCTATTTACACTTATGTATATTAGCATATAGAAAAGCGTCTCACAGGAGGTCTCAAACGTGAAAGTTACGATTGTACTTGATGGCACAGCACAACCACCTTTTGCTGTCCCCACCATCACCACTGCGATCAACCAAACAATCGCCATGCTCCTATCCTAGTATTTGGTACATAAATTTCTGAACAGTTGTGCCATAATTAATAAAACAAGATAGGAGCATTCCAATGAAACGATATCAAGATGATTTTAAAGCCAGCATTGTGAAGATGCATCGTGAAGAGAAAAGATCTATTCGCTCGCTTTCCGAGGAATACGGTGTTTCTCCAGCCGCAATTCATAACTGGGTTAAAGGCGCTAAATCAGTTGAGCTAGAAGACGGTACTGAAGTAACGTCCAAAGAATTCAAACAACTTCAAAAGGAAAATCAGCGATTAAAGGAGGAACTTGAAATTTTAAAAGCTGCGGCGGTGTTACTGGGAAAGCATTAGGACGAATTAATTGCCTTGTCTTCATAGAAGATCAGTTATTGCGACACCGCTTATCAATTATTCTTTCGGCACTGAAATTACCGCGCAGCACCTATTACCATTGGAAAAGATATCAACCTAGTCAACACGAACGTGTTGATAATCAGCTCAAAGAAAAAATTAAATTGATTTGGGAAAATAATTATCGCGCCTATGGTTATCCACGAATAACGATGGTGCTTCGCAAGTCAGGCATCTGTGTTGGGTCAAAACGAATTTTACGATTAATGAGGGAAATGGAGATTCACTCTTTAATGAATCGGCGATTTAAAAAACCTGGCACTCATGTGGATCATTCACAACGCCCCAATTTAATCAAGCACCAGCCCAATGCAAGGATATGGCGTGCTGACATTACTTATTTGGAATTACGTCCAGGAACCTGGGTTTATCTCAGTTCTATTTACGAACCAAAGGTTCATCAAGTTCTTGCTTTCAAGATTGGTCGTCAGATGGAGGCGACGTTAGTTGTAGAAACGATTAATCAGGCGCTTGAATGTCATCAAAAGCCACAATATTTTCACTCTGACATGGGTTCACAGTACACCAGCAACGAAGTTGAAACTTTACTTGAACGGCATAAGATTAGCCACTCATACTCAAAACAAGGTTATCCTTATGATAATGGGCCAATTGAAGCTTTTCACTCATTGTTGAAGAGAGAGTTTGCCTTTCAAACAACTTTTTCCAATTTTGAGGACTTGGTAATCCGAACCTCAAATTACATCAGTTGGTTTAATTCCGACAGAATTAGAACGAGTGTTTAGAAAAAGATGTGCCATTTATTGACATAGGAGCAGCTTATAAATTGCGCTTACAAAATAACTGTGATATAGTGAAAATGAAGCCAAGTTGTACACAATTAATCGTCACACTATTATTAAAGTGGTCGAATTTTATGGTAACTTAGCCCATCATTAGTAATAAAGTAACACATTCACGTAATGAGGAGGCATTTTAATGGAAATCATAATTAAGGAAGCTGCTAAAGAATATTTGGAAAATCATCTTGATGTTGAAAAAGACCTACTTTTAGCCGCTGACGATGGCTCTAATGAATATTCCAAAATTGGTGGTAGCTGTTCTATTGGCGATAAGTTTCAAATTGTTGCTACTACTCATAAAAATAATAATTATAAAATCCCTATCAATAATGCGCAAAATTGGAAATTATATACTTCCAACAGTGAGCAAACCTTTTTAGGGACTGGTTTGACACTTGACTTGCTGCACAATAATTTAGTGCTTAAAGATGATAGTGGCATTCTTGACAGTAATATAACCTTTCAAGATGCAGATAAGTAAGCTAATCAAACTGATGAGGAAAAGATGGCTGAACGTAAAGCACTTAGCCAACATATTTGTTAAAATATCAGAATAATATTCTATAAGGGACCTTCAAAGAAAATGAGGTATAACCATTTTCTTTGAAGGCCCTTTTGCTAATCTTTTTATAACTTGCACTATGATTTCCCACATACATATTTTAAGTTACCGATTCGCTCTTGGATTGTCAAATTAAGTGCAACACTACATTATCGATATTCATGGTGGGGGGAACGTATACGGGTCCAAGGAGCTTTATCAGCATTACTGCCTTGGTTGGGCGAGACATGGATTTGGCGTTGTTAATTTCAATTATCGGCTGGCACCTCAAACCATTTTTCCTGGCGCACTGAAAGATACGGCACTCGTCGCAAAATGGGTTGCTGATCACGGGCAAGACTATCATTTAGATACAAATAATGTTTTCATCATTGGCGATAGTGCGGGTGGCACGCTCGCCTATCAGTATTTGACAGCATATGCGAATCCTAAATATCGTAAGGCGCTGGGATTAGTCTCTAGTGGGCAACTTGTTGTCCGAGGTGGAGCACTGAATAGTGGCTGTTATTTTGTAAAACGTCCTGGTGCCATAACACCGGACAGTTTGATGAGCGCTTATTTTACACCAGAAATGATGCAGAAATATGATCAGGGCGTGCGCTTTGATCACTTTCTATTGGACCATCACCTGGCACATCGATTTGCCAGTTTCGGTACGGAAAGTGATCCGCGCGAACACGTTTTTCAATTGAATCAGCGTGATGCCGTGGCAGCTAAAGCTAATCAGCAACAGGGAGAATTTTTCAGAAGTTTGTTTGTAGAAAAATAAGGTGATCTTCGAAAATTAAGTAAACAAAAAGACCGGGATTATTGCTAAAGTGCTCCATAATTGTTAGACAAGAAATCTAACAGTTATGGAGCACTTTTTCTATGGTCAAATATAGTTCAGAATTAAAAGCAGAAGTCGTTAGTGAATATCTTCAAGGTGACATTAGTATCAGTCTTCTTTCAAAGAAACGTAACTTGCCTCGAATACAAGTAGGTAGATGGATACAAAACTTTCGTTTGAGCGGCGCAGACGCTCTTAAACGAAGAAGAGTTAAACGAAGTTTCTCAGTTGAGTTTAAAGTTGATGTGATAAACTACTATCAAACTCATGATGAAACTTTAGCCGAAGTATCCGCAAAATTTGATGTTAATTCTTGTCAAATCAGTCTTTGGAGGACAGCCTTCAATCAGTATGGTATAGAAGCCTTGAAGCCTCATCCGAAAGGCAGAAAAACCAAAGTGAAACATAATAAGAAGAAATTACGTAAGTTAGTAAACAAGAACGAAATCGATCAACTTCGTGAAGAATTGACGAAAAAGAATCAAGAATTATATGATGCAAAATTGGAAAACGAAATCTTAAAAAAATCAATGACCCTGTTCGGAACCTCAAAGGACGAAAGAAAACACAAATAGTTGATCAGATCAGGGTCGAACAAGAGTCTCTTCCGAAATCTAACCGGTATAAAGTCGGCGATATTCTTAAGACCATTGGACTTAAGAAAGCGACTTATCATGATGAACGTAAACGTATCAAAAATTATGTAGATAAGTATGAAGATGTAAAAGTAGAGATACTAAAAATTGCCGAAAGCGGAAGATATCGCGGACGTCTAACCTACGGTTATCGTCGCGTTCAAGAAGAGCTCATTAAATTAGATATCCATCTATCAGACGCCGTAGTGCGTCGTTTGATGGATGAATTAAATGTTCAAGTAAGCCTTTATAACCGCCACAGAAATGGTAGATATTCATCTTATAAAGGTACAGTTGGAAAAGTGGCCCGTAACGTTCTACATCAGCATTTTAATGAAACCGTACCTTTCAAAGTATTACATACCGATGTTACACAAGTACGCTTGGCCGATACTAAGTGGGCTTACGTTTCAGCTATTACTGACGAAGCAAGGAAGTTTTAGCATTTCAAGTAAGTAATAGTCCTAACAGTAAACTAATTATGGATACACTCGATGAACTCACAGAAAATATTCCGGAAGGAATAAAACCAATAATTCATTCAGATCAAGGTTGGCATTATCAATTGAATTACTATACCGATAAACTCTCTGAAAAAAATTTATACAAAGCATGTCTCGTAAGGGAAACTGTCTTGGTAATGCGCCAATTGAAAGCTTCTTTCATCTTCTTAAAACAGAATGTCTTAATGGATTTCCACAGTGTAAAGATATTGGAGAATTCAAGGAAATCACAAAGAATTACGTCGATTGGTTTAACAATCGACGAATATCACAGAAAACAAAAGGCATGACTCCCTGCGAATACAGGGAACATGCCTTAGCAGTTTAGGCTCTACAATTTTAAGTACTGATGAATTTAACATCAGTGCTTTATTTGTTTAAAATTTAAAATAAAAAAGCGAAAGATGGTTGGACCCCGTCTTCGCTAAGAAAGGACCATCTTTCATGAACAATTCTATCAAAACTATCTTAGGAATTAAAGATCCTTACCTCAAACTAGATGAAAAGAATTTTGATAACCCAATTGAAGATCAACCTAATCAAATCATTGTCCATCTTATTCAAACTTACCCCATGCATTGCCCAAAATGTGGACACTTAATGTGTAAAAATGGCTATAGAACAGTTAATTGCTTGGGACCAGAGCTTCACTTTAAGCCAACAATCTGGTCGATTAAAAAGCAAAAATATATCTGTAAAGCTTCTTCTTCTTGCCCTGAAGTAGTTACTAAATTAGCAGCCGTTGAAGATATTCATTATCGTAATCATATCTCTTTAGCGATAAAACAACGGGCAATGATGCTTCTAACAAAAAACGAATCACAAAGTGATTTAGCCAAAGAATTAAATGTCTCTGACTGGACAATTAGACGAGTCATTACAAATCTTGATCAGTTTTTTAAGCCTAACTATCATTGGTTACCTCGCCATATTGCCTTTGATGATTTCAAGTCTGGTCGCTTTGCCCCCAGCGGAATGAGTATGATTCTAATGAATATTGAAAATAAGCGGACGCTTGATATTATCTTGTCACGTAAAAATAGCTATCTGCGAAAATACTTTCTTCGATATGACCGTTCAGCACGCTTAGCAGTTCAAACAGTAACGGTTGACTTGTACACTCCTTACCGCCATTTGATTCATGAGCTTTTCCCCCACGCTTTAATTATCGCTGATCATTTTCATATTGTTGCTCAAGCATATCGTGCATTTAACAAAATTAGGATCCAAGTAATGAATCGTGCCGGTGCTGGCACTCATAAATGGCGTGCACTTAAGCACTTTTGGAAATTACTCCTAACGCCTGCTAATGAGCTTAAATATGATAATTATTGGTCAAGGCGTAACTTTAGTTACGCTCAATTAACCGATGTGGAAGTCATTCATCGTCTTCTAAGCTTTGATAATGAACTAAAAAGGGCTTATGAATACTATCAAAACTTAATTCTGGTGATTGCTCATCGTAGTAAGAAAGAATTAAAAAACTTACTCGCGATTAAATGGACGCAGCTTCCCCAAGCACTGCAAAAAGTTCAGCGTACTCTTCGCAGACATAAACAAGAAATTTACAATAGTTTTAAATATGATACCTATACAAATGGTCCCGTTGAAGGAACTAACAATAAAATTAAAGTTATTAAACGAACTGCTTATGGCTTTCGTAATTTCTTTAATTTCCGAATTAGAATCCTCCTTGCATTACCAAATACCTACATTGCAATAAACTGGAGAAATAAACAAACAGCTCATGCCAAAGTCCAGGCACAAGCTGCTTAGTAAAATTATTTTATTTTCTCATCAGTACTTCTTGACGAAGAGCCCTTTTTTACATAGGTGCTTGCTTTTATTTATCTGACGAATTTACAATCTACCAATTACAAAACAAAGCGAATGATCATGCTGTTTTCAAATAATATTAATTACCTAACCCTTAAATCAGCCTCAGATGACATCTTGCATAATTATATGGACGAATGATCAATTTAATATTTAAAAAGTACCACCTGCCAAATACAGATATTTGTCGGGTGGTATTTTCAATTATTCAAAGTGTTCTTCTTATTTTTAAAGAGATCATAATATTTAATTTAAGAAAGCTTATTGGATACTAAATATTACAGGTTCCAGAAAATTTTCGTACTTTTCTAATTTTTGTTATTATGCCAATTAGTACCATAGCTATTCATCGGGGTGGTGGTGATGATGCCGCTTAATCGTTGTCCGTTGCCGTAGTTCAATTTGAATTTGCTCGAGGGTCTTTCCCTGAGTTTCTGGAACGAAGCTATAAGCAAAGAACAATGAGAGAATGTTGCAGGTAATAAAGAAGACAAACGTTCCAACACCACCCCAGTGAGCCATCATAATTGGGAAGGTGAACCCAACCATAAAATTAGCAAGCCAGAGACAAAACGTCGAAATCCCCATGCCAAGGCTCCGTAAGCTTTGCGGGAAGATTTCTGAGAGTAACACCCAGGTAGTCGGTGAGACACAAGACTGGAAGAAGGCAAGAAAACACATCGTCATCGAAATAACTACGTATGGTAAGACGATGGTTCCCTTTAACCAAATAAGTGCCAACGTCAACATCGCCATTGAACTACTAGTTCCGATAATTCCGATTAGTAACATCCGCCGCCGGTTAACGGTATCCATCAACTTCATTCCGACCGCCGTAGCAATAAACGAGGTTAATCCATTACCAATATTAGCAATCAAGGCTGCTCGATGGCCAAAACCAACCTTCATTAAAATGCTGGTACCATAATACATCATGATGTTAATTCCAACAAACTGTTGCACAATTCCTAGTCCGATCCCAATCAGTACTAAGTTGCGCATCCAGGGAAGGGATAAGTCACGAAAATGGGCGCGTTTAATATCTTTATCCCGTTTCATGACGCTATCAACACTTTGAATTTCCTGCAAGCTTTGTTGATGGCTGGACCGAATCCGTTGCAATACTTCTAATGCCGACTTTTGTTTGCCCTTCATGACCAGCCAGCGGGGCGATTCCGGTACCCGCCACATACCAATAAAGAGCATAATTGACGGAATCATCCCAAATGCAATCATATACCGCCAAATATTGCCGACCTGCGGAAAGCATGAGTCTAATAAGGCATTGACGGTAAAGGCGAGTAGCTGACCACCAGTAATCATTAGTTCATTTTGAGTAACTAATCGACCACGTGTTGAAGCCGTCGCAATTTCAGCTAAGTAGGCAGGCACAATTACCGATGCACCGCCAACCGCTAAGCCAAGTAAAATGCGAAAAATGATCATTAAAATTGCATTGGGTGCCATTGAGCAACAAAGAGTTCCAGCGAAGAATAGTACTGCTAGTCCAATCAAAAGGTGTTTACGCCCATACCGATCTGCTAATTTACCGGCAGCTAGGGAGCCGAGCGCTGCACCTAACGTAATCCCTGAAGTAACTAATCCCTCTTCCGTAGGGGTTAGATCAAGTTGTTGCGGTGAGGCCATATATGGGATCGCCCCATTGATCACCCCAGTATCAACACCGAAAAGTAATCCACCTAATGTCACAATTAACGCAATTTTCCTTAATCGTCTTATTATATGGCTCCTAATAAGGATCATCCTCTTTAAATTTAGGGAAGACAACAAAGCACCCATCTGCAACAAAGCAAATTGAGGGGCTTTGTTGTTGAGGGAATTGCTTGCACTCTCCTAATTAACAATTTTAGTATAACACAAACAACCATTACGAATGCTCACTGGCTAACAAAACGAGTAGTTGACTTAACACGATTGCTTTTAGTAAGTCGATTTAGCAGTAAGATACCGAGAATCTTAAAATTCATCAAACATGATTTGTTTCTCAACAAACCGGTCAAAAAATGGCAACATAAATTGCACATAGCCATAACTAGCCGGCATAATAATCTGATCATCAATTAACTTGCGCTGATAAACAGAAATATAACCCGGCTTCTGACCCATTTGATGACCGATCTCCTGTGCTTTCGCCTTGGGATGCCCCACCTTTACCATTGCTTGCGCAAACTGACGTTCCTTTTCCGTCATTTCATGATAGACCTTATAATATACGTTTCGATAAAGGTCACTAATATAATAATCCAAGATTATATCAATCGTTTTTTTGGTAATTATTTTATTATCTTTTAGATATTTCTATGGTTGGGGTAATAGTGGTTATTTTCCTTCTTTTTTCTCAAACATTTCGAGCCACAACTCATATGATCGCTTCTCATCAGCGTTCAATGAGTTGAGCACCCGTTCAATAGCCTGGTCAACCGTGGCGTCTTGGGTTGGCACCCCAAGAGCATTCTCCAGGGCATTGATCTTCAATACCGTTTTCTTCTGCAATCGTACCGTCTGGTAGGATTTTCGCCCACTCTTGGGCCGTCCGACTGGGCGTTTTTTCTTTGGCTGCTTTTGAAATTCAGCTTCGACTTGTTTCGTCATCTTCGCGGGGTTGTAGGTCTCTTTGGGCTTGGAGATCTTCGTTTCTGTAATCGGTCTTGGCGATTTTTTCTTAGCGCTCTTGTTAAACTCAAGCTTGGCCATTATTTCAATTCAACCCCTTTGTCCTTTAAGCGTGAGACGATTTCCTTCGTCAGCGTGTTGTAAATATAATGCAGCCGAGTATCGTGCATGTCGTACTTGGTCAAGCTCTTCTCGGCGATCCCAGTCCGGTCATAACGCTTGAGTCGCTCCATGTGTCGAATGATCTGGTCAAAGAGCATATCCTTACCGAAGTCTGTTTCCGCGTCTTTTAAGATTTGACTATCGAGGCCTGCGTTGTTCTTCAGCAGAACGGCTAGGACACCAAGGATATCAAAGTCGACGTTTGCGTAGTCGTTGTACATCTGCTGGAGGTACTCAAAGAAAGTCTCGACACCATCCAGTGACCGTTGCTGCGTCTGGAGGACGATGATAACAAAGTCAGTCGCGTAAATAGCGGAGTCCATTAAAACTAAGTGGGTCAGGAATATTATTAATCGGCTTCGCTCACAACAAAGTCGAGGGGTGCTAACTAAGTTAGCATCTATAATTTAGTATAAGAATCTTAAATGAAGCTTAAAAACTAATTCTTTAATTTACCGACAAAGAAAGAAACTAAAGCAACAACAATTACTGCTCCAATAATTGAAGGAATAATTGCCATTCCGGCTAATTGAGGGCCCCAAGATCCGAGTATAGCTTCTCCAATAGAGGAACCAACTAATCCGGCAACAATATTAGCAATCCACCCCATTGATTTTCCTTTGCTAGTAATTGCTCCAGCAATAGCACCAATGATGGCACCAATAATTAAAACCCATAACCAATGCATAAAACATCATCCTCTCTTATTTTTCGAAGGATGTTTTTTAGATTTGTTATAGTTTTGAATTTCTTTAAAAATGGCTAATAAAAGTTGAGATATAGAAATGATAATTGATATTTTTGACCAAAGTCCAAATCTTTTCATATCAAATCCTCCATTATCTAAATTGCATCCTTCTAAATCTAATTATAGGCCATTGAATATTTGCATACAAATTATTCGATTGTGCCATTCTTTTTAAAATAGAAATTTTTGATTTGCCTTTTTCTCAATTACAGGCGTTAAAGAATAATTGATTTAGTTCCTAAATTTCAAGAATAAGTTAGCCACTGGACTCAAATAAATAATACTGACCAATTGATTATTGGTTGATGGAGCTGTGATATCTCTTGGTAGAAGGCCTTACGATAGATATCCATTGACGAATGTCCATTAAACATAGCTCGTGGATAGTGATTCATCCAATCATTAGTCGCTATGATCTGAGCACTACTATAGTTATTTATAGCTTCACCTTTGGTAATCTCCTTGCGGAGAAACCGGTTATTGATCTCATTGGATCCACGTTCCCAAGGGGAATACGGATCAGCATAGAAAACATGATCGTGAACTTGTGTTAACTCACTAAATTCTGAACCGTTGTCAGAGGTTATTGTCTTAAAGATGCGATAGTAAGCATCTGTGCCCATTTTCTGGCGTAAATTTATAAAGAACTGATTTACTGCATGCGCAGTTTTACCAGCAATTTTACTCGTGATATTAACTCGTGAAAGGCGATCAGTCATTACTAGTACAACACTGTCATTACCGTTTTTCTGTCCCTGAACTGTATCTAGTTCCCAATGGCCAATTTCGGACCGTTGGTCCGCAGTTTGAGGTCGTTGAGCAATATTAGGCCCTAAGCACCTTTTAGCTTGCGGATGAGTTCGATGATGCTTACGTTTAGGTTTTTCAAAGAGGTCTAAATTGGACGTACGAAGCACACCCTCATTAATCCATTGATATAAAGTTACAACCGACTTTGGGATCAGGGTGCCATCATTCATTAAATCTCGAGCCTTATAAATAACCGCTTGTGGGGAGTAATGGTGGTCGTCAAACTCACCAAGCATTAGCTGATCAGCTAATCGTAAAAATTGCTTTGAAGAATAATATAAGCGACGACGACCAGAATGGCGGTGATGTTCAAGATATGTGGCCTGACCAGCTTCATAACTATAGATGTAGTAAGAATATTCGTAAATCTTACCATTAGATTTTTGACGACGAAGTTGGCGGACCGTACCACGGTTGAGCTCGTTATTAATTGTTTGATGATTAACTCCTAATTGGCGACCAATTGCGCGATTGGAAAGTCCTTGCGACTTTAAAGTCGCAATCATCACACGTTCTTCTTTAGTAAGATGAGCATTCTTTTTATGAGTAGTCAATAAACTAGTAGACATGGTATCATTTAAGTGCGTCATTTGACGGACATCCTTTCATATAGGTTTGGTTCACTTAATATGATACCTGATGTCACGCCGAATGGCGTTTTTTATTTACCACCAACTGGGTGGCTAACTTCATTCTATAATCCACCTAATTGATTTAGTTATTGCACTTACAAACAATTTAGTCTACGGACTTAAAAAGAAGTTTTGATGATGAAAACAAATTTGCAATTTTTTGCTGATCCTAACCCAGAACCTAAGCCAAACGATTCCAACCCAAATCCTGATGGTAAAAATCCAAAGCCAGCTGGCATGACCTACACACAGGATGATATTGGAAAGATGATGGCCTCTAAGGCTAAAGAAGTAGAAAGCAATCTGCGGGATGATTTTGAAAAGGAGCTTAAGCAAAAGGAACAAGAATGGCTTGAAAAGGGTGAAAAACGAGCCAGCATGAATGCTAGTGAGAAAGCCCAAGCCGATTTAGAAGAGCAACGACAAGCCTTAAAAGAACAGCAAGACCGTCTTCAAGAAAAATTAGATGAAGCTGATCGTAAGGATGCTTTAGCTGCAACTAAAACTGTTCTAACTGACAAGTACATTCCAGCTGAATTTGCGGAGTTTATTAGTGATGTTAAAGAAAATGTTCGTAACAATAACTTAGATAAGTTTACAAACTTATTTATCAAAGCTGTTCAGGAAGCTGTTGAAAAGAAAGTTACGGGTAATCAATCACCACAGAATGGCGGTCAACAATTTAACGCTTCTATGACACGCGAAGATTTTGCGCAGATGAGCCTTGAAGAGCAGACTAACCTTTATCGTCAAAACCCAGATTTGTACAACAAACTTAAATAGGAGGTGTAGGTAATGACCGTAATTAACGGAAACCCTACGAATTTTAGTAATTTAATTGAACCAACAGTCTTTCTAGACTGGATCTATCGTCAAAATATTCAAACTAATCGATTTGTTCAATCTGGTGTGCTAAAAAACGATCCAGTATTAGGTGGCCGATTGCTTCAACCAGGACGATCAGTTGAGATCCCTGCAATGAATGATTTAAGCGGTGATGCAGATGAATGGAATGATACTAACGATATTCAAACTAATGGTGTTGATTCTGCTATGGAATACGGCATTAAGATGTATCAAAGCAAGTCATTCGGTAATACTGACTGGGGAGATTTAATTTCTGGTGCAAGTACCCAACAGCAGATTGCTAATCGCTTTGGCAACTGGTGGACTCACCAAGATACAAAGATTCTTTTAGATACTGTTAAAGCCACTTTTAACAATACTGATATCGCGACTGCCAAGACTTATGGTATGGGTTCTGAAAAAGAATTATCCGCCTCAGACTTTGTTAAAGCACTTGCCGGCATGGGTGATGTAATGGATAACACCTTATCGACATTAGTTGTTAACTCAGCAGCTTATTCAGAAATGCGTGAACAACAATTGATTGAATACCTGCAACCTGCTGGCGCAGCTACTCCAATTGCCACTTATCAAGGTATGAGCATCATTCAAGATGATAGCATTCCGGTTGCTTCTGATGGAACTACTTATGCACTCATCTTCGGCCCTGGAGCCATTGATTATGCAACTGCTACTCCGACTAATGGCCTAGTTGTTCAACGTGACGAATTTCAAAAGGGCGGCATGGTAGCCATTATTCAGAAACGAGTAGTTACTTGCCACGTTGCCGGAACAGATGTTGACTTGACTCAAACTAAGCCCGACAGCTTATTTAGCTGACTGGCAGCGGGAACTAAGCCGTTATTCCAAGTATCCTATGACCCACGTAACATTCAATTAGTTAAATATGGTTTTAAAGTAGGAACTGATTATGTTGTCCCAACTATCAATTCACCTAAAGCTAAAGCTTCAGGCGTATCAGGTAGCTCATCAACCAGCGGACCTGGTAAATAGGAGGTAATTAGCAATGGCGGAAACACCTACAATTGCTGATGTGAAAAGCGATTATAAAATTTTTCAAAGCTTCAGTGATGACTATATTACTGAAAGAATTAATGATGCAATCGCAAAAGCTCAGCATAACCTGATACGGTGTTTGCCAGTCGAGTATTTTAAGCGGTCGCTGGTTAATTTGGAGTAACGTCGTCGTTAAATCTTGAGCACTAATGTGCTCAAAACGAGTCCCTTTAGGATAAAAATAACGTAAATTCCGATTAAAGCGTTCATTACTACCACGTTCAGCTGGAGTATAAGCATGGCAGTAATAGGTCTTAATACCATATTGTGATTCAAGTGATACTAGCCCACTAAACCCAGTGCCACGGTCCACAGTAAAGCTGTGCACCTGACCATTAAAAGTGGTTAGGAACTTAGTTAGTGCTTCATTAACAGTCGCTGTCGTCCGATCTTTTAACCGGTATGCCCAAAGGAACCGTGATTTGCGATCGATTAAAGTTAATAAAACTGCCTTACTATGCCCACGAGGACCAACGACTGTATCTAGTTCAAAATCGCCGATGCGATTACGTTGATTAATCATCATGGGACGCTGTTCAATTGATCGCCCCAAAGATTGATTATATTTGGATCGTTGGTCAACGTTACGCCGTTGGCGTACGCTATGTTCAGGTAGATCATTCAAGGAGAAACCAATTCTCCCCTGATTTAGCCAATTATAAATAGATTTAGTAGCTAGTTTAAATTCGTGAGCAATCATTCCTGGTGACCAGCTTAGACGTAAATGGTTGATAATTTTTTGCTTTAACTCATCGCTCAGCTTAGTTTTCCGACCACATCGTGATCGCTTGTATTCGGCATCTGTTTGTGCTAATTCAGCCTAATAAGGTTGACATCGAGATAATTCATAAGAAATTGTTGACGGTGATCGGTTCAGCCGAACGCCCATTTGGATATTGGACAGCCCTAGTTCACAAAAGGTTTCGATTTTAATTCGTTCGGAATAGGTTATACTAGACAAAAGATCAGCTCCTAAAAGATGGGTTTGTGGTAAACACCATTTTAAAGGAAGCTGATCTTTTTTGTCCGAACAGCGTTCGGATTAATTTTACAATCTACCAAATGACAAATGTTATCAAAAAGTTGACTTTTTCCTACCGATTATGTGCAATTAAATCATGTAACTGTTTAAAATCAGGGATAAGATCATAAGCGTGAGTTTTGGCTTCCATGACCGCGTTTATTTGTTGTTTAATCCTTTCGGTATCTTCCTCATCGGTATAACTAACCCAGTTGATATACTCTAGCCAATCATAGTAAGCGTGCTTACCTTTCCCATAACTGTTTCCCATTAGTAAACAAGGTGTTCCAGTTAAAACTGAGAATACCATTGCGTGCCATCGATCAGTAATAATTAACTTTTGACCTGAAAATAGGCTTAATTCTTTTCTGAATAATTTTTCACGGGTATCAGGTGTAATAGTTTTAACCGTATCTAAAACAGTATCCGTAAATTTAATAGGTTGGTAGGCTCTCAGCAAAGCCTTCATGTTTTGGATAACCTTATCTTTAACGACTTTTTCAGCGTCCCGTCTGAGAACAAATAATGACCCTTGACGCTTCAATTTTGGGAATTTCTTAGATTGCATATATAAAACCATATCAGGTGTAAAAATGACTTTATTGTTGAAAATAGTCTGCATTCTATGGTAGCTCTGTGCATCTCGGGCTACTAAAACTAAATTGGGGTTTTTTTGGTAAGCCTCTTGACTTAACTTTCGTTCATAAAGACCAGCTTCATTGTCCTCAAAATGAATAGACTGTGGGAATGAGATAGTTAGGTTATCAGTAAAAGTTGAAAATACTTTTCTACGTGCTTTTTCATGGTCTAAATAGAGATTTCCCATATTGCCACCACCCGTAAAGGCAATAATATCTGCACTACTTAGATTTTTCTTTACAACAGGAATAGCCTCATCATCATCTTCCTCCACTATTTCAATATATTGGTATTCTGGAAACTCAGCTTCGACATATTTTCGTTCGGCTAATGATATTGCCTGGTCACCAAGATTGGTGTAGCTAGGAACACCAAACATAAAAAATTTGGGCTGATTGTTTTTAGGCAATTCGTGTACAACGTTATTAGGATTGATATAAAAGTTGGCCATATTATTTTCCTCCATTTAATTTTATTTGCTGGAACTTTCCTGATAGGATTTTTCCATTTTCTCTTGATTAATAACAGTCAAGGAAAGAAATAAACTGCACCCATTTGTTATGGCAAATACAAAAAAGACAGTGGCTGTTCCTAAAGCATTAATTAGCAATGGGTAAACTAAGCTAATTGAAAAATTAGTGATCCATGTGGTTGCTGTAGCAATTGACATAAATTTTGCTTTGACACTATTAGGGAACATTTCTGCCATAATCAACCAAGTAACAGGGCTAACAATACCTTGATGGTTCGCTATAAACAGGACAAGCATTGCTAGAACCAAAGTATTTGTAACTACCTGTGGCAGCATGTTTGCGTGCATGATAACCCCTAACAATGCTAAAAAGATAATATTACCCATTAACCCAATTTTTAACATTTTCAGATGGTTGTGATTGGCAATCATTCTGGTTCCAAAGATACTAGCGATGACAGATGTTAAGCCGATTAGTATATTCGCATACAAAGAACCCCGTTCTCCCATACCAACCTTTTCTAACAAGATAGAGCCATAATACATAACTGTATTAATACCCGATACTTGTTGAATCAAGGCAATAACGATTCCAATCAAGAGTAAGTAGACTAATCGTTTATTCGAAAAGATTTGGTTCCAAGTGAGCTTTGTCTCTGTTTTGATATTCTTTTTACGCCCATCAATGATCCTGTTAGCAGTTTGTTTTTTGAATCCTAGTCGATTAGCTAAATTACGTGCTCTTTTTAAATGCCCTCTTTGTACTAACCAGTTAGGACTCCCAGCAATATTGAATGAATTAATCCATAAGATAATAGAGGGGACACATGCCATTAAAATCATAACACGCCAAATTTGATCCCAGCAACCCCATAGACTGCCTAAAAAGGGCATTCATAATAAACGCTACTAGTTGTCCTAAAACGATAAAAATTGCATTCTTATTGACTTTGCTAGCACGAACTTCTTTTGGGGATATTTCTGCAAGATACATTGGAGAAAGACTTGAGGCAGCACCAACAGCTAGTCCCAGGATAAATCTAAATGTGGTCATAAAGATATAATTGAGTGATAATGCGCAACATACATTTGCCAGTGTAAAGATAACTGCAACCCAACGAAGTGTAACCTTTCTGCCATATTTATCAGCATATTTTCCACATAGGAATGCACCAAGGCAAGCCCCTAAGACTAAAGAGCTTGACACGATTCCCTGACGGGAAAGAGTTAGATTTAATTGGCTAGTCTTGCTCATAAAAGCCAAAGATCCATTGATAACACCAGTATCATACCCAAATAGGAATCCTCCCAAAGATATGACGTAAACACTGTAATTTAATAATCCATATTTCCTGCTACTTCTATTTTGTATAGCCAATTCGTCCACTTCTTTCAGCTTGTTAATACCTGAAATGTCAATTTAAATTAGAAAAAAGGTGAAAGTTGTTCTTCTGTGACATGACTCAAGAATACTTCTAATGGTGTACGATAATTAAGAGATTTTCGTGGGATATTGTTGCGATGATGCATTAGCTGAGTGACTAGTTCGTCTGGCAAATCGCGAAAATCTAGCTTTTTACTAAGACCATCACGACGCAAGAGGCCGTTATTATTTTCGTTTAGCCCTCGTTGATTGGGAGCACCGACTTCCGCAAAATAGGTGTGAAGATCATACTTATTGGCTATTTCTCGCCATCCAGCAAATTCTTTCCCGTTATCAAAAGTAATTGATTTAACAAAGTGACGTGGCAGTTTAGCGAGCCATTGATCAAGCTGGCAATTCACTGCTTCGTCTGTTTTATGATGAATATTAAGGACAATCATTACTTTGGATTGTCGCTCTACTAGCGTCATTACCGCTCCGCGGTGAGCTTTACCTTGAACTGTATCAGCTTCAAAGTGCCCAAATTCATGTTGGTAATGCGGAAAATCACGATATCGTTGATAGATACTGCGTCCTAATTGGCCAGCTTTACCACGATGTTCCACATAGCCATTGGGATGGCGTTTTCCTTTCATCGGTAGCTGTTTAACGGAAAAGCCATACTGATTGCGGGCAAACATGCGATAAAGGGTGCGCATACTGCAGCTAATTGGGTGTTCATGACGACCAATAATAGTATCAGGAGTCCAACCTGCCTTGATTTGCGCATGGATATAGTTAACTTCGATAGTTGGCAGTTGGGTCTGCTTCCGACCACAACGACGCTTATGACGCTGATAAGTCTGAAGATATTGGTCGATGGTTTTACCGTCGTTGAGGAAACGATAAACACGATAGATGGTTTCTTGACTACGCTGAAGTAATTTAGCAGCCCGATAAGCTTTAGTACCTTGATACCAAAAATCAGCTATGAGAGTTAATTCACGTGTGGTAAGATGTTTATAGGTCATTTGTGATTGCCTTTCTTTGGATTAGGGATATTCAAAAGTCTATCACAAATGGCTTTTTACTTTTTCTAACTTAATTTTACAAACGACGATAATTAAAGTGGCTTTACATGAAATTAAATTAGAACATTTATAAAAAAGCCAATTACTACAGTAACTGACCAGCCAATAACAACCATGGATTCATTTAAAAGATTGTTAAAAAGTTTAACATATAGGTAAAAAATTTATCTTGTGCTACGACTTAAAAAGAAAGAAACTACTGCTACAACAACTATTGCGCCTATAATTGACGGAATAATGGCCATGCCAGCTAACGAAGGGCCCCAAGTGCCAAGAAGCCCTTGACCAATCCACGCACCGATTAAACCAGCTACGATGTTTGCAATCCAGCCCATAGCAGCTGCGCCAGCAATGGCCCCAATGATTGCCCCAACGATTAATGACCAAATAAGTCCCATATTTACTCACTCCCTTAGTTAACACGACTAGATTTATTGTCAGACGTTACTTTATCAACGCTGTCACCTAATTTTTCCTTCGATTTCTTTGCGCCCTTACTGACGGCTTCCTTCGTTTTGTCTGTGGCATCGCTCACGCGATCTTGCAGAGAAGTCGAATCTTTTTCATATTGCTCCTTTGTCTTGATATCAACAACATTCACATTTACCTCAATTACTTCTAATTCGGTCATATTCTTTACTTCCCGAACGATAACATTTTTGATCTTGTCATACAGTTTAGAAATATCAATGCCGTATTCAGCAACAATGTCGAGATCCACTGCAACCTGCTTTTTTCCAACCTCTACATCAATTCCTGATGTGACATCTGAAGTATTAACTAGTTTTTCAGCAATATTTGAGAAAAAGCCGCCATCTACGGTTAATAAGCCATCTACTTCAGAAAGTGCGATACCAATGATCTTTTGAATAACCTTATCATCAAATGTTAAATTGCCTTTAACACCAGACTTTTCGTTAGTTGTTGTTTTCTCACTTGGCGTTACATTCTGCATAATTTTTCCTCCTTATAATTCAAACAGTTATTTAAAAACATTTGTTAAGATACCAGTTTTTTGAATATAATAACCCGCGGTAATCCCGATTGCCATAAAAATCAAAACAAAAAGCGTCTTGAAAAATCCAAAAGTGATGATAAGGACCGCTAAGAGCAATCCCATAATTCCACCAATTAGTGGCCAAAAATAGGCTTTAATGAGTTCGGTCACGATATCACCTCCTAGACAACTCGAGATTTATGCACATTAGCGTCCAACTCATTAAAATCAACTAAGTTATTTTCTTGAGCTCCATGGATAGAGATAGTCCCATCTGCAAATAAATCAGTCATAAAAACCTCCAACAGTAAATTTATAATTCCATTATATATAGAAATCTCGTTTAACAAAAATAATCGGGTCTAGAATTTTTGGTGTTGGAAAGTATTTCCATTCCCAAAGTACTAGGCCCTAATTTAAAAAGCCATTGATAATGGATCAAAAAAGACCAATAGGGTATACCCTAGTGACTTGACTTATCTTCATGAACTGATGATGCCTACAAAAGTTCAATAGCATTGTCCAAATTATATGATAATTATCAATCAACTAGTAAGCAGAGACCCTTAAGAAATCTTATAAGAGTAATCCAACCATAATTATGCTCAGATTATCTAGCTACTACTCTAATCGCTCTCACAGCTCATTCAGTGCGTTTTGATATAAAATGCATATAATTTGTGTTGAATTTATTAAAACGTCTCAGGACGTCTCTCACGGCCATATAGGGCTATACCCTACTTAAAAAATTCCGCGGTGTGTGAATTGACCTACTGATTACCACCCCCCCTTAGATCTTTCTTCTCTTCGTGGCAACTACCCCCCCCCCTTAGATAACCAACAATATTTGTAAAGCATTCGATACCCCCTATATATCTCGCTGCCAAAATATCGACTTTGTGAAAAAGTTCACCCCCCTCATGTATTACCTATATATAGGCGTTCGTGTGGGGTGTCCAATTGCATTTTCACAATCTTTTATGTAATGGCCGTTGCTCTCGTTTCCCTCTTTTAGGGCGTTCCGAAGATTGTAAATACTTTATAAAACGTGCATTTTATAGCTCTCTCATTTTTTCTGCCGCCAAGGTCGCTGGTTCCCGTAATTATCCTTATCTTGCAATACTTTCTTACCAGCCAAATTAAAAACTCCTCTCACTAGCCACGTGAGAAGAGTTAATCTTTTATGTATTTGGCAGATTGCAAGAAATAACTTGAACAAATTTAGTAACGCAGATTACGCAAAAAGATCTCAATCGGTGTTCGCCAATTTAAACATTTGAGTGGTCGGGAATTCAAATACCAGTTAATTTGAATCAATTCATCATCGGTAATCTCATCAATCGGTTGACCTTTGGGAATGAAGCGGCGTAGTACTCGGTTGCGATTTTCATTACTGCCTCGTTCATGTGGCGAATAAGCGTGCGCAAAGTACAGCGGAACACCGGTCTGTTCTTCAATCAAATTGTAGTTGGCGAATTCTTTCCCATGGTCAACAGTAAGGGTCTTGAGATTATCTCCTAACTGGTTAGCCAATTTTAAAATAGCCTTGGTCATTGAAGTACTATCTCGTCCATTAAGCCGTTTAACGATGGTAAGACGACTCTTACGCTCGACAAACGTAGCTACTGCTTGACCTTTACGTTTTCCAGATAAAACTGTATCAGCTTCGAAGTGACCTGAAGTATTACGATCAGAAATTTCAGCTGGACGGTCTTCGATGGAACGTCCATGACTAAAAGTACCACGGGTTTCTTTAGCTCGTTTGCGACGAATACCATGGTCAGGTAAATCAGTCACATTAATATCCAGTAGTCCCTGATCAATCCAGTTATAGATGGTTTTGTAGGCAATTCTAACTACATGAGCCACTTGTTCAATTGACCATTTTTGGATCTTGATTTTTTCTTCAATCAATCGCTTTAGGTTAGTCGTTAAGATGGTTTTACGACCACGATGACTAAGTTTAACTTCATGATCAGTTTGAGCCTTAACTGCGTGATACTCACCAGCTAAGCGATGAACCTCCTTAAAGATAGTGGTTTTACTAAAGCCTAAATAATCGGCAATATATTGAAGTGAGTGCTTTTCATGATGAAGTGTTTCGATGACAACGCGGTCTTCAAATGATAAAATAGTGGTGCCCATAAAGGTCCTTCTTTCTAGTGGAATGTTGTGGTGACACCATTAAAGACCTTTATGGTTTTTTCTGTCCACTAATATGTTCAACTTAAATTTTACAATCTACCAATTTCTAACAACAAAAAATGGACTAAATAGCTCCAGTTAGCTACTTAGTCCATTGACTTCAATTTGTTTTTAACTATCCTTAACTTGTCCTTGGGGACTGGTTTGCGGTATAATTAACCTACAAATTAAGAGCAATGTTCAGTCGATTTTAACTTGCCGGTGAAAATCGACTGAATTTAAGTAGCTGGCTGATAGCTACTTGCTAAACCGAAGGTCCCTGATGAAGTGCAATAAAAAAGTTAGACATTTTTATAAGTTTTAAAATCGAGTAGGAGATAATTAATTAGTTCAATTATCGACCTCTCACACCACCGTACGTACGGTTCCGTATACGGCGGTTCGACAACTTAATCACATTGAATTGACTGGAGCGTCTTGGACATATTCATAAGTCCAAGTTGTTCCAGTTTTCTATTAGTTAGAGAATAGCTCAAGGTCTTACTATGTGCAGTTCGCCAGTAGCCCTTTCGGGTACTAGCGAAGACATGTGCATCACGCTGGGACAGCCCCAACTTATGTAAGTTAGTTACCTTAGTTTTAAAATTTTTCCATTGCTTCCAAATATACTGCCTTATTCGGACCCTCAACCACTTGTCAAGGCGTTGAATAAAGTTAGTTAGTTTACCAATTGAGTAGTACTGAAGCCACCCACGCATTTTTCGATGAATTTCTTCAAACATTCTTGTCAGAGATATTCCACGATTACGTTTAGTTAATAACTTCAGTGCTTTCTTTACTCGTTGTTGCGATTGTTTAGCTGGACGGGCGTAGGCCCCATTGTGGTCTACACCCAACGAAAAGCCAAGAAACTTCAACCGTAGCGGGCTACCGACTTTGGTTTTATCTGGGTTCACTTTAACTTTCAAGCGCTTTTCTAGAAACTGGGTAATGCTTCGCATTACTCGTTCTCCGGCTCGTTGACTTTTAACATAGATGTTACAATCATCCGCATAGCGCACAAAGTGGTGACCACGTCTAGTCAACTCTTCGTCCAACTCATTTAGATAGATGTTCGCCAGTAGTGGTGACAATGGCCCTCCTTGTGGGGTTCCTTTTTCACTCTTAGCGAAAAGCCCATGGTCTAAGACTCCGCTAGTTAGAAACTTACGAATGAGTCTTAGTGTCCATGGGTCATCAATATATTGTTGGAGATACTTAATCATCAAGTCATGATTAACGTTATCAAAATAGGCTTTTAGGTCTAAGTCGACAACTCTTCGATAACCTTGATTATAAAGATCTACTACTTTTGAAATAGCGTCATGGGCCCCACGGTGGGGACGGAAGCCAAAGCTATTATCAGAGAAAATACGCTCAAAGATAGGCGTAAGAATTTGGGCTACAGCTTGTTGAACCATTCGGTCCACCACCGTTGGTATTCCAAGTCTTCTTACTCCACCATTAGGCTTCGAAATTTCTACCCGTTTGACTGGGGCTGGTTTATACTTGCCCTCGCGCAAACTAGCGATCAGTTCCGTCTTATTTTCTCTAAGATATGGCAGAAGGTCATTAACTATCATATCGTCAACGCCTGCTGCTCCTTTATTTCTCTTAACTCGCAAATAAGCCTGATTAAGGTTATTGCGATCCAAGACTAAGTCTTGGATAGTGACACTCATACCTTTACCTTCACCATAACCGGTACTACGCGCCCTTGTGTACTTTCGGTTTTCCAAACCTATCCTCGACAAGCGGTCAGCTTGTTGTTCTGTTTTCTGCGATTGTCGCACCTGATTACACCTCCGATATAAGTTACAAGTTATTGTCGTTCAGTCCTTCATCTGATTATTCAAACTACTATGACCTCGGCTGACTTCTGGCTTACTCAACACTGCATCACTGCACCGCTTGTTTCTGTGGAAATTAAACTTATTCCTCTTGTCGGAAACGTGTAGGCCAGATCTCCCCGGGTAAGGATATTAACTTTCATACCATGTCACCGTTAGCTTTACTAAGAGTAACTTCGAGTAGTATTGGACTTCAGTTTGATTTGCAACCTTATCCAGTTACCCTCAGCCTTATAGCTACTTCTTGTTCATCGGTGCAGTATTTTGCCTTAGACTTCCTTCAGATTCCGTCTCACAACGGACACCCTTGTCCTCAGCTCATGGTTCCGACTACTACGGCCCATAGCGGACTTTCACCGCCTAGCTAATACCCATGCTGGGCGCACAAATCATGGATTGTTCCCTGTATTCTACAGGGGACAATCCATTTTTCTTTAAAGAAATACGTTTATTGTTGTACCAATTGATATATTTAGCGACTAAGTTCTTTAATTCGGTTAGGTCATCGATATTATACCTATAAAGACATTCTCTTTTTAGCAGATTAAAGAAGCTCTCAATTGGGGCATTGTCGTGACAATTGCCTTTTCGAGACATACTTTGTTCAATACCCATTGTTTTTAGGGTATCTCGATAATATTTAAGTTGATAATGCCATCCTTGATCAGAGTGAAGGATTGGCTTTAAAGAGGGAACTATATTTTGCTTCAATTTTTCTAGAGTATCTAATATTAGTAATTTATTAGGGCTCAAACTTATTGAATAAGATAATATTTCGCCGCTGGCCTGGTCCAGCACGGCGGATATATAACCCCATTTGTCTTTACGCAAACGTATTTGAGTTACATCCGTATGTAGTACTTTTAATGGTTCTGTCTCAGTGAATTTCTGTTTGAGTGTATTAGGAGCTATTTTCCCAAGGTTACCTTTATAGGAACAGTAACCAGATGTATGTTTTGAAAAAATAACTACTTTTAGTTTAAGTTTGGTCATTAAATGCCGAATTGTTTCTGGAGAATTCTTGAATCCGACCTTGAGGGATTCTTTCCAGATTCGACGATAACCGTAGGTTGAGTTTGAATCGTGATATGTTTTAACAATGAACTCGTTTAATTGAGCGTATTTATCTGTTTTATCAGTTTTACTAAGGCGTTCATAATAAGTTGATCTTGGCAGATTGACCTTAATTAATAACTCGTTCAACTTGTATTTTTTAAGTAATGATTTGACTAATTTTGCTTTTTCGAGTTGGGATCGTTTTCTCGCAAGGTCTTTAGTGCTTTTAAAATATCACGGTCCATTTCGGCATCATGTAGTTTAGCTTTTAGATCAAGAATTTCTTGTTTATATTTCTCTCCTTTTGTGGGATTTAAACGTGTTTGCTTCTTCTTTTTCTTGGCCATTAACGGTCGTCTCCCTCTGGACGACGCCTTAATCCAATAACACCGTAGTGATTGTATCTATATATCCATGAATTAACCTGGCTAGGTGATATTTTGAAATAAATTGCAGTATCAAGGCGACTGATCTCATGTAGTTTATGATATTCTATCACGGATAATTTGAAATCTTGAGAATATTCTTTATGGGATTTTTTGGTTATCAAATAATTAAGTCCATTTGCTTCCGCTTCATGGACCCAGCGATAAATCGGTGATTTACTAGGCATTCCATATTTTTTCGATAATCCAAGTATAGAAATTTGTCTATCAAAATATTCATTTACTAATTTAACTTTGAATTCTGAAGAGTATTTGGTCATAAAAAAAGTGCTCCTAAAGTTGTTAGGTTATGTCTAACAATTTTAGGGCACTTCATTAAAAGGCTTTACAATTTTAAGTACTGATGGATTTAACATCAGGGCTTTATTTGTTTAAAATTTAAAATAAAAAAGCGAAAGATGGTTGGACCCCGTCTTCGCTAAGAAAGGACCATCTTTCATGAACAATTCTATCAAAACTATCTTAGGAATTAAAGATCCTTACCTCAAACTAGATGAAAAGAATTTTGATAACCCAATTGAAGATCAACCTAATCAAATCATTGTCCATCTTATTCAAACTTACCCCATGCATTGCCCAAAATGTGGACACTTAATGTGTAAAAATGGCTATAAAACAGTTAATTGTTTGGGATCAGAGCTTCACTTTAAGCCAACAATCTGGTCGATTAAAAAGCAAAAATATATCTGTAAAGCTTCTTCTTGTCCTGAAGTAGTTACTAAATTAGCAGCCGTTGAAGATATTCATTATCGTAATCATATCTCTTTAGCGATAAAACAACGGGCAATGATGCTTCTAACAAAAAACGAATCACAAAGTGATTTAGCCAAAGAATTAAATGTCTCTGACTGGACAATTAGACGAGTCATTACAAATCTTGATCAGTTTTTTAAGCCTAACTATCATTGGTTACCTCGCCATATTGCCTTTGATGATTTCAAGTCTGGTCGCTTTGCCCCCAGCGGAATGAGTATGATTCTAATGAATATTGAAAATAAGCGGACGCTTGATATTATCTTGTCACGTAAAAATAGCTATCTGCGAAAATACTTTCTTCGATATGACCGTTCAGCACGCTTAGCAGTTCAAACAGTAACGGTTGACTTGTACACTCCTTACCGCCATTTGATTCATGAGCTTTTCCCCCACGCTTTAATTATCGCTGATCATTTTCATATTGTTGCTCAAGCATATCGTGCATTTAACAAAATTAGGATCCAAGTAATGAATCGTGCCGGTGCTGGCACTCATAAATGGCGTGCACTTAAGCACTTTTGGAAATTACTCCTAACGCCTGCTAATGAGCTTAAATATGATAATTATTGGTCAAGGCGTAACTTTAGTTACGCTCAATTAACCGATGTTGAAGTCATTCATCGTCTTCTAAGCTTTGATAATGAACTAAAAAGAGCTTATGAATACTATCAAAACTTAATTCTGGTGATTGCTCATCGTAGCAAGAAAGAATTAAAAAACTTACTCGCGATTAAATGGACGCAGCTTCCCCAAGCACTGCAAAAAGTTCAGCATACTCTTCGCAGCCATAAACAAGAAATTTACAATAGTTTTAAATATGATACCTATACAAATGGTCCCGTTGAAGGAACTAACAATAAAATTAAAGTTATTAAACGAACTGCTTATGGCTTTCGTAATTTCTTTAATTTCCGAATTAGAATCCTCCTTGCATTACCAAATACCTACATTGCAATAAACTGGAGAAATAAACAAACAGCTCATGCCAAAGTCCAGGCACAAGCTGCTTAGTAAAATTATTTTATTTTCTCATCAGTACTTCTTGACGAAGAGCCGCAGTTTAAAAATATTCAATTTTGTCTAACTTTTGTGTTGCACTTTAAATGAGGTGATCTTTTTGAATCTTTTAAGAAAGGCAGATTGTAAAATTTAAGTTGAACATTTAAGTGGACAGAAAAACCCATCAAGGTCTTTAATGGTGTTACCACAACATTCCATTAGAAAGAAGGACCTTGATGAGCACCACTATTTTATCATTCCAGAACCGTGTTGTCATTGAAACGCTTCATAATGAAGGACGTTCCTTGCGATACATCGCTAACTACTTAGGCTTTAGTAAGACCACCATCTTTAACGAACTTCACCGGCTAAATAGTGAGTACCGGGCTGAGCTAGCGCAAATTGACTTTGAACGCAAGGTTAGTCAACGGGGGCGGAAGTCTTCGCTCACTAAAAACCTTAAACACTTGATCGAGGAAAAGATTCAAGTCCAGAAGTGGTCCCCTGAACAAGTTGCCCATGTAGTTGGAATTGCCTACAAGACGGTCTATAACTGGATTGATCAAGGATGGCTTGATGTACAGTTGCCCGATTTGCCTGATCATGGAATTCGTCGTCATCGCGCTAAAGAAAAGCGTGGTACGTTCAGTCACGGCCGCTCCATTGAGGAGCGTTCTCATAAAGTCGAAACTCGCCAGGAATTCGGCCACTTTGAAGCTGATACCGTACTTTCTGGCAAACGTAAAGGTCAAAGCTGTGGCTACTTTTGTGGAGCGTAAGAGTCGCCTGACAATTGTTAAACGGCTCCATGGTCGCGACAGTCAGTCCATGACTCAAGCCGTACTTGAACTAGCTAGTCAACTTCAAGACAAGCTCAAGACGCTTACCGTAGATCATGGTAAAGAGTTCGCTAACTACCAGGCAATTGAGCAGCGAACTGGTACTCCGGTTTATTTTGCCCATGCTTATTCACCACATGAACGCGGCAGTAATGAGAACCGTAACCGAGTTTTACGACGGTTTATTCCCAAAGGCCAAGCCATTGAAGAACTAAGCGATCACCAACTGATTCAAATTAATTGGTATTTGAATTCCCGGCCACTTAAATGTCTTAATTGGCATACACCAATCGAGATCTTCCTGCTTAATTTACGTCACTAAATTCGTTCAAGTTATTTCTTGCAATCTGCCTTTATATTCTGAATGGCAAATCGCCGGCCACCGAGCTCACCTTGAAGAAAATCCTGCTTCCTATAAAGAATTGCTTTTTCATCTAGGATTTACTGACTAAGCGGATCTGCTTTGGCAAATTATGAAGATTATTTTTCTACTAGCCAGCTTCAATTCAAATATTTTTAACTCTTATTTTTTGGGCCACAGCGAGCTACATCTCCATTCCCATCTTCTTATAGGAATCCATCCCACCGAGCCAAAGCTGGTCCATCGGTACGTGCCGCTCCTCGGCAAAGGCCTTCATCAGCGTCATGTGGTTCATCAAATGATACTTCTTGTCCGGGTCGGCTGGGTCAACAACTTGCAATTGGGCCATCATCCCACCATCTTCGTGTTCGATGATATGGCAATGGTACATAAAGACTCCAGCCACGTTGAACCAGACTTTGATTCGAACATGCTCACCCGGGTTGACTGCAACGGTATCCTTCAGCCCGCGCTCATTCGGGTAAGGAGCGTGTCTATCACGAGAAATCACTTCAAAGGCCGTCCCGTGCATGTGGTAGGGGTGAATCATGCCAGGAGCTGGATTGGTGTTCTCAATGTCCCAAATCTGGGCCTTATGCAGTGGCATCTTGTAGTCGATCCGGTCCATCTTGAACTTCTTACCGTTCATCGCTACGGATTCGTCCATCCCATCAAGGGTAACGTGGTGAACAGGCAGGTCGGGATCAACTGCTGGGTCTGGCGTTTCAAAGAGCTGTTGCGGAAGCGTGGTGTGGTCCGGCTTAAATTCATGAATCCGGAAGTGGACCAGCGGGACATCGTCGGAGTACAGGGTGACCACATCGCCCGGCTTATACTTACCAAAGTCAACGATGATTTCCTGTCGTTCAGCACAGGTGATCAGCAGCTTGGCCATTTTGACCGGGTGTGGCAGAAGACTTAGGTCACCGGCAATCTGGGTGAATTCTAAATCATCACTGAAGTGCAACCGAAATTCTCGCCGGTTGGCCCCATCGAGGAAACGAAGCCGGACCTTTTGGGTAGTGACGTCAAAGTACGGATTAATTGTCCCGTTAATCATTGGCGTTGGGCCCGCGACGCCATCTGGATCGTAGTCGGCCTGGTAATCCCACTGGTTGTCCTTGTGGAAACGACGGTCTTGCAGGATGATTGGGATATCGTCAACCCCGTAGTTCCGTGGTAGTGGCAGACTAGCCTCATGGTCGTCCTGGACGATAGCACCGCCAGCCAGACCATGCCAAACCTGCTCTGCCGTTGACGGACACGGGTGGGCGTGGAGCCAAACAAAGGCAGCTGGCTGGTTAATTTTGAAGGTGACGTCCCGGCTCTTGCCAGGATAGACTGGGGCATGGCAGCCACCATCCTCGATGGGCCCTGGAATAGCAAGGCCGTGCCAGTGGAAAGTTGTGACCTCGGGTAGGTGGTTGACCAGGTGGACGTGAATCGTCTTGCCCCGTTTAAAGACCACCGTCTTGCCTAACAGGGGACCATTGTAGCCCCAGGTCTGCGTCTTCTTCCCGGGAAGGAGCTGTACCTCACCTGTCTGGGCCACGATGGTGTAATACATATCCGTGGCCGTTTCCTTATCCGGTTTCAAGAGTCCAGGAATATTTAAGGGCTGCTGGGGCGTCTGCGGTTCTTTCAGCGGAACGTACCCTGCGTCGTGATAATCGTAAGCCGCTTCATCATAGAAGTAGTTATTGATAACTTTTTCTTCTGCCATTACGATTCCTCCTTCAAATGAATAAAGACGGTACCGGAGAGGTCCCCTGTACCGCCTTCGTCACGTTTATTGTAATGAATCACAAGCGTCAGGTCAACTACCGGTGTGTGGTTTTACTAAAGCCTAAGTAATTAGCGATATACTGTAAGGAACGTTTCTCGTTATGAAGTGTTTCAATGACAACGCGGTCTGAAAATGATAAGATAGTGGTGCCCATAAAGGTCCTTCTTTCAATGGATTTAGTTTAGCAACACCATTAAAGACCTTGATGGGTTTTTCTGTCCACTTAAATGTTCAACTTAAATTTTACAATCTACCAATTATCCATGTAATTTTTGTTGTAACGTATCACCAATGCCATCTACCTTCTTAGCAGCCAAGACGGTGCCGCCGATGAGAACACCACCTACAATGAGCGTAGAAGCGATCATAAACTTAAATACACTTTTCAAAACGTCCATAAAATTCTCCCTTACTTTTTACTGGTTCGACCAACAACTAATGAAACAATCAGAACTAAAATAATTGCTCCGATGATCGATGGTATCAATGCCATGCCAGCTAACGAAGGGCCCCAAGTGCCAAGGAGCCCTTGACCAATCCACGCACCGATTAAACCAGCTACGATGTTTGCAATCCAGCCCATAGCAGCTGCGCCAGCAATGGCCCCAATGATTGCCCCGACGATTAATGACCAAATAAGTCCCATATTTACTCACTCCCTTAGTTAACACGACTAGATTTATTGTCAGACGTTACTTTATCAACGCTGTCACCTAATGTTTCCTTCGATTTCTTTGCGCCCTTACTGACGGCTTCCTTCGTTTTGTCTGTGGCATCGCTCACGCGATCTTGCAGAGAAGTCGAATCTTTTTCATATTGCTCCTTTGTCTTGATATCAACAACATTCACATTTACCTCAATTACTTCTAATTCGGTCATATTCTTTACTTCCCGAACGATAACATTTTTGATCTTGTCATACAGTTTAGAAATATCAATGCCGTATTCAGCAACAATGTCGAGATCCACTGCAACCTGCTTTTTTCCAACCTCTACATCAATTCCTGATGTGACATCTGAAGTATTAACTAGTTTTTCAGCAATATTTGAGAAAAAGCCGCCATCTACGGTTAATAAGCCATCTACTTCAGAAAGTGCGATACCAATGATCTTTTGAATAACCTTATCATCAAATGTTAAATTGCCTTTAACACCAGACTTTTCGTTAGTTGTTGTTTTCTCACTTGGCGTTACATTCTGCATAATTTTTCCTCCTTATAATTCAAACAGTTATTTAAAAACATTTGTTAAGATACCAGTTTTTTGAATATAATAACCCGCGGTAATCCCGATTGCCATAAAAATCAAAACAAAAAGCGTCTTGAAAAATCCAAAAGTGATGATAAGGACCGCTAAGAGCAATCCCATAATTCCACCAATTAGTGGCCAAAAATAGGCTTTAATGAGTTCGGTCACGATATCACCTCCTAGACAACTCGAGATTTATGCACATTAGCGTCCAACTCATTAAAATCAACTAAGTTATTTTCTTGAGCTCCATGGATAGAGATAGTCCCATCTGCAAATAAATCAGTCATAAAAACCTCCAACAGTAAATTTATAATTCCATTATATATAGAAATCTCGTTTAACAAAAATAATCGGGTCTAGAATTTTTGGTGTTGGAAAGTATTTCCATTCCCAAAGTACTAGGCCCTAATTTAAAAAGCCATTGATAATGGATCAAAAACGGCCACTAGGGTATACCCTAGTGGCTAGATTGGTTTAGTCAAATAAAAATCTTAATTGGTTCCTTATAAGAGCATATAGTTTCATCATCACTACCTGTTGTGCTATAACTATGGTAAAGGAGGCGGTGATATGAGATTTATATTTAAGGCATTAATAGTAGTTGCTATTATCCTTGCATTTCCTTTATCCATAGTTCTTGTCTTTAAAAATTGGTCAACGGCCATTGGTACTAGTACACCCATGTCATTAAAGCTTGGTTGGTTGGAGCAGTACGAACCGATATACCTCTTTTGGAGTGGAGTAATTCTGGCGGTACTGTTAATTATTTTTTTGCTTATCACACTTTTTTGGCCACGGGCACAATCATTATATCTTCATCAAAAGTCTGATGGTCAAGTGACCGTCAGTAAGAAAGCTATTGAACATTTTGCGCTTTCAGCACTTCAACATGAACCCTTTATTGGCAACCCCAAGGTATCATCTAAGTTATCACGAAAAGGGATCACACTTAAAATATCGGGTGATCTACTAAATTCAGTCAATGCCAAGAAACAGACTGCAAATTTTCTTAATCAATTAAAAAAAGATTTGCGTATTTGTCTTGGAATTTCTGAACAGAAAAAAATTAAAATCAGACTCGTTGATTTTAATGAGTCGGACGCTAATGTGCATAAATCTCGAGTTGTCTAGGAGGTGATATCGTGACCGAACTCATTAAAGCCTATTTTTGGCCACTAATTGGTGGAATTATGGGATTGCTCTTAGCGGTCCTTATCATCACTTTTGGATTTTTCAAGACGCTTTTTGTTTTGATTTTTATGGCAATCGGGATTACCGCGGGTTATTATATTCAAAAAACTGGTATCTTAACAAATGTTTTTAAATAACTGTTTGAATTATAAGGAGGAAAAATTATGCAGAATGTAACGCCAAGTGAGAAAACAACAACTAACGAAAAGTCTGGTGTTAAAGGCAATTTAACATTTGATGATAAGGTTATTCAAAAGATCATTGGTATCGCACTTTCTGAAGTAGATGGCTTATTAACCGTAGATGGCGGCTTTTTCTCAAATATTGCTGAAAAACTAGTTAATACTTCAGATGTCACATCAGGAATTGATGTAGAGGTTGGAAAAAAGCAGGTTGCAGCGGATCTCGACATTGTTGCTGAATACGGCATTGATATTTCTAAACTGTATGACAAGATCAAAAATGTTATCGTTCGGGAAGTAAAGAATATGACCGAATTAGAAGTAATTGAGGTAAATGTGAATGTTGTTGATATCAAGACAAAGGAGCAATATGAAAAAGATTCGACTTCTCTGCAAGATCGCGTGAGCGATGCCACAGACAAAACGAAGGAAGCCGTCAGTAAGGGCGCAAAGAAATCGAAGGAAAAATTAGGTGACAGCGTTGATAAAGTAACGTCTGACAATAAATCTAGTCGTGTTAACTAAGGGAGTGAGTAAATATGGGACTTATATGGTCATTAATTGTCGGGGCAATCATTGGTGCCATTGCTAGCGCAATCACTAACCGTGGTGCTGCTATGGGCTGGATTGCAAACATCGTAGCTGGTTTAATCGGTGCGTGGATTGGCCAAGGGCTCCTTGGCACTTGGGGCCCTTCGTTAGCTGGCATGGCATTGATACCATCGATCATCGGAGCAATTATTTTAGTTCTGATTGTTTCATTAGTTGTTGGTCGAACCAGTAAAAAGTAAGGGGGAATTTTATGGACGTCTTAAAAAGTGTATTTAAGTTTATGATCGCTTCTACGCTCATTGTAGGTGGTGTCCTCATCGGTGGCACCGTCTTGGCTGCTAAGAAAGTAGATGGCATTGGTGATACATTGCAACAAAAATTACATGGATAATTAGCCGAATTTATCTGTATTAGGCTTCTTAGAACGTAAATAATTGAGCAATTGAAGATCAGTTAATCAATATTTAAATTGGTGAGATAACCCTTTATAAATATAGATTGGAATTTTTTTGATAATTAATCAAAGCAGGCACTTTTTTACATAGGTGCTTGCTTTTATTTATCTGGCGAATTGTCAAACTAAGTGCAACGGTTTGTCAAAAAATACTTCATATGGGGTTTCATAATTTAACACTTTGCGCGGACGTTGATTTAACTGCTTTTGGCAGGAATTGTAATATAAAAGGGTCTACACTTTCTGGTGTTGAGAAATAATCAGCACTGAACGTGTAGGCCCTTTTTGGATAACGCAAAAAGACACCTACTCAGTGTCCATGCTATGTATGCTTGTTAGCGTCGAAACCAAAAGCAAGCGAGGTTATGAGTAAATGTCCCAATACGATCCTACACTTTCCGTCCTTAAAATACCAGACCATAATATCAAAGTAGCCTTTGTTCGTCATGAATATTGCGGCAACTGGGTACGTCGTCGCCAGTATCATGTGATTGATGCCGAGCTGACTTACCGGTTAACCCGGTGCCCACTGTGTGGCTTTGATGCCTTGCACCCTAACGGGTTTTACACGGCCCACGTGCGCGTCCTAAACGGGGTAAATACCGACAGTCATTGACTTGCACAAGCAACGATGGCGCTGTCATAACTGTTACCACACAGTCAGTGCCAAGACGCCACTCGTGCAACCCAACCACACGATCGCCGCTCAAATGACAGAGCGAATCATGAAGTTAGCGCATGAACGGTTGCCATTCAAAACCATCGCCCGTATTATCGGGATCTCAGCTTCCTCGGTTCAACTGATCATTGACCAAAATCTCAAACTCCGACCGGCTCGCCGGCTACCCACGCGACTCTGCTTTGATGAGTTCCGTTCCACTCATGGCATGATGTCGTTTATCTGTCTTGATGCCGATTCACATCGTCTGATTGCCTTGCTTGGTGATCGATTCAACCGCACGATTAAAAACTTCTTCATCGCTCATTATTCACTCGCTGAACGCACTCGGGTCCAGACGGTCACCATGGACATGAACGCAGCTTATCAGACGATTATTCATGAGGTTTCCCCCAAGGCCCAAGACGTCACGCAACACGAGGCCATCGATATCGCACTTGATACTGAGCCCAAGCTCAAGCAAACCTACGAGACCTACTTAGCGCTTCATGATGCTTTGATGGTGAAGAAACATCCCGCGGAACTGGCAAACCTGTTAGCTACTTACAAGCCAAGCGGTACGGCAATGGACATGACGATCGCGACGCTTAAGCGACACAAAGTCGCTGTTCTCGCCGCTGTCACCAGCCCTTATTCCAACGGACCGATCGAAGGGATTAACCGACTCATCAAGTCACTCAAACGATCCTGTTTTGGCTTCAAGAATCAGCTGAACTTCTTCAAACGAATCTACCAAATCACGGCATAACATGACAAAGACGGCTCCCCAAATGGAGAACCGCCTCAAATGATAAATTTATTCTTCAACACCAGTTGACGTAGAGCCACAGTTATGGTTCTTGTGTATTCTTTTATCTCTTTTTTTTTATTGAAAAAATAGTAAAATAGAGATATGGTTAATTATTTGTGTAAAAAATTATTTTAAAGAGGTAAATATAAACATGCAAGGAGTTCTTCTCGCGCTTGTTCCAATTTTTGCTTGGGGTTCTATCGGATTGGTAGCTAATAAATTTGGTGGTGATGCTAATCAACAAACACTTGGAATGACTTTGGGCGCTTTTGTTTTTGCACTTATTGTTTTCTTATTCCGCATGCCAACGTTGACATGGCAAATTTTCTTAATTGGATTTATTGGTGGATTGCTTTGGGCAATTGGACAATTTGGTCAGTTTAAATCAATGAAATACATGGGTGTTTCAGTAGCGAGTCCACTTTCATCAGGAAGTCAATTAGTAATTGGTGGATTGCTTGGGGTTTTTGCTTTCCACGAATGGACAAAACAAATTCAATTTATTCTCGGATTTATTGCAATGGCTGTTTTGGTAGTTGGGTTCTATTTCTCAGCTAAACGTGACCCAGAAAATGCAGTTGTTGAAGAAGGACGTAATTATACTAAAGGATTGATTGCTTTAACTTACTCAACTTTGGGATATGTTAGCTATGTTATTCTTTTTAATAACTTAGCAGTACTTTGGTTCAATGTTCATTTTGATACACTGACAATTATCTTGCCAATGTCAGTTGGGATGATCTTTGGAGCACTTGTGATGGGTCGTTTCAAAATTAAAATGGAAAAATATGTTTATCAAAATATGATTGATGGAGTAATGTTTGGTGTAGGTAATATCTTTATGCTTATGGCTGCAAGCGCTGCTGGTGACGCAATTGCCTTTTCATTCTCACAATTAGGTGTTATCATTTCAACTATTGGAGGAATTCTCTTCCTTGGTGAAAAGAAAACCAAAAAAGAATTGGTTTATGTTGGAATTGGGATTGTTCTGTTCGTAACAGGTGCAATTTTACTTGCAATTGTAAAATCTAAAGGATGATAAAAAAGCTGTCAGTAAATTGACGGTTTTTTTTTGTGAGTGGCAGATTGTAAAATTTAAGTTGAACATTTAAGTGGACAGAAAAACCCATCAAGGTCTTTAATGGTGTTACCACAACATTCCATTAGAAAGAAGGACCTTGATGAGCACCACTATTTTATCATTCCAGAACCGTGTTGTCATTGAAACGCTTCATAATGAAGGACGTTCCTTGCGATACATCGCTAACTACTTAGGCTTTAGTAAGACCACCATCTTTAACGAACTTCACCGGCTAAATAGTGGGTATCAAGCTGAACTAGCGCAAACTGACTTTGAACGCAAGGTTAGTCAACGGGGGCGGAAGTCTTCACTCACTAAAAGCCTTAAGCACTTGATTGAGGAAAAGATTCAAGTCCAGAAGTGGTCCCCTGAACAAGTTGCCCATGTAGTTGGGATTGCCTACAAGACGGTCTATAACTGGATTGATCAAGGATGGCTTGATGTACAGTTACCCGATTTGCCTGATCATGGAATTCGTCGTCATCGTGCTAAAGAAAAGCGTGGTACGTTCAGTCACGGCCGCTCCATTGAAGAGCGTTCTCATAAAGTCGAAACTCGCCAGGAATTCGGCCACTTTGAAGCTGATACCGTACTTTCTGGCAAACGTAAAGGTCAAAGCTGTGGCTACTTTTGTGGAGCGTAAGAGTCGCCTGACAATTGTTAAACGGCTCCATGGTCGCGACAGTCAGTCCATGACTCAAGCCGTACTTGAACTAGCTAGTCAACTTCAAGACAAGCTCAAGACGCTTACCGTAGATCATGGTAAAGAGTTCGCTAACTACCAGGCAATTGAGCAGCGAACTGGTACTCAGGTTTACTTTGCCCATGCCTATTCACCGCACGAACGCGGTAGTACTGTAGTCCTACTTAGCAAATAAGTAAATAAATTTTGTTGTTTTCAAAAATTTTAAGAATCACACTAAATAACGAGTAATTCTGATTTAGGGTTATATGGTAGATTGCAAATTTAATCCGAATTTTTGACAAATTATTCAGCATTACTTGGTAAGATGTTTGCCAGTTGAGTACTTTCAGCGGCCTTTGGTTAATTTATCCTGATAAGGTTGACATCGCGACAAGTCATAAAAAATGGTAGCTGGTGATCGATTTAACCGCTCAGCCATTTGGATATTGGACAGACCTAGCTCACAAAAAGTTTCAATTTTAATTCGTTCTGAATAGGCTATACTAAACAAAAGATCAGCTCTTAAAAATGGGTTTGTGGTAAACACCATTTTAAAGGAAGCTGGTCTTTTTGTCCGAACAGCGTTCGGATTAATTTTACAATCTACCTAATTAACTTTTTTATCTATTATTTTGGATTCACGCCATTAGCAATTATTGCGGGGGTGTTTTCCAATCAATCCGTATTATTTAATATCGTTTACAATCAAATTTATCCTAATACATGCGATTATGTGGTTTGTCAACATTACCATATCTCGTCACCAGGTCAAAAAGATTAATAAACGCATCAAAGAAGGGTAGCTCTGTCAATAAACACTAATAGTCTTTTAACTGTCTATTTTATTGACAGGGGACCACTGTCTCTTATATCATATCAGCTGACTGTGTAAGTATACCATGAACATAAACAGAATGTGTGATTTCGCTAAAAAGACATCACTTTATTCTAAAACTTCTGTAATCACTGATCCGTATTGTCCATCGTCTATGTATCTAACAAGCTTTTGACAATCATGCATATCCGCATAGATGTATTTGTTATACCAATTAGTTTCGGTTCTCATTACCCTTACGAAGAAATTAGCTAGTATTTCATTCTCTCTAAACCACTGGAGATAGAGGCGCACTGTGGATTCCGGGGTTTTACAGACATTAACAAGATATGCCAATGGCTTATCATATACGCTAGATGTTTTAGTCTGTTCGAAAATAGTACTACGAAAATATGCATAAAACCCAAGATAGTTCAATGTTTGTTTACCGTTACTAGAATCCATAATGGCTTTGATAGAGTGACCATACACCTTAAAATAACCATTTTTTAATAATGACTGTTCATCATCCAAGAATACAATATCCATCGTTTTCCCGTGAACTCTTTCAATTTCAATCAATTTAAGTTGTTGTAATTTTTTGATCATTTTTGTTATTGGTTGCGTACCTAGTCGCCAATTAATCTGTGTGGTTAACTTACCAACAGTAGTACTAAGTCTTAATTGATTCCCATCGATAACTCTACGACCAGCCTTAGCTTTTAAAAGAATATAGAAGTCTAATTCAGTATTGCTAAGGTCTTTTGATAGGATGGTGGTATCAATAATAGCAAATAACATATTCTTAGGCGTTTTGTATTTCTTGTATTTGTTTTTTAGAATCGTTTTATTCAAATTAAAACCTCACTTTATTTGATGGAGGTAATCTTAGCACAATGATTTCTTCTTGTCCTAAAAACGCGCAAAAAACACCGGGAACCGTTAAAGTATACTTTACTCATGTTATATTTATTATTGTTATATTTAAATATTCGCTAACTTTCTTGTCAAAAAAGATGAGATTTCTGCGGTAGATGATGTACATTTTTATGCAGATTTCTGCGAAAGTACCGCAAGATTCTGCATAAAAATGTATAGGCGAAGAAATGGGAAAATAATCAAAGCTAAGATTAGGATTCAACACTGGAGAAAATACATATTTCATGGTATTTATCGCTTATTAGTTATTTTTGACGGATAAACTTTACCCAAAATGACGTTTATTCGCCTAAAGAATAAATTGGGATCATCAGACGATTAAACTTTTTAGCTTGTGTACGTTGCTTAATTGCGTTAATACGCGCATAAAATTCTGGATCATTTTGACGCATTTCTTCTTCGTCTTTTGTAACCATAGCATTTACTTCTTCTTCAGACATAAAGCGCTTTGCTGGCTTTTTCTTATGGCCAGTAAACGTGTTTTTTACGTTATTGTTGTAGAAGTTAATCATGTCTTGGGCGCACTTATCCCCTCGTTTCAGAGCATTGGTAATTGCAGCTTTGATATATGCGATAGCATTAGTAATCTTATGTCCTTTACTACTTGTGATTATGTAGTTAACCATATCTTCGTTGGATTGACTGATTAGAGAATGTAGTTCAATAGCCATAGGCTTAGTGATGAATCCAAATACATCAACAAATGAACTCTTTATCTTTTCTGGTAAAGAGTGATATGGATTTTTGTTTGATTGATTGGGTTGAATTTCATTTTCCTTACGCGCGTGCGCGTTATCATCCAAACCATTATTATTTAAAAATACATGAGATAGACTAGAGTGAGATAAACTAGTATTCCCTTTTTGGTCACACGTGTAATCCCGTTGGGACTTCACGTTCATATCAATTGTTTGAGAAGATAATTTAAGAGTTTTACTAAATTCAAGCTTGGATGCAGTAGTCCAGTCAGAAATAGTCTTTTGAACAGTAATAGTATGATTTTTCCATGGTAAAAGAAGCTCAACATTACTTGGTGTTTGTTGAACTGGATAGACATAGATTTTGTAACCCTTAAGTCCTTCACGAACAATCTTAATTAAATTCTCCGATTCTAATTGCTTACGAAATTTACTAATCATTTTGACTGTTGTGTGAAGTACCTTGGCAGCCAATTCATTAGTAAAACGAATAAAGACTCCCATGTCATCAACGAATGCTGTGTTCCCTAAACGAGCGTTATTCATAGAAGCAGAATAGCGGTCAGCGTAAAGAGCGTACAACATCATTGCACGGGAGTCTAAGTTTTTATATTTTGGATTTTCGAGTAAATCTAGGTTGATACCTAAAAACGCTTTTTGGTTATTCATTGTAGTTTCTCCTTAATTCATTTGAATTAGGCATACTTTAATAACCGTAAACCCTTGATTTTTAAGGATTAAAGTATATAATAAATATATACAATATGAAATTAAGTTACCGCATTCTCTTTTGAGACTTTTGGTTATTCATTGTTTTTCTCATCAAATCAAGAGGCTTGTGGTTGTTATTCAGAGTTTATCGACGTCCTACTTTCGATAAACTCTTTTTTATGCCTTATATTTAATTGATATTCTAATATTATCATCGCTAAATTAGATAGACAAACGTGTCAAAATAAATTTATCAAATTTATCCTAAAATTAGCTTAATTGATCAAATGCTGGTTTATCAATAGATAATAGTAATTTTGTTGTAATTACATGCTTTGTCACCGTTTAACACAACATTTTGTTGTGTGTGATTATATAAAATCACTGAGCGATAGAAAAATCAAAAATTTTTTCACAGAATTTATCTACTAACCAATGACAATATCATTTTAAAGTTTGTTTTAGTTGTTTGAGTTAAGCAAGTTAATAACTTTCATATGTAACACATTTAGATAGTTTTGTTTGTTACAAGTAGATAATCCCATCAAAAAGCTAAAAAGTCAATAGATATTAAGAAGTCGTGTATATCCCATTATGTATAGTATTAAAAACATTATATATAATGGGATATGTTTTATACATAATTTATAATTAATAATATATTTTACATTATATACTATGTAAATGACATTTAACACTTTTATGTAGTTTTAGGTGATTCATATAATATACATTACATATTACACTTAACACAATCCGAAAGGTTTGATATTATAGTATTTAATAAATAGGTGAGGTGGAATTGAAATGAGTGCAAAAGTAATTTCAATGTGTAATCAAAAGGGTGGTGTTGGTAAGACAACGACCACTGCATTGGTAGCGTATAGTTTGGCAAAAATGGGGAATAAGGTACTATTAATTGATTTTGATCCACAGGCAGATTTGACAACATTGATGGTAAAGACAAAGAGTCAAAAGTCTGATGAGATTTTATCATTTAACAAAACGCTGATGAGCGCTATTAAAGATAATGAAAGCTTGGATAATGTTACAGTTCAGGTAATGGATAATCTTTATCTTGTACCAACTGCTAGTGATTTTTATCTATATCCTAGATATCTTGAACATGCTTATCTTAATGAAAAAGAACGAGTTGCATCCTTTAAAAATAAGTTAAGTGATATAAAAGATAAGTATGATTACATTTTTATAGATGTTAGTCCTACGTTGAGTTTACAAAACGATACAGCTTTGTATGCCTGTGATGAATTAGTAATTGTCCTTCAAACTCAACAAAGATCTTTTGACGATGCAAAGGACTTTATTGAATATATTCAAAACGACATAATTGATGAGTATATTGCTGACACAGAAGTATTAGCGGTTGTTCCCGTTTTATCTAAAGACAATGCTAAAGTTGATCAATTGATTTTGGAAAAAGCAAGAGAAGAATGGGGAGCCGACGTTTTTAACAGTCATATTAGGATTATGGAGAGAGCTAAAAATTATGACGTCACAGGTATTACAGAAGATAGAGATGCATGGGACAAAAAAACTCTCAATGTTTATAAAGAAGTTGCAGTTGAACTTTTAGGACGTATTAAGGAGGCACATGAATAATGGCAATATCAAAGCCAGCTAAATCAAAGAATTCCTTGAAAAATAGCGAGGTAGATGCAAAGCCATCATTCAAGGAGACAACAAAAAAAGAAGATATCTTAACAGACAATAAAGAAGTGTCCTTTCCAGTTAATATACGTGTTGACAATCATATTCGTAATAAGGTTTCTGCCTTAATTAATCTTGGCGTTGCAAAAAATGCAAAGGCAGTTGTCGAACATATGATAGAAAGTGAAATTGCTGAATTAAATGAAAGTGAAAAAACTCGATTTGATAGAATGTATAACATATTGGAACAAAAGGACTACATGTCTAAAAGCCTTAAGTAAACTATGAAACGCTACAAAAGCGTTTTTTATTTTGCTTTTACAAAACTTTGTAAAAGTGTTAAATGTTATTTACATTGTGTTAAGTGTATAGTATTATTAACATTGTGGTAAGTAAGACTTCACTTAGAAGTCAAACGTGTCATATATCATTCATTTTGAAGTCAAAATAGAAGAAAAAAGACACTATTTAGACTTCAAAAAGAAGTCAAAATGAAGTATAATGTTATGTGACGATGAAATATGGAGGAACTAACTATGAAAGTAGCAAATGATTTAGGGTATGGTGCAGTTAAGGCAATTATCGATGACAAGGAAATCAAGTTTCCATCTGTTTTCACTATTGAACGTGAACAGGATATTGCTTCACCAATTGAGTTCGAGAGTAAAGGTCAAAAAGATGACTACATGAAAGATTTCATCAACCATATGGATGTGACTATTTCTAGTAGTGCAGTAAAAACTCCAGGACGTTTTCTAATTGGACAATACGCAATGGATAAAAACTTACCACTTACTCATTTTGATATTAATGATTATGCAGGTAAGTCTGAAAGTGATTATTCATTAATTCTTTCATTGAGTATGATTGCTGGAGCAGCTGTAGAGAACGCATACAGCAAAGGTTCTGATTTATCTGAGCCGATTAAAGTTAAGAGCAAAATGGCTGTGGCTCTTCCAGTAAAAGAAGGTAGTGATATTAACGTCAAGAATATGTATCGTTCTCGTTATAATGGAAGTACACATCAGGTAACATTTCATAACTTTAATAACCCAATTACCGTAAATATTGAATTTGATAAGGTATTTGTTGCTACTGAAGGAGAAACTGCACAATTCTATATCTCTACTGGAGAAAACAAAGATCTTACTACAAAAATTAAAGCTGACTTCGATGAGCATTATCCAGAGTTAGCTTCTCTTGTTAGCGCCGAGGATTTAATTCATGCTAAGAATGTAGTTAGCATTGATATTGGTGCTGGTACAGTAGATATTGTTGTTATTATCAATGGTAAGGCTTTAACAGTTGCATCATTCTCTCTATCAGAGGGATATGACAACGCTCTTCAAGAAGCGTTAGAGGTTCTCGAGGATAAGAGATACAACTTCGCAAGCGTTGCTGAATTAAAAGAGTTCTTGGCAAGCAAGCCTTCCCCATTAAGTCGAGCACGCTATAATGCAGTTGAAAAGATCGTATTTGCTCAACTAGAACCCTTCTGTGATCGTATTGTTGATGAGGTTAGTCGTGCATTGCGTAAAGCTGGTGCCGGAATTGAAGTAGCTACTGTACATGGTGGTGGGTCAATTCCTATGAAAGATCAAAGTCAGTTGCGTACAAAACTTGAAGAAAAACTGAAGTCATATAATGGGGGACAAGTTGTTCCTGTACTTTGGATTCCAGCGCCTTATGCTCAAACGTTAAACCGTGATGGACTCTGGTACATTGCGAAAAATGCTGCTTAAAATGGGTGAGTGATATGAGTATCAAGACATTTACATTTAGGTATGATTCAGAAGATGATATCGGCCAATGGATGGCCAAGCAGAGCAAAAAAGGTGACTCAATAGATGCTGCTATACGAACTATCATCGGTAATTATGGATTTGAGGATTATCGAAAAATTGCTCCCAAGCAGGTCGCGTTGAGTGATAAAAACGAAGAAAAAACAAAAAGTGACGTCAAAGTGACTGCTGACAAGTCGGAAACAACTGATTCAAGTGTAAAAAAAGAAGTCAAAAAGAAGTCAGATGATAAAAACAATAGTGAAGGAAAGGTACATTTAGACATGTTCTCTTCATTGTGATTAAAAGGTCTCAAGGAAACTTGAGGCCTTTTTAGTTTATAGTCAGAAGTCTTATAGAAGTCAAAATGGATTCAAAAATAAGTTTCTTTGATTGTTGCTATTCAAAGAAGTCATATCGAAGTCATACAGAATTCGAAAATGCGAGGCGTTTATTATTTTTAGCGAGTCATTTATCTGCTATCGTTATTTTTTGTTTAAAATTTTCAATGTTTTATGTGGCGGTGGATTATAGAATGAAGTTAGCCACCCAGTTGGTGGTAAATAAAAAACGCCATTCGGCGTGACATCAGGTATCATATTAAGTGAACCAAACCTATATGAAAGGATGTCCGTCAAATGACGCACTTAAATGATACCATGTCTACTAGTTTATTGACTACTCATAAAAAGAATGCTCATCTTACTAAAGAAGAACGTGTGATGATTGCGACTTTAAAGTCGCAAGGACTTTCCAATCGCGCAATTGGTCGCCAATTAGGAGTTAATCATCAAACAATTAATAACGAGCTCAACCGTGGTACGGTCCGCCAACTTCGTCGTCAAAAATCTAATGGTAAGATTTACGAATATTCTTACTACATCTATAGTTATGAAGCTGGTCAGGCCACATATCTTGAACATCACCGCCATTCTGGTCGTCGTCGCTTATATTATTCTTCAAAGCAATTTTTACGATTAGCTGATCAGCTAATGCTTGGTGAGTTTGACGACCACCATTACTCCCCACAAGCGGTTATTTATAAGGCTCGAGATTTAATGAATGATGGCACCCTGATCCCAAAGTCGGTTGTAACTTTATATCAATGGATTAATGAGGGTGTGCTTCGTACGTCCAATTTAGACCTCTTTGAAAAACCTAAACGTAAGCATCATCGAACTCATCCGCAAGCTAAAAGGTGCTTAGGGCCTAATATTGCTCAACGACCTCAAACTGCGGACCAACGGTCCGAAATTGGCCATTGGGAACTAGATACAGTTCAGGGACAGAAAAACGGTAATGACAGTGTTGTACTAGTAATGACTGATCGCCTTTCACGAGTTAATATCACGAGTAAAATTGCTGGTAAAACTGCGCATGCAGTAAATCAGTTCTTTATAAATTTACGCCAGAAAATGGGCACAGATGCTTACTATCGCATCTTTAAGACAATAACCTCTGACAACGGTTCAGAATTTAGTGAGTTAACACAAGTTCACGATCATGTTTTCTATGCTGATCCGTATTCCCCTTGGGAACGTGGATCCAATGAGATCAATAACCGGTTTCTCCGCAAGGAGATTACCAAAGGTGAAGCTATAAATAACTATAGTAGTGCTCAGATCATAGCGACTAATGATTGGATGAATCACTATCCACGAGCTATGTTTAATGGACATTCGTCAATGGATATCTATCGTAAGGCCTTCTACCAAGAGATATCACAGCTCCATCAACCAATAATCAATTGGTCAGTATTATTTATTTGAGTCCAGTGGCTAACTTATTCTTGAAATTTAGGAAGAAAAAACAATCAAACTTTACGAAGATTTAGTCGAAAAACGGGTAGTTAAAGCGATGAGTCCAGAACTAGTGGAAACCGCTAATGGAATGGCTCTTATGGCTGAAAATATTGATGATAAAATCAGTGAATTGAATGAAGAAATAGCTCAAGAACCTAAAGTAATCAAGGGTGGTTCAGTTAAGAAACGACGAAGCCGTTTCTTAAAAAAGATTCGTCGACAATTAAAAGAAGACTTTATACCTCGTGCTAATAAGTATGAAGAAGCAGAAGATATTTTTAAGGGCCGCAATAGCTTTTCAAAAACAGATCATGATGCCACATTCATGTGTATGAAAGAAGATCCAATGAAAAACTGAGAATTGAAACCTGGATACAACTTACAAATCGCTACCCACAATCAATTTGTTCTTGATTATGCCTTATATTCTAATCCGACAGATACTAGAACATTAGTACCATTTCTTGCTCAATTTCATTCTTTAGATTTCTTTGATCATATCGTGGCTGATGCAGGGTATGGTAGTGAATATAATTACACGATAATTATTGATCAGTTTGAAAAACAGCCTGTTATTCCATATACGACTTACCAAAAGGAACAGAAACGAGAATACAAAACTGATCCAACTAAATCACAAAACTGGCAATATAATGCCGAAGATGATTATTACATTGACCATCTAGGAGTTCGTTTTAGTTTTTATCGTTACAGTCGAAGAATTGATAAATATGGATTTAAACGTGATTTTAAACTTTATCGGGCAGATAAACATCAATTATCAGTACAATTAGATCAATTAGCGAAAACACCAAGTGGACGTCAACGCTATATGCAAGTTAATCCAACTTGGAATTACTATAAAGCTAAAGTTAAAGCAACCCTCTCAAGTGACGAAGGTAAGGCAATTTATCGTCGACGTAAGTACGACGTTGAACCCGTTTTCGGTCACATGAAGAGGGATTTTGGCGTACGCCGAACACATTTACGTGGGCAACGCGTTGTGGAAAATGACACCGGATTAACACTAATGGCTATGAATTTAACAAAATTGGGAAAGTTAGTAGCTCAAGCAGGGACAAAATTAATTGAAAAAGGAAAAATCCGAACCATAATTTCTGGAAAATCAAAAATTATGGTTCGGATTTTAATATTCAGAGGAAGGAATTTAATAGTTAATTCCCAGCCTCTAAGGGGTATTGTACGTTAGCAACTTAGCCAACTATCGAGCTTCTTCTGTTTTGAGATGATCATCTCAATTAATTATTAGCGACATAGTCATCAAGTTCTTTGAGGTAAAGAGCCTTTTGTTCATCCGAAATCCAACTAGTTTCAAAAGAGTTTCGCGCTAACGTGATTACTTGGTCACGACTCAAATTGAACTTAGTAGCGATTGCGTAATAGTTATCACCAATGTAGCCACCAAAGTATGCTGGGTCATCGGAGTGAATGGAAACTTTCACACCCTTACTCAGTAGTTCAATAACTTCCTTCCCCTTCATTTCAGGGCTAACAAACGAGTTTGAAAGTGGACACGAGGTGAAGCCAATCTTGTTCTTAGCTGCAAAGTCAACCAAGTCCGGATCTTCAACAACATTAGTTCCATGGTCAACCCGTTCTACACCGATAACTTCAAGTAATTCACGAATGTGTTCAATCGAGTCCTTTTGGTCAATATCAGCATGGGCTGTTAAGTGGAAGCCTTCTGCACTGGCTTTGGTGAATTGGTTAAAGAACTTCATTGGTGGATTATTATGTTCATCAGAATCTAGTCCAACCCCAAGAATCTTATCCTTATACTTCAAGGCTTCCTCTAACGTTTCGCGTGCGGAGTCGCGAGAAAAGTCACGTAAGAAGCACATAATTAAGCGTGCATCAATATTCAGCGCCTGTGCATCGACCGTTGCCTTGTATAAGCCATCAATGACCGTCTTGAATGCAATTCCTCGTGAAGTATGAGCCTGTGGATCAAAGAAGATTTCAACGTGCCGAACATTATTCTTTGCTGCTCGATGGAGGTAGTCCATTGCTAAGTCGTAGAAATCTTGTTCAGTTTGTAAAACATTCATTGCCGGATAGTAAACAGCTAAGAAGGAAGCCAAATCATCATATTGATATGATTGGCGAACTTCTTCAATTGTTGATTGACCAATATCAACATGGTTGCGCTTGGCTAATTTGAGTTTCAATTCTGGTTCCAATGTTCCTTCAATATGAACATGAAGTTCAGCTTTAGGTAATCCCTGAGTAAATTCCTTCGTGATTTCTGTAGACATGAACTGTTCCTCCAAATTAAAGTTCTTATTTTTACGACGCTGACGCTATTGTATCATTAAAAAATTCGTTTTCAAACATTTTTACGAACAAATTCTCTTGATTTTCATTTTATTGTGTGAAATAATCCACACATAATGATTCAAAGGAGTGTAAGTCGTGAACAAAACACGAACATTATCTGGGAGGATTGATCGTGCCTTCCACATCACAGAGAGTGGTTCCTCAATCAAGCGGGAATCTTTAGCAGGTTTAACAACCTTCGTTTCAATGGCATATATCCTCTTTGTTAACCCATCTATTTTGGGTGATGCAGGAATGGATAAAGGGGCGGTCTTTACTGCCACTGCCCTATCTGCTATTTTAGGTTCATTATTAATGGGGATTCTTGCTAACTACCCGATCGCCATTGCTCCAGGTTTAGGTGATAACGCCTTCTTCACATATTCAGTGGTCATTGCCATGGGAATTCCTTGGGAGGATGCCATGGCCGGTGTTCTGGTAGCCGCTGTGCTCTTCACTATCTTGTCATTCCTTAAAGTTCGGGAAATTGTCATTGACGCAATTCCACAGGATTTGAAATATGCGATGGCTGCCGGAATTGGGATTTTTATTTCATTTGTTGGTTTACAAGGTGGGGGCTTAATCATTGCTAATAAGTCTTCATTAGTTGGCATTGGTTCCTTTACCGTGCCAACGGTTTGGTTAACGATCTTCGGAATTTTTGTTATCGCAATCTTGATGGCTAAAAAGGTGCCTGGTGCGATCTTTATTGGTTTAGTTGCGACAACTATTCTGGGTCTTTTGACTGGTTTGATTAAGGCTCCACACCACATCATTTCAATGGCCCCAAGTCTGAAACCAACATTCGGTGTCGGGCTAGAACACCTTTCCGTAATGACTGATCCTAAAATGTGGGCGGTTGTCCTGATCTTCTTAATTGTTGCCTTCTTTGATACTGCCGGTACCTTGATCGGTTTGGCGCAACAAGCTGGCATTATGAAGGGCAATAAGATGCCGCACATTGGTCGCGCTTTGATGGCAGACTCACTTTCAATGCTTGGTGGTGCTTTCATGGGGACTACCCCAACTTCTGCCTACGTCGAATCATCAGCCGGAATTGCAATCGGTGGTAAAACTGGTTTCACGGCTGTTGTAGTCGCCTTTTTCTTCCTCTTAAGTATGGTCTTCTCACCTCTGCTGACCGTCGTGACGACCCAAGTTACCGCTGCTGCTTTAATCGTTGTCGGTGTACTGATGGTCTCTGCTTTGCGTGATATTCACTGGGATCAATTTGAAATTGCTTTACCTTCTTTCCTTGTCGTCATTGGCATGCCTTTGACCTACAACATTTCTTATGGGATTGCCTTTGGCTTCTTAACTTACCCAATCTTGATGACTGCTGCTGGTCGGCGAAAAGAAGTCAACGGAATTATGTGGACAATGTTAGTTGTCTTTGTTGTTCTGCTCTATGTTTTGAATATCTTGCCTAAATAAAGTGGAGGCTTACTAATCATGTCAGAAACTAAATTAAGTGAATACATTGATGCTGGTGCTGCTAAATTACCTGCTGACCTGGTCATTACTGGCGGGACATTAATTAATGTTAATACTGGTGAATATTACAAGGCAGATGTAGCCATTTATGACCAACGAATTGTGGCCGTTGAAAAAGATATCACCGATTATATCGGCCCCAACACTAGAAAGGTTGATGCTACCGGTAAGTATCTTGCCCCTGGGCTAATTGATTGTCACATTCACGTTGAATGTAGTAAGTTAAGTATGACCCGATTTGCTCAGGCAGTCTTACCTCATGGGACAACCAGCATCGTCACCGGTTTAGACGAATACATCTCCGTAATCGGCTTAGATGGTTTAAAAGAAATCTTCAATGAAATCGCTCAACTACCATTCAATGTCATCTGGGGACTACCTTATAAGACTCCTTACACCATTCCAAAATCAACTATCTCTTACGAGGTCACCGCTAAGGATCATGCTCAAGTGCAAACGGATCCTCGTTGCTTCGGTGTTTGGGAAACGGTTCGTGACTCCGTGGAAACTAAGGATCCAGATACCATGAAAGTACTAGAATTAGCTCATCAAAATCATCAACCCATTTTCGGCTGCTCACCAATGGCGCGTGGAAAAGCACTCAATCAATATCTAATGAGTGGTGTTTCCGTCGATCACGAAAGTTACTCTCATGAAGAATTCTTGGAAAAAGCACGGAAAGGTGTCCACACGGTGATTCGTGAATCTGCCGTGACTAAGTTTCTGAATGAAAATATTAAATCAATTACCGAGAATGTTGCTGGGGTTGCTCGGCATACTAGTTTCTGCTCCGACGATGTGAATGCTACCAGTATTCTTTCTGTTGGTCACATCGATCACATGGTTCGATTAGCAATTCAGGCTGGCGTTAGCCCAATGACCGCAATTCAAATGGCCACCATTAATGCTGCTGAAGCGTATCATATTGATGATCGGCTTGGATCAATTGCTCCTGGTAAACGAGCTGATATTTTACTGGTCGACCATCCTGGAACTTTCAATGTCGAAACTGTCATTAGTCAAGGCCAGTTAGTATTTGACGATGGTCAAGAACAATTTGCTTTTACGGTTCCTGCCCGCTCAAGCGAATTAACGGCAACTGTACATCGTGACCCATTATCAGCAAATGATTTCCAATATCATACTGATCACGCTGATGGTACTGCACTGGTGGAAACGATTAACAGCATTGGCCCCTTCGTTCGGAAACGTCGTGACGTCAAATTGCCTGTTGAAGATGGCATTATTAAGCCTGATGTTGACCAAGACGTGGCCCTAGTTTCTGTGGTTGAGCGGTACGGAATCAACGGTAATATTTCTCACGGTTTTATCTCTAGTTGGTCTTTCAAGAAAGGGGCGATTGCAACCACTGCTGCCCCTGACGACAATAACATGGTTGTCGCTGGTGTGAACTATGACGACATGGCACTAGCTGCGAATAAGTTAATCGAACAAGGTGGTGGCCAAATTGTCGTTGTTGATGGTCAAGTGGTTGCTAACCTACCTTTGCCAATTGCTGGGATTTGTTCAGACTTACCTGTTGAAGAATTAGCTCAACAAGAAAAGGCCTTGCAAGAAGGAGCACGGGAGATTGGTTCTAAACTGCCAGACCCTATCTTCTACCTTTCCTTCCTCCCAATCACTGCAATTCCTGATTTAGCCATTACCGATGGCGGAAACGTGGATTACACGCAATTAAAATACTTCAATCCAGTGTTGGATTAGAATAAATAAACGGATCCATCTCCGTACAATACCCCTTAGGGTTGACACTTTAAATAATAAGGCTCTTCGTCAAGAAGTACTGATGAGAAAATAAAATAATTTTACTAAGCAGCTTGTGCCTGGACTTTGGCATGAGCTGTTTGTTTATTTCTCCAGTTTATTGCAATGTAGGTATTTGGTAATGCAAGGAGGATTCTAATTCGGAAATTAAAGAAATTACGAAAGCCATAAGCAGTTCGTTTAATAACTTTAATTTTATTGTTAGTTCCTTCAACGGGACCATTTGTATAGGTATCATATTTAAAACTATTGTAAATTTCTTGTTTATAGCTGCGAAGAGTATGCTGAACTTTTTGCAGTGCTTGGGGAAGCTGCGTCCATTTAATCGCGAGTAAGTTTTTTAATTCTTTCTTGCTACGATGAGCAATCACCAGAATTAAGTTTTGATAGTATTCATAAGCCCTTTTTAGTTCATTATCAAAGCTTAGAAGACGATGAATGACTTCCACATCGGTTAATTGAGCGTAACTAAAGTTACGCCTTGACCAATAATTATCATATTTAAGCTCATTAGCAGGCGTTAGGAGTAATTTCCAAAAGTGCTTAAGTGCACGCCATTTATGAGTGCCAGCACCGGCACGATTCATTACTTGGATCCTAATTTTGTTAAATGCACGATATGCTTGAGCAACAATATGAAAATGATCAGCGATAATTAAAGCGTGGGGGAAAAGCTCATGAATCAAATGGCGGTAAGGAGTGTACAAGTCAACCGTTACTGTTTGAACTGCTAAGCGTGCTGAACGGTCATATCGAAGAAAGTATTTTCGCAGATAGCTATTTTTACGTGACAAGATAATATCAAGCGTCCGCTTATTTTCAATATTCATTAGAATCATACTCATTCCGCTGGGGGCAAAGCGACCAGACTTGAAATCATCAAAGGCAATATGGCGAGGTAACCAATGATAGTTAGGCTTAAAAAACTGATCAAGATTTGTAATGACTCGTCTAATTGTCCAGTCAGAGACATTTAATTCTTTGGCTAAATCACTTTGTGATTCGTTTTTTGTTAGAAGCATCATTGCCCGTTGTTTTATCGCTAAAGAGATATGATTACGATAATGAATATCTTCAACGGCTGCTAATTTAGTAACTACTTCAGGGCAAGAAGAAGAAGCTTTACAGATATATTTTTGCTTTTTAATCGACCAGATTGTTGGCTTAAAGTGAAGCTCTGGTCCCAAGCAATTAACTGTTCTATAGCCATTTTTACACATTAAGTGTCCACATTTTGGGCAATGCATGGGGTAAGTTTGAATAAGATGGACAATGATTTGATTAGGTTGATCTTCAATTGGGTTATCAAAATTCTTTTCATCTAGTTTGAGGTAAGGATCTTTAATTCCTAAGATAGTTTTGATAGAATTGTTCATGAAAGACGGTCCTTTCTTAGCGAAGACGGGGTCCAACCATCTTTCGCTTTTTTATTTTAAATTTTAAACAAATAAAGCCCTGATGTTAAATTCATCAGTACTTAAAATTGTAGAGCCAATAATAAAAGTGTGAATCCTAGGGGGTGTTTTGCATTGTAAGTTATTCAACTATTGAAAAGCTTAAATTACTTCATGATTATCAGAAATCGGATTATGGTTTAACGGTGTACTCCGATTACCATGGTGTCCGGCCAGCAAACATGAGTGAGTGGATTAAACAATTCCTACTCGCTGGATTGGCGGGATTAATTAGACCTAAGCATAATCAGAAGTACTCGTTAGAGACTAAGTTAACTGCTGTAAAAGCTTATCTTTCTGGCAAGTATACTAATCAAGCAATTCTCCAGCAGTATCAAATTAGAAATATTTCTCAACTACATCAATGGGTTATCAGTTACAATAGTGGCAACCTTACCGTTAATCAGACAACGAGAAAGCGAGCTAGAAGAACGGGACGAAAAGTAACCTTTGATGAAAAGAAGAGGATCGTTCAATGGACGATTGACCATGACAACAACTATAAGGTGGCTGCTGAGAAGTATAACGTTAGTTATCAACGTGTTTATTCTTGGGTACATAAGTATCAGGAAAGCAATGATTGGGCAGCATTGAAGGATAACCGTGGGTGTAACAAGGGTAAAGAACCGACTAATGAATTAGAACGGTTAAGAAAAAAGTTCGCGAATTAGAGGCTCGAGAGCGTGAACGGGAGGTTCAAATTGCATTTGCAAAAAATTAGTCGAAATACGCAATCGGGAGGTGGATCGACCGGACGATATCAAGCGATTCAGGAAATGATAGCCGAGGGTTATTCAGTCCGTGAATTAACCAAAGCTGCTGGAGTGTCTAGGCAAGCTTACTACAAGTGGCTTAAACATGATCCAAATGAACGTGAAATCGAGGAATTGGAACTCCTCAAGTTAATTAAGCAGTTAGAAAATGAACACAAACAAAGTGTTGGTTATGACAAAATGACCAGGTTAATTAATTTGAGTCAGCAAGTTCCCTATAAGGTGAACAAGAAACGGATTATTCGTATCATGCGAAAGCATGGTATTAAAGCTGACTATCGTCAGCCCAAACATAAGCGTATTCAGGTTCAACAAACTTATGAAGCTGAAAACATTCTTAAACGACAATTTGATCAAAGCGCAGCAAACCAAGTCTGGGTTACGGATACAACTGAGTTAACGTATGGGATTCGACGCAATAAGGTTCGGCTACACGTAGTATTAGATCTGTATGGGTAATATCCAGTAAGTTGGTTAATTACGCCAACGGAAACGGCCGAAGGTGCAATCAAGGTATTTGAACAAGCCAGAGTCAGTGAAGGAGCATTAGCTCCGTTAATCCATACGGATCGTGGTTCAGCATACATATCAAAAGCATTTAATCAATACTTGACCATTAATGGCACATGTCATAGTTACTCTGCACCAGGTACTCCAGCCGATAATGCAGTAATAGAACATTGGTGGGCAGATTTTAAGACGATATGGATAGCTCACCTACCTAAAGCACAGACATTAATAGAATTAGAGTAACAAGTTGAAGCAGGCATTACATACTTCACTGAAAAATTTATCTCGGCGAAAAGAAACGACCTTACCGCAGCAGAATATCGCTTTGGCAAGGCCAGCTAATTTTCATTATTTAAAGTGTCAACTTGACAGGGCACAGTACCGCGAGTTTGGCGGTTCATGATTAAAACTCCAGATATGATAAAATAATAGAGCAGGCAAGTTTCAAGGACGGTGGCCGACACGCATTTTGGAGGTGGTTCAATGAACTTCACCATTAAGAAAGGGCTGTTGGCACATGAGCGCTTACCAAGCACTTATGTTAATGTTGGTCTTTGCGACCTTCGTGGTTGCATTGCTGACCTTTATTTTCTCATTTTGTTGAAAATAAAAGACCGTCCCAGTAACTTTGGCAGGTTGCGGACGATCTTTTATTAGTTCTAAGTAACCAGGCCACCGTCTTTTTAACGGGCCTGCTTTTTGTGTATCTATATTATAACATGGTTTTCTAAAAGATTGTACAGAAGACTGCTTGGCCGCGTTACAGCAAGCTCGGGCCATGATGGTCCACTGTTTTAATGGGCCAAGTTATTCATTTGTTTTAAGTTGCCAATTGTGTCCGAGCAAAGCCTTTAGTAGGGTGGCAAATCTCTTATATCAACCTGTCATTAAAATTCTTGTTTTAATGACTGGCTAATAAATGATAAATATTTTCGCTACTTATTTTTATTCGTTTTCGCTTGCATCATAAGAAACAAAAGTATTAGGTGGATTATAGAATGAAGTTAGCCACCCAGTTGGTGGTAAATAAAAAACGCCATTCGGCGTGACATCAGGTATCATATTAAGTGAACCAAACCTATATGAAAGGATGTCCGTCAAATGACGCACTTAAATGATACCATGTCTACTAGTTTATTGACTACTCATAAAAAGAATGCTCATCTTACTAAAGAAGAACGTGTGATGATTGCGACTTTAAAGTCGCAAGGACTTTCCAATCGCGCAATTGGTCGCCAATTAGGAGTTAATCATCAAACAATTAATAACGAGCTCAACCGTGGTACGGTCCGCCAACTTCGTCGTCAAAAATCTAATGGTAAGATTTACGAATATTCTTACTACATCTATAGTTATGAAGCTGGTCAGGCCACATATCTTGAACATCACCGCCATTCTGGTCGTCGTCGCTTATATTATTCTTCAAAGCAATTTTTACGATTAGCTGATCAGCTAATGCTTGGTGAGTTTGACGACCACCATTACTCCCCACAAGCGGTTATTTATAAGGCTCGAGATTTAATGAATGATGGCACCCTGATCCCAAAGTCGGTTGTAACTTTATATCAATGGATTAATGAGGGTGTGCTTCGTACGTCCAATTTAGACCTCTTTGAAAAACCTAAACGTAAGCATCATCGAACTCATCCGCAAGCTAAAAGGTGCTTAGGGCCTAATATTGCTCAACGACCTCAAACTGCGGACCAACGGTCCGAAATTGGCCATTGGGAACTAGATACAGTTCAGGGACAGAAAAACGGTAATGACAGTGTTGTACTAGTAATGACTGATCGCCTTTCACGAGTTAATATCACGAGTAAAATTGCTGGTAAAACTGCGCATGCAGTAAATCAGTTCTTTATAAATTTACGCCAGAAAATGGGCACAGATGCTTACTATCGCATCTTTAAGACAATAACCTCTGACAACGGTTCAGAATTTAGTGAGTTAACACAAGTTCACGATCATGTTTTCTATGCTGATCCGTATTCCCCTTGGGAACGTGGATCCAATGAGATCAATAACCGGTTTCTCCGCAAGGAGATTACCAAAGGTGAAGCTATAAATAACTATAGTAGTGCTCAGATCATAGCGACTAATGATTGGATGAATCACTATCCACGAGCTATGTTTAATGGACATTCGTCAATGGATATCTATCGTAAGGCCTTCTACCAAGAGATATCACAGCTCCATCAACCAATAATCAATTGGTCAGTATTATTTATTTGAGTCCAGTGGCTAACTTATTCTTGAAATTTAGGAACAAAAGTATTACTACTAATTGTTTTAGGTTTAGAAATATGATCATCTAGGTCTATATCCATGTCATCAAAATCGTTATTACTATACCCAACATAATTATCAGAGGGAAAGTGTTTATCCATATATTCTTGACTCACACCGGTTTTAAGTATACTAGCAATATGAGACTTTTTCACTGGTGTAATATCTACATCGTAGGTTCCATCGTTTACTCTTGTTGCCACAACATAACTAGGAATTGATTCACCATCGTATGAATATTTAAAGACATATCGCTTTGTTTTTCTATTTTGTAATAATTCATGAAATTTGGCATCATTATCTACTCCAAACATATCTGCCAACATTTCACTAACATCAGATTGATTTTCTGTTTGATTCATAAAGGAGTTACGTTTCATACAATAGTCTATAACATCATCTGGATCACTGTACCCCTTAGGTAAAATATTTGCTTTAACAATCAGGACTACTATAGCTAGTACGGCTAGGATTCCCCAAAAGTATTTTTTCTTCCAAATTTCTTTAATCTCTTCCTTACGAAGATCTGCTGAAGAGTCTTCTAGTACTTTCATTTTCTGAATCGGCTTTCGCTTAATAGGATCTTGGCCATTATTATTGCTAAAAATTTTTTCTGCGTTATCTTGCTTTAATTTATAGCCGCAATTAGTACAAAAATCATCTCCCTTTTGTATTTCATGACCACACTTTGGACACTTGCTATTCATAAAATTTACTCCTTGCCTATTTTAATTTTGTATAAGTTAATATTATCATAAATACATATAATATTATTAGATGAAAAGAGGATTACTTATGCAAATTAAATATGTGGAAAACGTTAAATCGAATTTAGACATGACAAATAAAAAGATACTGCGAGCTTCTATTTTAAGGATTGTCCAACAATCTATTATTAGAAATCACTTAGATTTTGACCTTGCACTAAATAATGACTTTTATAAGGATGAAGAGATTAATATTGTTTTTAAAAGTGAGCATTTAGGATTAAATAATAATCTACTAATTATAACAAACTACAGAATCGTTAATATTTCTCAATCTACTATAGATACCATTATTAATGGTGAGAATGCTAATGAAAATAATATTAAAGATAATTTTCTATTTATCGATTTAAGCTCTTGTCAAGATAATCTTTATGATGGGAGCTATTCACTAATATTGAAATATGGAGATAATAAGAAGTTAATTATTAACGCAAATACTGAACATGATGCAACTTTTATAAAGAAGAGTATAAAACCATTAATCTTAAATAATAATGAAAAAATGGTTGAGACATATAATACTATAATTGAAGAGAAAAATACTCAGCCATTTAATATCTCATCTCTTAAAATTGATCCTAAAGAAAAGACTGTACAGGATGTAATACAGGAAGAAGCAGATGTTACTAATGATAAAAATAGTAAGGAAAAGGATTCGAGACAAGAAATACAAGATCAAAGTAAAATCGAAGAAGGAGATAATGACGCCAAAGAAAATAAATGTCGTTTCTCCTTCGGGCCTGCTCCTAAAGGATATCATCAAGTCGATATTATTTATGCTCAGGGGCCAACAATTAACTGGATTAGTAATAACGGGAATTTCCCAAAGGGTATGGATAAAGCACTAGAAGAATTAGTTAAAATAATGGATGATGATGAACTTGTTTGTAATTTGCGTTTTACTACCCAAAATATGGGGGATACTTTTGCTGTCAATTTAGCAGGAGATTTGTATAAAAAAGATTAAAAAATAAAGATGAACCGAAATTATTCTCAGTTCATCTTTATTTTTTAATCGCTTCCTGTTTGCTGAATTTCGACCTGGTCACTTAAATCTTTAACGGCAGATCCCATATTACGATTATTTAAGTAATCCATAATGTCATTTTTAGATATTGATTTGACAGGATCATAAACTTTATCAGAGTCAAATCCTTCATTTTCTGATTCACGATAAATATTGATGGTATCGTCTGAATCGATAGTATATAAGAATACCGGACCACCATCATTTCGATTTTCTTCTCTATAGACCTCGTAAACTTGATTTTGTCCCTTTTTCGAAAGCGAATCAAGCAGGCTACTATCACTTGGAATTTTTACGATATATCCATTTGAATCAATAGAAGAATCGGATATATCGTTTTTAGCTACGTAGTATATTAATGCCGCTGCATCTAATTTGGGATTATTTCCTGAACTCAACTCATAGTTGTGTGAGGATGATTTTTCTCCATTAGAATTGTCAGATATACTACTAGAGCTTCTAGATTGGGTTCGTGAAGACGTCGTTTGATTGGAATTAGAGTTACTCTTCTCTTTACTATTCACTTCGTATAATATAAATCCCGCTATAACAATCAATAAAACAATTATTATAGCAACTAACAATTTATTATTATTTGAGTTAGACTGCCTTATATTTTCTCGTGTTTGTACAGTTTTCTTACTTGGCTCTAATTGTTTCTCAGGATGTTGTGTTGCAAAATGATATCCACATTTTCTGCAAAACTTTGCATCGCTTTTGTTAGATGCCCCACATTTAGGGCAATGCTTTTCCATATTTCCTACCTCATTTTTAGAATTCCATCTATGAATTAACGTTTAAATTATACTCATTAAACGTAATCAAGTAAAATGAATGTTTTATCAATTTATTTAGAAGGCTAGTAGAATTAAATCTATGAAAACAGCTACCAAACATGCAGCTATCCCTATATAACCCCAGAAAATAACTTTCTTACTTCCTTTACCAAAGGTTTGTGTAAATTCTCTTACTAGGATAAGGCACCCAATTATATTAATCACAGGCGCAATATTCTCTTTGTGAATGAAGAAGCTGCTGAAAAGTATTAATACTACAGCTGTAATCGTCCAAATTAATGTTATTGTTGATTTTTTCATTGCCTACCCCTTGTCTTTATAGTAACTTTCATCTACTTCAAACTTAGGTAACTGATCAATTAAATCAACAGTTTGAACTGATACATTTATGATTCTTAAAAGCAAATTGAAAATATATTTAGGGTCGTCACTATAGTCATTTGGATCATCAATGATACCTGATTTATTGTCTGTTTTTACCTTATATTGATCCATGATCCATTCAATTGCTGATTTTCCATTTACTATATATTGGTACGCTTTTTCAGGAATATCACTAATTGTAATATAACTATTGAAAATAATTGTAGATCTATCTTTTACCGATTTGCCTGTTTTGGGATCTTTCTTTTTACCGTATTTCATTTTATTAACCCTATAATTAGGTACTCCATTTAATCTGATCGTAACTTGTTTATAAGGTTCTACCTCTTCATAATTAAGATGTAGTGATATTAGTTTTTTACCAATTTTAACGAATTTATCTATTCCCTTTACAATAGGAATCTTCGCAATGTCTTTTCGTAAATTATTGGCATATTTTTCTTGATAGTCCTTCTCATTTAATAATGCATAGATATATGCGAATATTTTTGAAGGTTCCGAGAGTGTTTCAGATATTTTCCTCATATTAGAGGTGGGCTCCTTTATTAACTCGTCGCTATCTTCATGATGTATGTCTTTCATAAAGCCTTGTCCGGCATACATTAATTCTGCATTAGGTATTTGATTGGTTACAATTGAAGAAAAGTTTCTACTTATACCACGACCCGTAGTAAATAACATCAGGTTAGATAATCCCCATTCTTCTGCATACGAACGAGAGCGCTCTATAAGGAGTTCATCATAGTACATCCATTTCTTTGTAAATGGTCTATAAAGAGTCTTTATAAGTTTCTTGTCAGTATACTTAATGATGTTATTTGCACGGGCAGCTTTTAGCAACTTAGAAGTCCATTTTATATATTTTGGATCATTATTGACCTTGTAGTCTTTGTCCTTTGCTAAAGATTGTAGTTCATTATTGTAATGTCGTATTAACTTATGAGTTTTATTCTTAACCTCGTTTTTCCCAAATCCTATTACCCAAGCGTCTCTATTAGTCTTTACACCCATTGTGTGTGAGCCAAATATTGCGTGTGAGCTATGATCATCTGCTAATGGAATAAAGCTTTCGTATTCTGTGTTGCGCTGATTCAACCAATCATTAAATTTATCTGGTTTCAGAATATGGGTTGGTAAGTTAAAAATTGAATTGTTCTTTTTTATTAATCGTAGTTTCTCTTTTCGAGATAGTCCTTTTCCTATATCGGCGTAATGAATTTTATGCTCTAGTGTACCGTCTTTTACCAGAATTATAATAGAGACACCAGTCATGATATCGAAAATATTTTGTCCTTCATCTTTTGCTAATTGTCCAGTTTTACCGTGAATTGCTCCCCTTAAATTATAAATATAAATATGGTTGAAGTCTTTATATAAATTTGCTCGGAAACCATCGGCACTTTTACTATCTAAATAGCCACTATTAGTTATGAATCCAACGATCCCTTTCTTCTGTATTCTGTCTGTTGCCCATCTAAAAGCTTTTATGTAGGAATCATACATACTAATACTATTCTTAGTTGTACTGTCTTTTACATACGTATTTGCGATTTCTTGTTCCAATTTTGGATAATGCATATTTGAATCGAGTCTATTTGAATTATGGTTTACGATTGAATATGGCGGATTACTAATAATAGCTGTAATTGGTTGTTCTTGTTGTTTCTTTAATCTTTCGTTATTTTGCCCTAATAACACATCTATAAAGGAATTCTGGCGTTCCGTACTTTCAAATGTATCCGTTAATACAATTCCCTCAAATGGTTGATAACCTCTATCTGGTCCATTAACCTCGTCGAAGACAGCTTCAATATTAATTGCTGCGATGTAATAGCTAAGTAAGATAATTTCATTTGCATGGAGCTCATGAAGATATTTACGCAGGATATTGTCAAAAGTAATTTTGCCCTCGTCCATTTGTTGTTTAAGATATTGTAGGGTTCGAGTAATAAAGGTTCCGGTTCCAGTAAACGGATCAAGAATATGTACACCTTTATCGGATAAATGCTTTCCAAAATACTTTTGAAGTGCGTCATCAACTGAATGGATAATAAAGTCTACAACTTCAACAGGCGTAAATACGATTCCTAATTGTTCAGTAGTGTCCTTAAACCCTGTACTAAAGAACTTATCGTATAAAGTGACAATAAGTCTCTGTTTTCCCTCAGCGTTATCGATACCCGAAGCACGTAGTTTAACTGATTCATAAAACGGCTTTAATTGTTCCTGTTCCTTTGCAAATCCAAATACCTTTAATGTAGTAATAATATCGTTTAGTGATTTAGAAACAACATTATTCTTCACAAAATCGTAATCGCCAAATAATGCGTCAAATATCGGTTCAGTGATAAGATGTTGGGCCAACATCTGAACAGCATCGTCCTTACTAATAGAATCATTAATATTATGATGAAGACTGGTAAGAAACTTATTGAAGGCCATCTTTGCTCCTTCGTTGCTGTCAATTAGATCGCTAATTCGTCTGATATACATCTTTGCAATATCAGCGACATCTTTTGACCAATCCTCAAGATACCGTCGATCCCCTACCTTTTGAACGACTCTTCCATAGAACGCATTTTGCATTTCTCTCCAATCAAGAGGAAGTTCAAGTTGCTTTGGCTTTTGATTCTTTTCTATTTCTTTTCCATCATTTTCAGTAACATCCGTATCAGGGCTTGAGTCTACACCGATAAAATTGATCCGGCCATCTTTTTTCTTATTAAGATCAAGCTTGTTGACTTCGGCATCGAAACGTTCATCAGTGGAGCGTAGAGCATTAAGGACTTGCCAAACTTGCTTATACTGCTTATCGTTGTCTAACGCATCTCGAGGATCAACACAATTTGCAACAACAATTGGCAAAATAATATATCCGTATTCTTTCCTTTCGGCGCGTCGCATGATTCTACCAACAGCTTGCACAATATCAACTTGTGATTTTTTGGGACTGAAAAAGATAATACCGTCTAGATTAGGAACATCAATACCTTCTGTAAGGAATCGGACATTGGATAAAACACGGGCACGGTTATCCTCGATATTATCGTCAGCTAACCAATCTATTGCCTCTTCTTTCTCTAAAGCATTTAAGCCTCCATCAACGTGTTTAACATCTACTTTAAAGCTATCAATTGACTGAGCATCAAGGTATTCATTAACAACTTCTTCAAATTCTTTAGAAATTGCTTCAGAGTGTTTAATGGTATCAGTAAACGCAATAGCTCGTTTCATTGGCGCACCTGTTATTTCGCCAGTAACACCATTACGTTTAACCATTGCATTCCATACACCAATTATTTTTCCAATATCGTCAACCTTTAATTGATTATCGGCGGCCATAATCTGCTGCATATCTTTATTAATATACGATTCACTAACTGCCAAGACAGTTACCTTATAGTCAGTAAGGAACCCTCTTGATACAGCTTCACCGAAACCAAGACGATATATTTCCTCACCATATTTATCGGTATCATCCATAGAGGAAACAACAATACTATTTTCTTCAGCCTTGCGTTTAGCGTTTTGATCGTAAATTTTTGGAGTAGCGGTTTGATACAAACGTAGCTTACTCTTTATATTTTTATTAGAGTGTACTTCGGTAAATGCACTATCTTCTCCTAGTTTAGTTGCACCAGTAGTTCTATGGGCTTCATCAGCAATAATTAAGTCAAACTCTGGGTAACCTTCTTCTTGTGCTTTGTGCAGGACGTCGATTGACTGATACGTACTGAATACCACGTTCATATTTTTCCCTAACTTTAGAGATTTGATCTGGTTATAATTGTTCATTAGCTCAGTAACATTAGTAGTAGGTTCAAATCCAATATCCTTTGCTCCAAGATCATCATCATTTTTACTCTTTTTCTGATTAGCCTTGCGGTCAGATACAACAGAGAAAGAAGTCATATGAATATCTTCAGAGACATCATTATTCCAGTTAAAGAGTGTCTGGGAAAGCAACTGAATACTTGGAACCAAGTAAAGAACATTAAATGTTTTCTTACCTTGATCCTCCATTAACGCTTCTGTAATTTTAAGACTGGTAAATGTCTTTCCCGTACCTGGTGCCATAATTAACTTCCCACGATCATGTTCCTTAAAATATTTAAGGGAATTATTAATTGCATCTTCTTGGTAGTAACGAAGTTTTTTCTCTTTTTTTATTTTTAGATCATTTTCTTTAGCAAATGAAAATTTTTGCCAATCAAAATGAGCACGTCTTAATTGAGAGAGACCGATACGTGTAATTGGTTTTGTATTATTCTCTAATGCAGCTTCTGCATTACGATTCCAATCATCTATTGAGGAGACTAACATACCTGCTGAATAGTAATCTTTCCCCATTTCAGCAACGAAGGAGTTGATGGTATCTTTTCCTACTTTTCCCTTGTAATATTTAGCTTGAATTGCTGTTAAATTACCAGCATAATCACGGGCTACAATATCTACTCCTAAATCTCTTTTAGGGATTCCATATTCTTCTGGAACCTCGTTTAACATCCAAACATCGGCATATGTTTGCTTATATGTTGGTTCGTTCTTTAAGTACGCAACCACCATCTTTTCGAAAGCTGTACCACGATCTCGTTGATTCTCTAAATTATCATCAATTTGTTTAACTAATTCATCAAATGTTGCCATAATTACTCCCTATTCCTTTTTCTAGGATCTTTTTCGCCAGTAATAGCTTCCATTGCTTTAGTGGTTACAACCCATGTGCTTCCAAATTTGCGGATTGAACCTTCTGGAAACTTTTCTGGTGTTTTTTTATATGCTGTTCTTACATATCCTTCATTTTTATCCCATATTTTAGCTGCTTCTTTTGCATCCATAATATTGGGATTATTTAAATCTATTTCATTCATTTCTTTCCCCTTATTATTGATATATTAAGTATATAATAGACACGCTTACGTGTAAATGAGTATAAAAAAGAAGCCCAGGACTGGGAAGATGTCCTGGAGCTCCAATGAAGATGAAAATCGTTACTCTAAATAGTAACTGATCATATTATACCCTATTTGTTCTACTTGATCATAGTATTATTTTGATATTATGATAAAATTGGTGGTTTGTATCCTGCGCAGGGGACAATTGATAGAAATAAGAAAAATAGACATCTATTAACTACTTCAATTGAGGTAATGATAGATGTCTATTTTTTGTTAGATTCTTACTGTGCAGCACACAACACCCTAATTATATCATAACACGAAAGTAGCTATTTAATAAGTATTACGCCACCAGTCAACCGTAGATTTTTCATTGTATATTCTATTTCCGAATTTTTTCATAAACCATTTAACCTGTTCTGGAGTATAGCCTCTAAAAACCATGGGTAACTTATTCCATTTATTATAAATAGCAAATAGAAATAAAATATATTCTCTACTATCTATATCTTTAGCAGGAATTTCGCTTATCATAACAGGAGAGATTGCCGTTCCTAAAGTGGCAAAAGTATCTAAACTCATTTTATAGGTGAGATGGTAGCCGTCAAGGTTAGTGGTGAACACGAATAAAGCTTGTTTCTTTCGTGGATTGTATATTTCCTCTATTTTTTTATTGGCCCTTCGTAATAATTTTTTAGTAGGATTTAAAATTGGTCCTTTCATTTAGAGACATCTCCTAAAAGCAATCATGCATATAGATATATTGATGACTTGGGGTACTAATATCATAATCAAAATAGTCGTGATATCGACGAATTCTTTCCCACTGTGCGTTCCTAAAAGCTTGTTCTTTGGGTATTTTCTTTGCTTTTGCTGACTCAAGAGCCCTGGCAATCTCTTCTAAAGATAGTTTTACGTCTTTTAGTTCTACCTCAATAATGGCAAGAGTCTGATTTCGAAGATTTTCCTCTAATCCCGAAGGTAGATTTTCTTTTTTTAACATATGGTCACGCATATAATTCATTAATTCAACTATCTTTGTTGCTTGCTCTTTACTATAGACATAGGCTGAATCAACGTTTGTATATTTTTCAGATCGTATAAATCCCGCCACTTTACTAATATAAGTACCCGACTCTTCATCCAAAACACGGTATATCTTATTACTCATTACAATCATCCTTTAACACTTCGATCGAACGTTCGTTTGTATAATAAGTATATCATGCGTACATATGTTCGTGAAGAGGATAATAAAAAGACATCCTACTCCTTGTAGAATGTCTATAGGTTAAAGAAACATTTTTCACTAAAAAGTCTGGGGGAGATTTTAGTATATGGCAGATTGCAAGAAATAACTTGAACGAATTTAGTGACGTAGATTAAGCAAGAAGATCTCGATTGGTGTATGCCAATTAAGACATTTAATTGGCCGTGAATTCAGATACCAATTGATTTGAACCAATTGGTGATCCTATTTAGCCGGTGAAGTTCGTTAAAGATGGTGGTCTTACTAAAGCCTAAGTAGTTAGCGATGTATCGCAAGGAACGTCCTTCATTATGAAGCGTTTCAATGACAACGCGGTTCTGGAATGATAAAATAGTGGTGCCCATTAAGGTCCTTCTTTCTAATGGAATGTTGTGGTAACACCATTAAAGACCTTGATGGGTTTTTCTGTCCACTTAAATGTTCAACTTAAATTTTACAATCTGCCATATGAAAAACAATGTATATAAAAAGAAGAGTAGCGAATCAATGATAAACTTTTATATCAATATACTAGTCAATCATGCAAACAATTTCACGTCAAAGTAGACTAACTTGTTATAAAGAGAGTAAAATTAGTGTTAACAAACTAACTTATTATTAAGCATAGTTTGAACTAAATAACTAAATTATTAATAAGAAGGGATTTTAATGGCTAAGGAACATAAGAAATTATATAAAGCTGGTAAAAACTGGGTAGTAGCTACCTTAACTGCTACAACAATTACTTTGTTGGGCGGGATCGGTGCCTATACAGCTCATGCCGATACAACAGCTGAAAACAATCAATCCGTGCAAGAAAGTCAAATAAATCAAGGTGGTAACCAGAGCACTTCAGCTACTTCGACTACCGAGACAGCATTTGCTGCTACAAACAGTTCTAATGAATTGGATCCTAATATTTATGGAACAGTAAATGTAAAAGACTGGGATTATCAAGATAGTAATAACTCGAATTATTCATACGAGGTTTAATATCGGCATACCGCACAATTTTGGACCAATTCTCGTGCTGCTATGGCGTAGTCAAACCAAGATGTACTGTTTTTGCTAAAGGCTACCAAATTATGGGGCTGGATAAATCTTTGATCCTCAATTTTGGGCGTACTTGCCCCTTGATCGAACGGCCTTTTTTTGATTTATCGTACTGAGCTAGCCCCACTGTAGCGCTTGGATTCGAGCTAACAGTTGATAAAACAAATCCTGATAGACGTGGTGGCGACTTAATTTTAGATAAAGTTGCCGGCCGCTGGTCACCAGCTTACCCGCTACTTTAAACAGCCATAAGCGCAAGGTTGTAACCTGTAATCGCTGATGTTGTGCAGGCAACAATTGGCGCATCAAGCTGACTAAATTATAAGCGAGGACACTGAGCATCATGCGGGCATAATTTGGTATAAATTGCGAGCTAGTCATTTTATCCAGGTAAAAGCCAGCTTTGGCTTCCTTGATATAGTTTTCCATTTGACCCCGTTGGTGATAGGCGTGAAACGCATCTTCGGCGACAAAACTCGTTAAATTGGACACGAGGTATTCATGTTGAAATAACAATTCACCAGCTGGTCGAGTTGATTTAATATAGATCTGGCGCGGCTTAGGCCATGATCGGGCTTGATAAGACGCGCGATAATAATGGACCTCGGTCTCAGTCCAATTCTGCTCATCACTGATCTGAACAAAACGTTCAGCCAGTTGGTTCAGCCGCCGATTGGCTTTCAGGCGGATCAAGTAAAAAGTGTCGTTGGCTTCACAAGTTTCGTATAATTCTGGAGTCGCAAAGCCACTATCCCCGCGGACCAAGATATCAGCGTTCGGTTTGACTTGATGATAGTGCTGTAGTAGTGGTGTGATAAAGGGGGCAATATCCGTACTGGTATAAACATTACCTGGGCGCAATTGAGCCTTTAAACAGTGGCCCGTTTGCCCGTCAAAAGCGACCAGCGGATGGTAACCCGTGGTACCGTAATGCGCATTAAAGGCCGTTTTTTCCTGATGACCATGAGTATCGGCATGGGTCGAGTCAATATCGAGAATTAGCTGTTGTTGCTTGGCGCCAGTCCACGCTTGGTCAAGCAATGCTTGATTCAACGTTTGTAATGAGGTGATGGTCTGCTCGTCACAGCGTTGCCAAAAACGGGATAACAACGGTTGTGAGGCCAATTGCGGTTGTGCCAATAGTAATTTAAATGTGGGGTCATCGCGCAAACTAGTGGCAGCTAGATCGGCAGGGTAGCCGGCGATCAACTGCAGCACGACCTGCTCTAGTAGACTAACGTTGCTGTAACGAGCGTAATGGCGCTGGTCATCAAAATGGACTAATTGATACGCTAAGGTCGTGAAATTGAGTTGCGCCATTAATTCTTTGACCAACACTAGCCCAGCATCAGTGGAAAGTTCACCACCAGTGTGCGAAATATGTAATTTAGGATTGAAATTAACTCGTTTTTCCGGTAAAGTTGCCATGAGAAGGACCTCTTTCTTTTGGTGGATAGCTGACTTGTGGTGAATCAACTATACCAAATCGGAGGTTCTTTTTCTGCACTAAAAAGGTGAAAAACAAAAAAACACAGTACCGCCCATGATAACGGGGTGACGCTGTGCTTGGAGAACTTATGGTGAATAATTCAGGTAATAATATTATTAATTTAACAGGTTACCATGGACAAGACACTCAACATATTGTAGTGCCTAATTTAAATGATTTTAATAATGCAGGAGTAAATGTAGATAATAAAGAAGCTGTAGGGGTTACTTCTACAGTCTTACATGATGCTTTACGGCATACAAGTGATCCTACAAAGTCTTATTCTACTATAGCAATTAGTAAAACAAAAGGTTTATTAAATGATAAAGTGGTTGCTACAAATGATGATTGGTCAGGTGCATTTGATTCAAAAGGAATAATTTATACTGATGATAAACTTGTTGGTCCTTTTGTATTAACCAAAGAGGATCATTTTCAACTTACAGATGTTGATTTGTCTAATCTAGATACAAGTAAAATTATTAATATGATGGCAATGTTTAATTATCAACACCATTTGAAAAGTATAAATGGTCTTAGTAATTGGAATGTAAGTAATGTAAAAAATATGTCTAGTATGTTTAGTTCAGATCCTGAGCTAAAACATCTTAATTTAAATAACTGGGATACTAGCAACGTTAAAGATATGTCATTTATGTTTTCCTCATCGAATTTAGTTATCCCTGAGAGTATTGAGAACTGGGATACTGGTAATGTTATTAATATGGAGGGAATGTTTAGTGGGAATGCTACACTCCAATCATTAAATTTGGATGATTGGGATACAAGTAATGTTACTAATATGGCTTTAATGTTCCAAAACGATACAGCGTTAAAAACAGTTAATTTAAATAATTGGGACACACATAATGTCACTAATATGGAAGGCATGTTTTCAGGAACTCCCTCTTTAACAGATTTAAATCTAAGCAATTGGGATACTAGTAGCCTAACTAATATAGAAGATATGTTTTTTCTGTCTAACATTAAGATGTTCCATGTCCGGAATTCCCAACATCATTTTAATAATCAAGTTAGACTAACTGATGTAAATGGTTTAATGGGACTGCCAGGTTCCACAATTGCTCTCATCCATACACCTACATTTTATAAAGTTGAAGCAGATAAATCTGAAACTCAAATAGTTAATGAAATAGTTGGAAAATTAGTATATGAAACTGCTGAGAAACAATATCAAATTTTTTATAAAAATTTAGATAAAGGAACACAGCTGATCTATCCAACAAAAATAAATCTAAAATTAATCAATCCTAAAGTTATTTTGAATCCTTCTGATGCTGCTAATGCCGAATTAACTTATGATATGAAAATAGGAAAACTTAAGGAGGCTGTTATAAACTATGTTGATGAAAATAATAAAATCATTCAGACAGATCATCTTACTGGAGTAGTTGGTAAGGCACTTCCTATTGAACTGTCTATTCCCAAGGGTTATCAACTCGATGAAAATGGTGAAAAGGTTCCAACTTCTTTAATTATTAAAGAGGGTAAATTACAGATAATAACGGTTAATGTAAAAAAGACACCGATAACTAAGACAGGCTCAATAAATTATGTAGATCTAACTGGAAAATTACTAAAAACAGACATTGTTTCCGGCAAAATTGGTGATAATGTTAAAATTAATATCAATTTACCAGATGGTTATGAACTAGCAAATAAAGACGAGCAACTTCCAACGACAGTACCGGTAACAGAAAATGGAATTCAAACAGTTATAGTAAATGTAAAGAAGATTCCTGTTACAGTATCAGGTCACATTAACTATATCGATCCAGATGGCAAGGTAGTAAAAACCGACCAAGTTTCAGGAAAAGTTGGCGATAAAGTTGATGTTAAGCTCTCGTTACCAGATGGTTATGAATTAGCTAATAAGGATGAACAGGTCCCATCCACTATTACAGTTGGTGATGATGGCATTGGTACTATTAATGTTAATGTTAAAAAAATCAATACTACTTTAGCTAACAATGAAGTTCCTTACGATTCAACCACCATATCGAATAATGTAAATGCTAATTATGGCTACTTAGACAGCTACAAATTGACTGAAAACAACCAAGGACAGGCCCAACTCATTGCCAGTGGTTGGCATGCTACAGGTGCAAGCAACTCTGATCGTTACCGTTATATGATTGTGTTTGATAATACACTAGGGCACGAGATTGCTCGTCAAAAGCTTGTACCGCAAGTTCGTTCGGACGTTCAAAGAGCATATTCAAATGTTGATAATAGCCTTTATTCTGGATTTAACGTCACGATCGATATTCCCAATAGTTGTATTAATCACTCGTTAAGATTAGTCTCCCGTTATAGCAATGATCCAAATAATGGGGAAGGAGCTCGGGTTGATTACTGGTTTAACTCACTAGCTCTAAATGAAGATAATCAGGCTTACTTGGATAAGCCAAGTTCAAACGGTAATACTCTAACTGTTAATGGTTGGCATGCTTCTAACCAAGCTGCTGGTCGTCCTTACCACTACATTATTGCCTGGGACCGGAACCTTGGTCATGAAATTGCACGGCAAAAGGTAACGGCTGTTAGTCGTCCTGATGTTGCTAATGTTTATAATACTGTTGCTAATGCTGTAAACTCTGGATTCAGTGTGAACTTTAACCTAACTCCACAGTTCTTCAATGACAATATTCAATTTATTTCTCGCTGGACAGATGATGCTGCCGGAAATGGGAATGCTGTAGATTATTGGTTTAAACCAATAAACCGGGCAAATCGATCTAACCTTGATTCTGTTACACTAAGCAACGGTCAATTACAAGTTGCAGGCTGGCATGCTACAGATCTTTCACAGCTTGAACCTAATCATTATTTGATCGTGTTTGATAATACTACTGGACAACAGGTTGCTTCTGAAAAGGTTGGTTTACAATCATCGCAAGATGTTAAGAATGTCTTTGGCGATATTCAAACTGCAAATCACTCACGGTTCAACTATGCATTCAACTCACTACATTTAATTTCAGGACACAATTACTCATTAGTTAGCCGATATTCAGCAGATGCTAATGGTAATGGTAATAATGGTGCACATACTGACTCCTGGTTAAATATGGGAACATTCCAACAATCAGCCTATTCCATTGACAATGTTGTCCAAAATGATCGCCATCTGACTGTACAGGGCTGGTTAGCTAACGATTATGCAATGACTAAACCGTATGCCTATGCAATCTTAATTCAAAATGGCCAAGAAATTGGACGTCAACGATTAAATCTTAGTGAACGTGATGATGTTGCTAAGGTCTATCCACAAATTTACCGCAGTCAATATAGTGGCTTTAATGCTAACTTTGATTTGCCAACACTATCGACTGCAGGGTTACAACTGGTCTTAAGATTTACTGATGATCCGGCAGGAAATGGTAATAGTTCAGACCAATGGATTAAGCTAAATAAGTTTAGCCTAGCAGATTAATTCTTACAGTAAGCAATTAAGATAAAAAAATAACTCTTTATCAATTGGTAATGATAAAGAGACTTAGAGAACTAGACTTAGCCACTTCGACTATTGATCTAGTTCTTTTTTAGGTTCTATGATATTCGGTAAGGATAAGATAATTTCTGTACAATACCCATCTTTGTTCACCTTATAAAATACTTGTTTTATTTTTAATTATAGTCTTACCGGGGGATTGTTTACCAATACAAAAGAGGTCCTTCACATAGCGAAGATCCTCTTCTTTTATTGGGAGATACGGTTGAAGGTAAAACCGCTTTTCACTAAAATTCTTGGAGGAGATTTTAGTGAAGTTTTCTTGCATCTCAACATCGAAAAAATAGCTTCTCAGCGCAATTTAAATGATCAACTATATGCCAATCGGTTTTTCGTTTCGTCTGAGGGGCATTTTTTTGAGTCTACGGAAGTTTATTAATCATCTGGCGACAATTTTGACGCAATTATATCACGAATGTCTCCAAATTTTTCCTTATAAATATATGAACTGTCGATAATCACTATTTTTTTCTTTTTGAACGAGTTTCTACCTATTATATAGTGTTAATTTTCGAACTGTTTAAGCGTCTTCCAAAATATACGAATTAAAGCACATTGAAGAATGAATGTAAGTACTACTGGAAAGTTAACACGCCCAATAACAAATAGCTCTGTAGAGACAAGAGCTAAAACAACAACACTTAAACTCATCTGTGTAATAGCAATCCAATGCTTTTTCTTCCTATTAAAAAGCGAAGTAGCAATTATTTGAAATAGAATAATGAGACTTATAAGTCCCTGCAAAATATATAATGGCTGCATATTATCTCCTTACCCGAAATTAATCTTATCTAATAGTCTTTCTCGAGACACTTGGTCTAGCCCCAAATATCTCAAAGTCATTTCTTCTGATGAATGGTTGAGTAATGACATAACTAATCCGATATTATAATTACTCTGTACATAAACTCGATAAGCGCCGGTCTTGCGCATAGTGTGTGTTCCAAGATATGGAATATCCAAGAGATCTCCAACTTCGTGCATGACCGTATAATATTGTCTTTCGTCAATGTGTTTGTTGGGTCTGGTAGTCGATGGAAATAGCCAGGGCGTAGTTTGATAATAATTATTTTCTTCTAACCATTTTTTATAATTCTCTAAATCCTCACGGACAGGTTTTAAATACAATGTATTTTGCTTGCCCGTTTTCTTATCTTTAATAAATGCGTTTCTTTTTACCTCACCATATTTATCATAGACATCTTCTTGTTTTAATCTGAGTACGTCACTTACTCGAAGTAAGGTAGCTTTTCCAACTTGAAAGATAGTGTAGTTTCTAACACCAGCTCTAAAGTTATTTAGTAACGTATCTTGTACTTCAGATAACACATAAGAGTCTTTTATAGGTAAGACTAACTGTTTCATAAAACCACCTAATACAAGTGTTATTTTTTGATATATAGTATTATAACACCTCTTTATTTTATCATAAAAATAGGTGCTAAAATAGCTTAATTTAGGAAGTGTTATTACAAACAAATAACACTTTTTTACTAAAAATAAGCAAAAAGAAAAAAGCCCCACATAAAGTGGAGCTATCTTAGGAAGGTAGGAATCTGTATTTGGATTTCCTTAATGTTATTGTATCACATTTGTAAATTAGTGGGAGTCAAAACTTGTCAAGGATTATTTTAGACGCTGTGAGCAGTATTATTCTATAGTTTAACTGTTTTGATCCTATGATATAATAATTAATATCCCGAAATGTCAATTTAAGTTAGAAAGAAAATAGTTGCTCATCAGTGACGTAAGACATGAATACTTCATATGGAGTTCGATAGCCTAGTGATTTACGGGGCAGGTTATTTCGCTTACTCATCAGTTGGGTTACCAATTCATCAGGAAGATTGCGGAAATCTAGCTGTTTCGTTAAGCCATCCCGGCGTAAAAGACCGTTGTTGTTTTCGTTCAGCCCTCGTTGATTGGGAGCACCAACCTCGGCAAAGTAAGTGTGAAGGTCAAATTGATTGGCAATCTCGCGCCAGCCGGCGAATTCTTTTCCGTTGTCAAAGGTAATCGATTTGAAGAAGTGCCGCGGGAATTTCCGAAGCCACTGACTTAAGTGTTGGTTAATCGCATTAGCCGTCTTTTCGTGCACATTGAGTACAATTTCGACCTTCGATTGGCGTTCGGTCAGGGTCATTACCGCCCCTTGGTGCTTTTTGCCTTGGACGGTATCAGCTTCAAGGTGCCCAAATTCAGTGGCATAGTGCGGAAAGTCCTTGGCACGCTCGTGAATACTTCGCCCCAATTGGCCAGCCTTCCCACGGCGCTCGACATAGCCATTCGGGTGCCGCTTACCTCGCATCGGCAAGGAACGGACATCGAAGCCGAACTGGCCACGTTCAAACATCCGGTAAAGAGTTCGCCGGTTACAACTAATTGGTCGCTCAGCGCGCTGACGTGGACCCTTAAAGTTGGAACTTGTATATTCTTACTTTGAAATTGAATAAATATTTTTTCTAGGCAACTAGATTCTGCTCATATTGAAGTGGAGTTTGGTCGCCTAATTTTGTTTGAATCCGACGTTCGTTATAGAAATGAATCCATTCATTAATTGCTTGGCTTAATTCCTCTTGATTACGATAACTGGTATCAGGACCAATTTCTGCTTTTAGTTTACTAAAGACTGTCTCACAAGCTGCGTTATCCAGACAAGTTGCTCGATGCGACATACTTTGCCTAATGTTTCCCTGACGAAGTAGTTTACGCCAAACACGGTGTTGGTAGTGCCAGCCTTGATCAGTATGCAAAGTTAGTTGATATCCAGTATGAGGTAACTGCTTAAGTAGCCGCTGAAGTGGTGTCAAAGCGAATTGCAGATTTGGATGTTGGCTAATTGCCCAAGTGAGAATCTGGTTAGTCGCCAAGTCCTTAATGATTTCTAGGTACACTTTTCGCCTATTATGAGTCTTTAATTCTGTAATGTCACAAACCATTTTCTGATACTTACGGTTACTCATGAAACGACGATTTAGCCTATTCTTAGCTTTCTTGCCATTTGGCCCCTTAGAGGAATCATACTTACGTATTCGTCGATTATATTTGGTACATTTTAGTCCCATTTCATGCATTAAGCGCTGAACGCGCTTATGATTAGGTGCTTCTTTACCAATTAATCGGTAATAAGCCCTAACTTGCGAGCTTAGTCGTCGTACACCATATTCCGCTTCATAATAATCAAAGAGTCCTTGAATCACTGCTTTGAGTTCTTCTTCGTCTTCATTGGGGTGTTCAAACTTATTTTGCCAATACTGGTAAGTTGACATTGAGATCGGAAGCGCATCAATTAGATCCTTTAACAGGTATTTGGCCTTGAGTTCATAAATTACTTGCGCAAGTTCTTTTTTGGATGCTTTCTCAAGGCTGTCAATTTTTTTGAGGCGTCGAGTTGTATCCTTAACAATAAGTTTTCTCTTTGTAGGGCTTGATACTGCTTTTGGAGTTGGCGTAATTCTTCGGCTTGATGCTTGTCGTGTTGGTTGGTCATTTTTAGGTTTCCTTCCCCGGCGCAATCCCAATAAAGCCTGTGATCCCTGTTTATTATAGAGACATTCCCACTGATACACTGAGCCTGGGGAACGATACCCAAAGCAAATACAAGTTTCTGAGATTGACGCCAAATTTTCTTGTTTCCACTTTACCAGATTCAGCCGAAAATCCCCAGTTACTTTAGGTGGATTGAGCAATGGTCCTTTACCAAATCTTGCATAAATTCCCACCCAGATTTGAAAAACTAATTCGGCAATTCCATATTTATGTCTAACTGATGCTAAAGTAACATCACCGTTGGCATATTCTTCAACAGCTTTAAGTTTAGTCTTAATACTGATTTTAGTCATAAAGATACCCCCAGAGTTGATTTCCAACTCTGGGGGGTACACGTCACTTTTTGTGTGCGTTCCCGCAATTAAAAGCCAAAGAAGCCGAAGCCAAAGTGAAGACGTTGGTTTCGGCTTCTTTTACTGAATCAACTAAAAGACCACGTGGTTTCCACGTCTGGTTTTTCTGCTCTTATACTAAAAAAATGGACTATTTGATAGAAATGGACCCTGTACGTTCTAATTTTCTTTCTTCAAAGCAAGATAATCAGTTGGTTCAAAACTAAAATATTGTTCTAGATTGCCATGATACTTCTCTAATTTTGCTTCCTTATTAATATCGTAAACACGATATAGCCAATATGATGAATTATCCTCTTTAGCGTATTGGCGTTCATTTTGAGAAATATAAAACGGTATATTCTCTGAATCAGTAGTTGTTTTAACTTCAATATGCTTTTCAGAACCATCGGGATTAAAGGAAAGAATGTCATACCCTAAACCATCTCCCTGAGTAACAGAGACTTGTTCAACCTTTGATTGAAGTTTCTTGTTTCCTTGAAGCTGACTCTTTTCAAATTAGTGTATCACAAATTATGGAAACACAATAATACATATTTTTGTCAAAAGTCAGGCGAAATTTTCAGGGAGCAGTAGATTAAGTAGTACAATGTAGATATCGAGTTAAATGGAGGGAATTCAATGTATAAAGCGGTTGTTTTTTTTGATCTAGATGGCACACTATTTGATAATCAAAAGAATGTTTCTGATGACAACATTGCAGCAATTAATCAGTTACGAGAGAACAATATTCTCCCTGTAATTTCAACTGGCCGAAATATTTTTGAAATTCAATATGTGATTGACGCTACCGGTATCAATTCATTAGTCAGTGCGAACGGTAGTTACGTTCAATATCAAGGGAAAAAGCTAAAGGCTGAGCAAATTAGTAATGAGATGATTGAAGAGATTTTAGCATTTGCCAAAAAGCAGGGCGATGTGATTTCATTCTATAACAATGAAGAATTTGCCTTAACAGCTGAAAATGACTTAACTAAAGTTAACTATCGGCTGTTAAGATTGACGCCGCACGTTGAGCCGGACTTTTACAAGACTCATGAAGTCAATTTCTTGAACGTTTTTAATTATGATAAAGATAAACTGTATCAGGATGAATTCAAGGGTGAATTGTCATTGGTTAGAAATAATCCTCGCTGTTTAGATACGATGAAGTGGGGGGTATCGAAGCAAACCGGCATTCAAGCACTCTTGAAGAAAGCGCAATTAGGGGACATTCCGTCCTATGCTTTCGGAGATCAGCTGAATGATTTGCAAATGTTTGCTGAAGTGGATTACCCAGTCGCAATGGGTAATGGTCACCCAGATGTGAAAGCCAAAGCATCATTCGTCACTACTTCAAATGTGAATGGCGGAATTGTGAATGGGCTGAAGCATTACGGGTTAATCAAATAACTTACGACATGCAATCATTTAAGGGCTTCACCCTGAAATCCTCGTTTTGGATTTTGGTATGAAGCCCTTAAATGATGGAATTAAAGCATCAATTGTCCCAGTTTTCCAAATGGATTGAATTAGTCCATCTGTTTTTTAATGTTAGCCAAGGTCATTTCACTGGTATCAGTAAAGTTCACATCTGCATCCTTCAAAATTGTCTTGTCACCAATTCCAATGGAGGTTTCCCCAGCGGCGTTAATTGATTCAACTCCAGCGGCAGCATCTTCGACTCCAATGCATTGTTCTGGTTTCAAATTGATCAGTTCGGCACCTTTGAGGTAAATTTCTGGATCTGGTTTGCCTTTGCTCAAAGTTTTTGGATCCACAATCTTTGGGAAATAATCAGTCAATTGTATCTTCTTCAAAACAGTAGGAGCATTTTTTGATGCAGAAGCTAATGATAACAGATAACCACCATCTTTAATTTCATCCAGGAATTCTTTAATCCCCGGAAGAATATTAGCTGGAGTAATTTTGTCAACCAACTTCAAGTAGTTTGTATTTTTTTTCCGTTGCAAGATCAACCTTCTGATCGTCAGTATAGTGGTCTTGTAGATTACCTGCTTTTAAAATCATTTCAAGAGAATCCATCAGGCTGATTCCCTTTAATCCGTCTTCAAGTTCTTTGAACCATGGGGCACCCACCTTGTCAGCAACTTGATGCAAAGCTTGGCTGTGGAAAACCGAAGTATCCGTAATTACACCGTCGAGATCGAAGACAAAACCTTTAATATCTGAAAACTTTGCCATTGTATTTCACTCCTAATCTTATTTGTAAGTAATAACAGTTGGCTTGTTCTTGGATAATGAATAACCCTTGTCACCAACCTTGATGTGACTGCTTGAATCGGCAGTCACATTGATTTTATGATGACCGATTTCAAAATTGTACGTGATGCCTTGATACGTTTGCTTAAATGATAGCTTACTCCAAGTGGTTGGAAGGTGCGGGTTGATGGAAACCTCGTCGGTGTCAAACCGAACCCCGCCGTAATACTTGGTTTCAATTTCAAGCGTAGCACCCATGACGCCAAGGTGAATACCTTCAGCAGTGGTCCCACCTTGGATATCATAGTAATCGGAGAACAAGGCGGTTGAGAACAATTGCCAGGATTGATCCATATTGCCATCCATTTCATCCAGAACTGAATAAACAATTCGTGAAAGGGTGGATCCGTGAGTCGTTCGATCAAGGTAAAATCTTAAATTGGTGGTAAAGTAGTTGGCGGGCAACTTGTAACCAAGCCGGGTAATGACGTTTTGAACTTCATCAAATGGTAATTCGTAATAAGCCATCAAAGTGTCGGCTTGTTTGGCAACTTGATAAGAATCAGGTGACTTACCTTCACCCTTTAACAGTCGATCAATTCGCGATATATCACCGTATTTCTTCCGGTAAGAATCAAAGTTGAGCTTGGAAAGATTGAAGTAACCGGAAAATTGACCAATGATGCCTTCTTCGTTGATATCGAGACGAAGTTTGTGGGCAATATCACTCATTTGATCAAGTAAACTATTGTCTGTTTGGGCTTTTTCATTGGCAGATTTGATTATCTTAGGATCTTCATGACTCATCAGCTCTGCGACCTTATCAAATAACCAAGAAACCATGATATTGGTATAAGCATTATTAGTGAGTCCGTGATCATCAGAGTTTGGATATTCTTCGTGGAATTCATCTGGTCCCATGACGTGATGAATATCGTAACGATCATCTTTTTTATCGTAGCTTGCCATGCTGACCCAGAACTTGCAAATTGACAATAACATTTCTAATCCGTAGTTCTTCATGAATTCAGTATCACCTGTTAGATGAACATAATTAATGACATCGTAGGCAACTGACAGTGAAACGTGACGTTCCAAGCGACTGTTATCCGGATCCCATTCACCACTAACCGGGTTCAAGTGAACAAATTGAGATTGTTCATCCCCATACATCCCTGACTGCCAAGGATACATTGCCCCTTGCTTGTCTTCCGAGGCGGCGTATTTGCGCGCTTCACCGATTCGATTATAGCGATATAACAAGCACTGTTTAGCAATTGCTGGGTAATGAATAGCATAAAACGGTAGATCAAAGGTGACATCCCAGAATATGTGGCCTCGATAAGCTTCACCGTGCAAGCCACGAGCGCCGACTGAGGAATCTAATTGACCAGAAGCCAAGGCGGCACTTGTCACAAGCATATGGTAGATGTTAACCCGCGTCAGTTTTTGGCTGGTCATATCATTATCAATTTGGATATCTGAATTCTGCCAAACGTTGCTCCAGAACTTTTGACTGTCGGCGAGGGTGTCATTGAACGAAGAAGCGTTCAGTTCCTTTTGGGCGAGTTGTTCCAAGTTGGCATCCTGAGTTTGGCTGGTAAATACTGTGACACATTTTTCAAATACATACGATTTCTCAGGTTCTACTTGGATATCCAATTTTTGCTGGATTTGTTTATCTTCAGTTTCAGCTGAAATTAACTTGGTGGTATCGATATCTTTGCTAGAAAGCTTAGAATTAATCACAAAGTTAACGTGGGACGTCTTGGTTTGACCGGTTAACGAAATCTGGTTATCGTGGGTAGCCATGTCAATGACGTCGATATGGTGTTGATCGAAATCCTGATAGCGCTCAACATTGCCATTAATAACAGTCCCGTCAATTTTTGAATAGAGTTGAATGCTCCCAGAAAAGTTGATTGGTTTTAATTCATACTTGATGGAATAACGATGCCAATTTGTCATATTGGCAACTTTGGTAGCCCGAACTTGCAAAATGTGGCCAGTTGATAATTGAATATGCAAGGTGGTTGTTAAAACACCAGTTCGCAAATTTAGGCTTCGATAAATATCTTGAATATCTTCTTTTTTAATTTCAAACGGTTGTTGATGATCCACCCCAAAACTGATGTATTGAGCATTGGGGAGGTTTACTAGATCTTCGTTGACAACATCCCGACCGTTAATTTTGGTTGTGAGTTGATTGTAGACACCAGCAACGTACATCCCAGGGTAATTATCCTGGTTGGCGTTCGCTTCGACATACGCACCCCGCAGGCCAAAGTAGCCGTTACCGATTGTCAGCATGGCCTCTTGCCCATAGTTACGCTTGCCGCTGTACTCACCATAATAATCAAGGTGCCACTTCAAATATTCCTGTTTTTCTGCCACTGCTTTTTCCAAACCAACATCTTGAACCTTATGCAGGCTAACGACCGGAATATTCATCATGTTGGCAATTGCTAGGCCAATATCGATCTTTTGATGATTAATACCGATAATCGTGTCAGAGAATTCATAGTTCAATGAATTCTCAATAATTGCTGCATAAATTGGCAACCCAGTGAGGGCAGCCTTAATGTTCTCAAGATTATCGCCAATTGAAAATTTGGGGTTGTAGGTGATCATAAACTTCCTAAAAGGGGGCTTATTGGAATTCTCTGAATAATCGATTTCCATGACCCCATCATGAGCCCTTATCGCAAACGTTCTCATAACAAAACCTCTTCTCAAGTATTTCCATTTGTTAAAATCATCTATAAGTTATATTCTAGTTTAAATATCCGGTAATCGCAATTAATTGGGGGTTTGAAAGCAATTTGAGCAATCCGGCTGTTTTCATTTTTGCTGATTTTCGAGTTGGATTGAAGTCAATATTTGAGACAGGTTTTAAGAGACATTCAGAACCGCGTTTACCTTCCACAGCTCAAATAAATCATTAATCGTGATTAATAACTTATTTGAACCATGGAAAGCATTAAATCAGGCGGCCATTTGGCTCGTAAGTGTTGCGATTTCAACTTGTAAGGGGGTCTGGTAGCCCAGTGAACTATGAATTCTCTTCCCATTGTAGAAAGCATGCACATATTCAAAAAGGACAGCAGCGGCAGTTTCATAATTCTCAAAGACCGGCACTGGATAAACACATTCCTTTTTGAGGGAAGCATGAAAAGATTCCATTGGTGCATTATCATACGGACAACCCTTACGGCTGTACGAGTGGCGGATATGTAGTTCAGTTAAACGTTGATTGTAATCATCGCTGGTATACTGTGATCCTAAGTCTGTGTGGATAATCAGGTCCCCAGTAATGGTTCGATTTTTAACCGCGCTTTCCAGGGCCTTTAAGACTAAATCAGTAGCCATCTTTTTTGAGAACGAATAGCCGATAATCCGTCGTGAGTGCAGGTCCATGATGGTTGATAAGTAACACCAGCCATTACGCTTCGTTTGAATATAGGGCATATCAGCGGTCCATTTTTGATTTAAACCAGTGGTCGAGAAATCCTGCTTAAGCCAGTTGGGCAGCTGATTTGCCTTGCTTATATAGGTTGATAATGTTTTGTTTGAATTCTTTGCCGTAACGAGTTGGCATGTAAAAATTCCTTCCTTTTGAGAGACGATTTATTCATTATACCCTCTCCTAAAAGTTGTCTCAGGAATCAGCTTACATCCACTAAGATGGTTATCCATATTGATTTCTTTTTCATCAAAAATCCTCCAAGTAAATAACGCCGTTTGTAAAATTAAGTTAGAAAAATAGAAAAGCCATTTGTGGTAGACTTTTGAATACCCCTAAACAAAAGAAAGGAAACCACAAATGACTTACACCCATCTTACCACAAACGAGCTGACAATCATCGCCCATTCTTTCGTGCAAAAGCTTAAAGCGTACCGAGTGGCCCAAATGATCAAACGTTGCGCCGAAACCGTTTATCGCGTTTATCGTTACCTGGAAACCGGTGCCTCAATTGCTGATTATCAAGATCACTATATGCGCAATAAGCAACGTTGTGGCCGAAAACGTACTCAGTTGTCACTGGCTGAACTCACTTATATCAACGACAAAATTGCCCAGAGGTGGACGCCTGATACCATTATTGGGCGCGCTGAGCGCCCAATTAGTTGTAACCGGCGAACTCTTTACCGGATGTTTGAACGTGGCCAGTTCGGCTTCGATGTCCGTTCCTTGCCGATGCGAGGTAAGCGGCACCCGAATGGCTATGTCGAGCGCCGTGGGAAGGCTGGCCAATTGGGGCGAAGTATTCACGAGCGTGCCAAGGACTTTCCGCACTATGCCACTGAATTTGGGCACCTTGAAGCTGATACCGTCCAAGGCAAAAAGCACCAAGGGGCGGTAATGACCCTGACCGAACGCCAATCGAAGGTCGAAATTGTACTCAATGTGCACGAAAAGACGGCTGATGCGATTAACCAACACTTAAGTCAGTGGCTTCGGAAATTCCCGCGGCACTTCTTCAAATCGATTACCTTTGACAACGGAAAAGAATTCGCCGGCTGGCGCGAGATTGCCAATCAATTTGACCTTCACACTTACTTTGCCGAAGTTGGTGCTCCCAATCAACGAGGGCTGAACGAAAACAACAACGGTCTTTTACGCCGGGATGGCTTAACGAAACAGCTAGATTTCCGCAATCTTCCTGATGAATTGGTAACCCAACTGATGAGTAAGCGAAATAACCTGCCCCGTAAATCACTAGGCTATCGAACTCCATATGAAGTATTCATGTCTTACGTCACTGATGAGCAACTATTTTCTTTCTAACTTAAATTGACATTTCGGGAGAAAAAGAATGGCACAATCGAATAATTTGTATGCAAATATTCAATGGCCTATAATTAGATTTAGAAGGATGCAATTTAGATAATGGAGGATTTGATATGAAAAGATTTGGACTTTGGTCAAAAATATCAATTATCATTTCTATATCTCAACTTTTATTAGCCATTTTTAAAGAAATTCAAAACTATAACAAATCTAAAAAACATCCTTCGAAAAATAAGAGAGGATGATGTTTTATGCATTGGTTATGGGTTTTAATTATTGGTGCCATCATTGGTGCTATTGCTGGAGCAATTACTAGCAAAGGAAAATCAATGGGGTGGATTGCTAATATTGTTGCCGGATTAGTTGGTTCCTCTATTGGAGAAGCTATACTCGGATCTTGGGGCCCTCAATTAGCCGGAATGGCAATTATTCCTTCAATTATTGGAGCAGTAATTGTTGTTGCTTTAGTTTCTTTCTTTGTCGGTAAATTAAAGAATTAGTTTTTAAGCTTCATTTAAGATTCTTATACTAAATTATAGATGCTAACTTAGTTAGCACCCCTCGACTTTGTTGTGAGCGAAGCCAATTAATAATATTCCTGACCCACTTAGTTTTAATGAAGTGCCCTAAAATTGTTAGACATAACCTAACAACTTTAGGAGCACTTTTTTTATGGCTCTACAATATCTGGTGTTGATATAGAAATATCACTTTCTATACCAATACTAGATTTTTTGTTTTTAAACTAAAAAAGAGGCATGCCCTCTGATACAATGAAATCGCCAAATCACATAGTAAAGAAGGTAACCTCCATGGATAATGATACAAGGACTCTCCTCAATTTAACAGACCCTCATTTAAATTTTCCTCATCATTGGCTTAAATATAAATCAATTAAAAACGTTCGGGTGGCACAAATATCCTGTACCCTTTCTTATATCCCGCGTGCTTGTCCAAATTGTGGCGTTATTAATCGTGGACAAATCTTAAAATATGGTTTTTATCAAGCTAAATACAAATATGGACAATTTAGGGCTCAACCATTAATGTTGCTTGTTAATACTCAACGTTTTCAATGTCCTGACTGCCATACAACATTTAATGCGACTAGTTATCTTTTTGAAAAGCAACGAACAATTAGTCGTGATTTAAGGCGTGAAATTATTCTTCGGTTAACGCGAATTCAAACAATTAAAGATATTGCCCATGATTTGTTTATCGGTGAAGCTTCGGTCCAGCGGGTCCTTTTGGACCTCGCTGATCAATACAAGCCGAATTTAAACTATCTACCGGAAACACTATGTATTGATGAATTTAAATCAATGCGGAGCGCTAAAGGTAAGATGAGTTTCATCGCTGTTGATGGTGATCGGAGTTGCTTATTTGAACTCCTTGAAGATCGGCGATTACGTAGTTTATTTAAGCATTATCAACAGTTTACACGTGCTGCCCGTTGCCGGGTGAAATATCTGGTAATGGATATGAACGCTGCTTATGATCAACTAGTTAAAACCGTTTTTCCTTGTGCTCAAATCATCTATGATCGCTTTCATATTGCCAAACACCTTAATGATACGATGAATCATGTGCGAATTCATGTCTTCAATCGTTTGCGAAAAGGTGATTCTGCGGAGCAGAAACAAACTCGGCGCCTTAAACGTTATTGGCGGCTATTTCTTCAAGATCGGGAAAATTTAAGTACAAAAGTTTATTACGAAGGACGTTATTTTAATCGCGTTGTTAATTCCATTATGATCTTAGACTTAATGTTAGCGTATGACCAAGAGTTAAGAGCCACCTATAATTTTATTCAATCCTTGAAGCGTGCTTATAATCAACGTGATTTTACAACTTTCTTTCAATTACTTAAACTCCGGCCAGACAGTGTCAGCCATTATACAATCCACCGTTGCCAAGTTTTAGCGCGCTATAAAGAGGGAATTAAGCGTGGCTTTGAGACGAAGTTCTCAAATGGTCGAACCGAAGGGATTAATAATCGAATTAAAACTATCAAACGAGTTGCCTGTGGTTATCGTTACTTTACGGCATTTAAAACGCGGATTTATTTAATTATTGGCCACCAAATTCAAACTAACTAAAAAGAACCGCCACGAATGACGATTCTAACTAGACCAATTTAATTGGCGAAAATTCATATTTGCGTATCAACACTACTTGACGTAGAGCCTTTTTTATGACCAAATACTCTTCAGAATTCAAAGTTAAATTAGTAAATGAATATTTTGATAGACAAATTTCTATACTTGGATTATCGAAAAAATATGGAATGCCTAGTAAATCACCGATTTATAAAGTGCAACACAAAAGTTAGACAAAATTGAATATTTTAAACTGCTAAGGCATGTTCCCTGGGTGTACAATACCCCCTAGAGATGACACTTTAAATAATAAAAGTGTCATCTCTAGGGGGTGTTTTGAATAGGAACATATTCAACGACGGAAAAATTAATCACACGTTACTTTCTTTACAAATTACAAAAAAATGATAAAATAATTAGAAAATGGAAAGAAAGTGAACATATGTCATCATTATTCCGTAAAAAAGATATTAATGATCTTGTTAAACACGCCTCACCTTTAAAGCGCACCTTAAAAACTTGGGATCTAACTTTTTTAGGTATTGGTGCCATCATAGGAACTGGAATCTTTGTTCTAACTGGTAAAGGAGCCCTAACAGCTGGGCCTGCCTTGGCTTTATCATTTTTTATGGCGGCTATATGTTGTGGCTTTGCTGGATTATGCTATGCTGAATTTGCTTCAATGGCTCCGGTTGCCGGATCCGCCTACACATATTCATACATTGCATTTGGTGAAATTATTGCTTTTATTATTGGATGGGATTTAATCTTAGAGTATGCTCTTGGCGCGGCAACTGTTTCAGTTGGTTGGTCTGGTTATTTTGTTAATTTATTAAGTAATATGGGAATACGGATTCCTACCTTATTAACTGCTGCAATAGGAACAACTCCTGGAGTCAATACAATTTTTAACTTACCAGCCTTTTTAATTGTCCTAGTTATTACTTGGATTATTTCAATTGGGATTACTCAAACTAAGCGAGTTAATGACACAATGGTTCTAGTTAAACTAGCAGTTATTGTTTTATTTATTATTTGTACAATTTGGTTTATTAAGCCACAAAATTGGCATCCTTTTAGTCCATTTGGTTGGTATTCTTATCACAATGGAACTGCATCTGGTATTATTCCAGCTGCATCTATTCTGTTCTTCTCTTTCATCGGATTTGATTCCGTATCTTCCAGTGCTGAGGAAACTATCAATCCTAGTAAGACATTACCACGGGGAATTTTACTGTCATTATTAATTTCAACGATACTTTATATCATTATGACATTGATTATGACTGGTGTTGTTAAATATACTATTTTTATTAAGTATTTAAATGCTCCTATTTTAGCTGTTTTAGCCAAAACGGGACAAACTTGGTTATCCATTATTGTTAGCGTGGGGGCTATTTTAGGCATGACTACCGTTATTTTGGTTCAACTATATGGGCAATCAAGAATTAGTTACTCAATGTCGAGAGATGGTCTATTTCCCAAATTCTTTGGTCAAGTCGATCAAAAACATCAAACTCCCTTTAAAGGAACTTGGTTTTTTGGAATTATTACAGCGTTAGCAGGTGGATTTATCAATTTAAATATTTTATCAGAATTGGTCAATATCGGAACTTTAACTGCTTTTATTTTAGTTTCTGCCGGAGTTCTTCTAATGCGTCGTACCCATCCTGAAATCCATCGAGGCTTTCGGGCACCAGGAGTTCCAATTACCCCAATTATTGCAATTATTTTTTGTATTACGCTTCTAGCCGGACTAAATTGGGAAACTTGGCTACGATTTGTAGTTTGGCTGGCAATCGGTATGGCTATTTACTTTGGCTATGGTAGACGCCATGCAACTATTAAGGATAAAAAGGGAGAATGACATATGACTTATAAGCGAATATTAGTTGGCTTAGATGGTTCAGAACAAGCTGATCGAGCTTTTAAGGTAGGATGTGATTTATCAAAATCTTTATCAGCTACACTTTATATAATTTGGATTGTTAATCGTGATCGTGGTATGGATTCTTCTTTTGGTGTTAATGAAGATTTTTATCGAGATCTGTATAAGGCAGATTGCAAGAAATAACTTGAACGAATTTAGTGACGTAAATTAAGCAGGAAGATCTCGATTGGTGTATGCCAATTAAGACATTTAAGTGGCCGGGAATTCAAATACCAATTAATTTGAATCAGCTTGTGATCGCTTAGTTCTTCAATGGCTTGGCCTTTGGGAATAAACCGTCGTAAAACTCGGTTACGGTTCTCATTACTACCGCGTTCGTGCGGTGAATAGGCATGGGCAAAGTAAACCTGAGTACCAGTTCGCTGCTCAATTGCCTGGTAGTTAGCGAACTCTTTACCATGATCTACGGTAAGCGTCTTGAGCTTGTCTTGAAGTTGACTAGCTAGTTCAAGTACGGCTTGAGTCATGGACTGACTGTCGCGACCATGGAGCCGTTTAACAATTGTCAGGCGACTCTTACGCTCCACAAAAGTAGCCACAGCTTTGACCTTTACGTTTGCCAGAAAGTACGGTATCAGCTTCAAAGTGGCCGAATTCCTGGCGAGTTTCGACTTTATGAGAACGCTCTTCAATGGAGCGGCCGTGACTGAACGTACCACGCTTTTCTTTAGCACGATGACGACGAATTCCATGATCAGGCAAATCGGGTAACTGTACATCAAGCCATCCTTGATCAATCCAGTTATAGACCGTCTTGTAGGCAATCCCAACTACATGGGCAACTTGTTCAGGGGACCACTTCTGGACTTGAATCTTTTCCTCAATCAAGTGCTTAAGGCTTTTAGTGAGTGAAGACTTCCGCCCCCGTTGACTAACCTTGCGTTCAAAGTCAGTTTGCGCTAGTTCAGCTTGATACCCACTATTTAGCCGGTGAAGTTCGTTAAAGATGGTGGTCTTACTAAAGCCTAAGTAGTTAGCGATGTATCGCAAGGAACGTCCTTCATTATGAAGCGTTTCAATGACAACACGGTTCTGGAATGATAAAATAGTGGTGCTCATCAAGGTCCTTCTTTCTAATGGAATGTTGTGGTAACACCATTAAAGACCTTGATGGGTTTTTCTGTCCACTTAAATGTTCAACTTAAATTTTACAATCTGCCAAATACTTAACAGATAAAGCAATCAATGATAGGCACCTATTGAATAAATAATCGTAATAATTTTTATCTGGTAAATCTTTTTGATTAGTTTCATGATGTCTAATATTGTAATTGTTTCCAATTTCCGTCAGCAATTTAAATTCGGCATCAAACATTTTATAGAAGTATTCGTCTTCATGAGCCATATTCTTCACTATTTTTTGGACTGATTCTCTCTTGTTTAGTGATTCATAGTATGTTTTGAGTCTCTCCAATGCCCCCCCCACAATTTTTCTAGCGATTCTTGACGAGCTGAATTATTTGGAGTTCTATAGAAGTCAATAGCACTCTCTAAAAGATCATGTAGTTTTTTATCTGTTAGAGATTCAAAACTAGTTTCTATTTCCGGTGTTAGAACATCATCATCAACGAGTCTTTCGATAATCTTTTCATCGTTTAACTCATACAGTAATCCAGCTTCCGAAAATAATTCATTAATTGAATTTTTAAACTCATTAAATACTTTTGAGGAATCATATATATAAATATTTTTGTAATTTCTATAATTTTCATTGTTCCATGCTTCGCGCACATCTTTAATATTTTTCCCAAAGAATTCAATTAAGTCTAGTAAAGCGTACTGATCATAATTATCACCAGATTTAGGAGCAGCAATTGCTCCTGATTCATTTCGAAAAAGTGATGGTATTTTACTAAACGTTAGTAAGATATTTTTTAGCAATCCTTATTTAAAGTTAAGGATTGCTTTTTGTTCTCTTCAGTTGCAATCGCTTGCAACTCGCACCTATCCTCTGCTATACTCGTGCCAACAATGGTAATTGTTTATTCACCTAAATTTAGGATGGAGGTAATTAAATGACTGAAAGTTATCAATTTGATGTTTTGTACTTAGGCGCGGGGCATGGTGCCTTCGACGGGGCGGTTCCACTAGCTAATAGTGGTAAAAAAGTCGCCATTATCGAAGCGGACAAAATCGGGGGAACTTGTCCAAACCGTGGATGCAACGCGAAAATTACGCTGGACAACCCGGTTCAACTTTTACGCCACCAAGAACGCCTTGATGGCATTGTAAATGGTGACTTAAAGCTGGATTGGACTGCCAATGTAGAACATGAACACGAAGTCATCGACGGCTTGCCGGACATGATTACTGGTTTACTCGACTCTGTTGACATCGAAATTATTCACGGTCGTGGAAAATTTGTTGATGCTCACACCATCGAAGTGGATCAACAGCGCTACACCGCTGACAAAATCGTGATTGCAACGGGGCTACGTCCCCACCATCTAGATGTTATGGGCTCAGAACTTACGCATGACAGTACCGATTTTATGAACCTCAAACAGCTTCCTGAAAATATCGTAATTATTGGCGCGGGCTATATCGGCATGGAATTTGCCACGATTGCCAATGCTGCCGGCGCGAACGTCACTGTACTTTTACGCCATAATCGGGCGTTGCGCAAATTTAATCAAGATTACGTAAAACAAGTCATTGCCGACCTCGAAAAACGAGGGGTGAAGTTCATTTACAACGCTCAGGTGGATCGTTTTGAGGAAGACGGTTCTCATTTTACCGTGTCTTATAACAATCACGAAACCCTCACCACCGACTGGATTTTGGATGCTACCGGACGAATTCCTAACATCGAAAACATCGGATTAGACGAAGTAGGCGTTAGTTACAATGCTAACGGGATCGAAGTTAACGATCATCTTCAAACTAACATTGATAACATCTATGCTTCTGGTGATGTGCTTGATAAAGAACAGCCTAAGCTCACCCCGACTGCGATCTTTGAATCTAGTTATTTAACCCAACTTTTCACAGGAAAGACTACTGACGCAATCAACTATCCGCCCATCCCAACCATTGTCTTTACCTCACCACAAATCGCACAGGTTGGTATGAGCGTCGAAGAAGCTCAGCAAAATCCTGATTACACCATTAAAACTAATCATCTTCCTGACGGATGGTTCCGCCAAGTTGATAAGGAAACAATTGG
>NZ_CP139476.1 GCF_034259105.1 Limosilactobacillus reuteri | reverse complement strand
ATACGTCTTTGCCCCAGTTACTGCGTCAGTTGAGACTTGACGTGTCAACTCTACTGGCTTAGCAACATAGTCATCGGCTGCCTTTGAGCCATCTTTGTAGACATAATGAATGGTCTCATTAACTGTCTTCTTCTCTGTCGTAATCGTTGGAGCGTTCTTGGTATAGGTAACCGTGAATGTGAAGTCCTTGGAGTCCCCATTAACTGTTTGCTTGTCAATTTGCGCCTTGTCAGCTGTATAACCCTTTAATTCAGGACTTGTGACTGCATCAAAGCTTTGATCTGACCAATTACCATACGTCTTTGCCCCAGTTACTGCGTCAGTTGAGACTTGACGTGTCAACTCTACTGGCTTAGCAACATAGTCATCGGCTGCCTTTGAGCCATCTTTGTAGACATAATGAATGGTCTCATTAACTGTCTTCTTCTCTGTCGTAATCGTTGGAGCGTTCTTGGTATAGGTAACCGTGAATGTGAAGTCCTTGGAGTCCCCATTAACTGTTTGCTTGTCAATTTGCGCCTTGTCAGCGGTATAACCCTTTAATTCAGGACTTGTGACTGCATCAAAGCTTTGATCTGCTGACCAAGCACCATACGTCTTTTCCCCAGTTACTGCGTCAGTTGAGACTTGACGTGTGAAGTCGACAGAAGCAGTGTGATCAGCAGGAGTTTGATTACCAGCGCCTTGATAATGAATGGTCTCATTAACTGTCTTCTTCTCTGTCGTAATCGTTGGAGCGTTCTTGGTATAGGTAACCGTGAATGTGAAGTCCTTGGAGTCCCCATTAACTGTTTGCTTGTCAATTTGCGCCTTGTCTGCGGTATAACCCTTTAATTCAGGACTTGTGACTGCATCAAAGCTTTGATCTGCTGACCAAGCACCATACGTCTTTTCCCCAGTTACTGCGTCAGTTGAGACTTGACGTGTGAAGTCGACAGAAGCAGTGTGATCAGCAGGAGTTTGATTACCAGCGCCTTGATAATGAATGGTCTCATGAACTGTCTTCTTATCTGTCGTAATCGTTGGAGCGTTCTTGGTATAGGTAACCGTGAATGTGAAGTCCTTGGAGTCCCCATTAACTGTTTGCTTGTCAATTTGCGCCTTGTCAGCTGTATAACCCTTTAATTCAGGACTTTTGACTGCGGCAAAGCTTTGATCTGACCAATTACCATACGTCTTTGCCCCAGTTACTGCGTCAGTTGAGACTTGACGTGTCAACTCTACTGGCTTAGCAACATAGTCATCGGCTGCCTTTGAGCCATCTTTGTAGACATAATGAATGGTCTCATTAACTGTCTTCTTCTCTGTCGTAATCGTTGGAGCGTTCTTGGTATAGGTAACCGTGAATGTGAAGTCCTTGGAGTCCCCATTAACTGTTTGCTTGTCAATTTGCGCCTTGTCAGCTGTATAACCCTTTAATTCAGGACTTTTGACTGCGGCAAAGCTTTGATCTGACCAATTACCATACGTCTTTGCCCCAGTTACTGCGTCAGTTGAGACTTGACGTGTCAACTCTACTGGCTTAGCAACATAGTCATCGGCTGCCTTTGAGCCATCTTTGTAGACATAATGAATGGTCTCATTAACTGTCTTCTTATCTGTCGTAATCGTTGGAGCGTTCTTGGTATAGGTAACCGTGAATGTGAAGTCCTTGGAGTCCCCATTAACTGTTTGCTTGTCAATTTGCGCCTTGTCAGCTGTATAACCCTTTAATTCAGGACTTTTGACTGCGGCAAAGCTTTGATCTGACCAATTACCATACGTCTTTGCCCCAGTTACTGCGTCAGTTGAGACTTGACGTGTCAACTCTACTGGCTTAGCAACATAGTCATCGGCTGCCTTTGAACCATCTTTGTAGACATAATGAATGGTCTCATTAACTGTCTTCTTCTCTGTCGTAATCGTTGGAGCTGGCTTCGTCGGTTGTGGATGAATATCCCATCTGTGCGATTCACCGCCGGTTATATTAACGATATTAGCAACAATATTCCCATCAATGTTAACTCCAGCATTAATAGTCGCATTAGGTGCTAAAACGCTTCCCATAAACCGACCACTGCTGAAATTGAAGACTTGTTCACCGGTACCTAAGTTCCATAATACATGGTTAGGCTCTGAATGCCCTTCACTGTTGGGTAGAGAATTCGTTCCATCATCATAATCTAATTGAACTTGTGTAGAAATATTTTGATCACCATTTGGAATATCAGTAACGTTAATGACGATAGTGGGGCCATTTTCTTCTTGAGATATTCCCTTGATTGTAATCGGCTGAGGAGCACTCAAATATTTGAATGGAACATTTACATAAATAATTTGTGTTCCAGTTGCTACTTTCGAAACATCAACATAGCGATTATTCATGTCATCATAATTTGAAATAACACCTTTTGACTGAGGAGTACTAGCATAACTGGTAGATGCCTTTACTAGTTGTTGAAATACATCACTAAAATCAATATAGGCCCGCCCATTGGTATCTTGATAAACATCTTCAGGTTTTAAATTATCCATAGTGATACCATTGATCAAGACCTTGTTATTTTCAATTGATACATTAACATCTTTACCTAATACTACATGATTAAATGTTTTATTTCTAAAAGCGTTACTTTGAAGATGTTTGGCCAGTTGTTGAATGTAATAAATATCACCGCTAGTTAAATTGTATGAATCACCACGTGTACCAAAATCGTTAGAGCCATTTAAAATTTTAACAGCTAAATTACCATTAGTATCCGCCGATAAACTAGCTTGATTTGCAAAAATATGGAACAGAGAAGCTAATTTTAAAACACTGTTAGTATTTAGGTCGTTAATATCAATTCCTAAATTTTTTAAATAAGTATCATCACTAATGGAGGTAGCTGGTTGGACACTATTAGATGATAAGGCCATTAGCAGCTGAAAAACACTCCTCCTATTCCTGGCACTTCTTGCTGCAGTAGCTGCTGATTGAGCAGCACTCTTCTTATCACTGGCACTGCTTGCTACAGTAGCTGCTGATTGAGCAGCACTCTTCTTATCACTGGCACTGCTTGCTACAGTAGCTGCTGATTGAGCAGCACTCTTCTTATCACTGGCACTGCTTGCTACAGTAGCTGCTGATTGAGCAGCACTCTTCTTATCACTGGCACTGCTTGCTACAGTAGCTGCTGATTGAGCAGCACTCTTCTTATCACTGGCACTGCTTGCTACAGTAGCTGCTGATTGAGCAGCACTCTTCTTATCACTGGCACTGCTTGCTACAGTAGCTGCTGATTGAGCAGCACTCTTCTTATCACTGGCACTGCTTGCTACAGTAGCTGCTGATTGAGCAGCACTCTTCTTATCACTGGCACTGCTTGCTACAGTAGCTGCTGATTGAGCAGCACTCTTCTTATCACTGGCACTGCTTGCTACAGTAGCTGCTGATTGAGCAGCACTCTTCTTATCACTGGCACTGCTTACTGCGGTAGCTGCTGATTGAGCAGCACTCTTCTTATCACTGGCACTGCTTGCTACAGTAGCTGCTGATTGAGCAGCACTCTTCTTATCACTGGCACTGCTTGCTACAGTAGCTGCTGATGAAACAGCGCTCTTCTTCGTATCACTAGTGCTGTTTACAGTGGCGGCAGTTAAGTTCCCTGAGGTGGTATCAGCATGAACTGCTACCGTTGATACCCCACCGAAGACAAGAAAAGACAGTGTAGCAATTGCGGCAAAAACGAATTTTTTGCCATCTTTATACATTTTATAATGTAATTTCTTTTCTCCCATTATAAACTCCTTCCGAGACTGGGAACTAACCCAGTCTCTTAACTGTTTTAAATATGATAATACAACAGCGCAGTAGCTGGCTGGCAGTTCAAACGCTGATAAATCAGCATTTGACCAACCTAGCCATCCTTGCGGAGGTGGGACAACGAACTAGGCAAGCTAGTTCTTTAACCTATTTTTAATTATATACTTGTAGAAAAAGAATGACATGCCTAATTCTGCAAAATAAAGCACTTTTTTTGTAAATATTCAAGGAGATATCATGAACCAGTCAACTTTTCAGCTACTTGGTAATGTTGCTTCAGCAGATTTCTACCTTTGTGAAGGCAGTGATATTACTTTAATATCTGATAATAATGCCTATAATATGAAAGCTTTAGCCCAAGAAGCGCTTAAACTGCGTGTTCCTAATTTTTTTACCGTTATTGATTTAAACAACTTCTACGTTGGTATGATCCCTATTGATCATAATCAGATATTGACCATAATTTCTCATATTAACACCACCATTATCCCATTCAATTATCAGGAAATCGCTAATTTTATCGTGTCTATAATTTTTGGTGTTGGAAAGTATTTCCATTCCAAAAGTACTAGGCCCTAATTTAAAAAGCCATTGATAATGGATCAAAAACGGCCACTAGGGTATACCCTAATGGCCGTTTGGGGTTAATTTAAAAATTACAATCATTTTGCAATTCTTTGAGTCTATCGTTGAATGGAATTCTCCAAAAGTTTCCCCCATAGAAGTATTTTCCTTCGTCAGTTGGAAATTGTGTAGCTAAAAAATCTGCAAATGTTTGATTATCAGGATTAGCAATGTACCTTTTACAATTGTCTTTAACGTTTTGATCGGTCAAAGTAAAATATGGATAATTTTCATTATTGGCTTTATCACATAGGTGTGCAGCGGTATTTACGTTGTCACCAAGAAAGATAGGCTTATTTATACCGCTACCTTTTTCTCCAGCTTGTATAACCAGTGCTTCGCCCGTAGCAATACCCACGCCCGCTTTAATGTCAATTCTTCGTTTATAGTGCTTAGAAAAGAGATTATTTATTATTCCTAATAGAGGATTGAACATAGAGGCTGATTCTAAAGCTTCTATAACATCAGATCTGTCTTTATATTCACCTGATTTATCTTTGTTTTCAACAAATATTGCTGAAACACAGTCACCAACAATATTTATTTCCCTACAACACTCATGACTTCTTAAAACTGCAATTATTTCGCTAATATAGGATCTATAAAATCTGGCTATTATTCTTCTTTCATATCCCTCTTTTTTAATCAGTTTAGAAGAGTTTCGTATATCAATAAAAAAAGCGGTATTTTTGACGTAAGCACCATTAGTGTAACTTAATGCGTTATCTAAACTAGGCATGTAATCCAGATGATCAAATTTATTTGTATCTGTTAGAATCTTTTTTATTACATCTTCAGCTGTACTTAGATCAAAAGACTTGAAATTAATTGTACTATTTCCCATTTTATTTTCCATGTCCTTCCATATTAATTGATAGATAGTCCAATAGATGCTATCAGTGTGACTAGAAAAATTGTCCCAAAGCCTAAACATATAAATTTGATACCCATATTGCAGTTTTTCATTTTTGTATCAGCAATATTGGCATTAACAAATATTTGATTAACTAGGTCATCATTGGGATTAAAATCTTTGCAGAAGTAATTTTTCATTTCGTTTAGCCCATTTTGATATATATCGCCAAAAAAAATGTGGGATTGTTGATGGGAAATGTTTTTCAATCTAGGTATAAGGGTAAAAAATAAATAGAATCCACCAATAAAGACTAATATTAATCCAATTACTAGCAAAAAAATAAGTACCGTTAAAAAAATTTTATCTTTGATAAAAAGATAGTGGATACAATTTACTACGACACCATAGAAGCGAGAGTTTATCAATAAAGTAAATAACACCCCAATTGCTGATAATAAGACTGAAGCTTTTGTATCTGATTTTTGTATCCAATCTAATTGCTTGTCTAATAGATATTGTAAATACTTGGTTTTTTCACAATTATTATCGTTCATTGCCTAGTCCATCTCTCTTCTTGTATAATTGAGCTTGTAGAAAAGTTAAGACGGTGGCTATTTCCAATCGGAGGTGGTGCTTATGGTGTTAAACCTTTAAAGCCCATAAATCCTAACGAAAGGAGTAGCCTAAGTGTCCGTTGCGGACGCTTTACAATTAATGCTGGCTTTCGGTACCTTTATCGTAGCCTTAATTGCATTAATTGTTGAGCTGATCAAAAGTCAGCAAAAAAAATAATCCGTCTTAGCTTTGGCGAGCAGATGGATTATTTTTGATCTAATCTATTAAGTTTGCCACCGTCTTAAACGGTTCTACATGGGAAGTCCTGTTCACTCGGGGCTTTCTTTTTCTGTCTACATTATAGCATGACTATGATGTACTTTCGACTATTTTTAATCAGCTTTCTAGCAGTTTTTTAGGGAACACACGTTTGCCTTCTGTGCTACAATACAGGTAAAAGCTAACGGAAGTGATGAAATTGTTTACTCATGATGAACCGCATGGCGTGTTCTTCTTAATTGATAACAAGTCCTTTTATGCTAGTTGCGAAGCCGTTTCCCGGGGGCTAAATCCCTTAAAAGTCCCATTAGTGGTCCTTAGTGAAGCTGAAAATACCAATGGCGGACTCATTTTAGCCACGTCACCCGAAGCTAAGAAGCTGTCTAAAATCTCTTAAGTAATAGTGCTAAAAACGCTAAAACGACCATTTGCAGACTGGTGGTTAATTGACGCTCACAATTTTTCCAAAGTCGCCGACAATTCTCTAGCCAACTAAAAGATCGTTCGACTACCCAACGTTGGGGCATGACTTCGAATCGATGCAACTCATTGCGCTTCGCAACCTGCACGGTTGCGTTTAAATTACTGGCTACATCGAGCTGAAAATTAACGCCTGAATAACCACCATCAACTAAGACATTTTGAACCTGGCGTAAATGCATGGCATGTAAAGCGATCATTGCACTGGCCCCGTCTCGATCAGAGACGTTCGCTCGCGTCATGTGAATGGCCTGCGGAAAGCCATTGATATCAACTGCCAGATGGCGCTTAATCCCCGAGATTTTCTTACCAGCGTCGTAACCTTTGTTTTCAGCAGTAGCGGTGTTTTTGACGCTCTGAGCGTCAACGATAATAAAGGAAGTTAAAGCTGAACGTCCTTGGTAAGTTCGCCGAGCAATGACAATTCTTTTAAAACTTGTTCCAATAAAGAATCAGCCGTAGGCTCAGCTTTAGTTGACCAAATTTTGTAATAGTTGTAAACTGACCGCCATTCTGGGAAATCACCGGGGACTTGACGCCATTGGCAACCGGTTTTCAAGACATATAGGACCGCACAGAAGACCTCGTAGAGGTCATATTTTCGAGGCTTAGTTCGCTTACGAAAATTTTCTAAAGCTGGTCGAATTAATTCAAATTGTTGCCGAGTAATATTGCTGGGATAATTTTTCATAGCTTAAACTCGCTTTTTACATAGAAGTATATCAAAAATCATAGATCTTGGACAGCTTCTAAGCACTTATTTCATCTTAAAGCCAACGTCTCCCGTAAACGTGACTTACCCAATGACCCCAGGTTGTGGGTCGTGCCACCGCGCATGAACCTTTATATTCAACGTAATTTGCAGATCAATCAGATCTTTCATCAATTTACCACTGAAAAAGAGGTTTGGCCGTATTCAATTGATGAAAGCATTCTTGATATGACCCATACTTGGCGGCTGTTTGGCAATTCCGTTCGCGAAGTGGCCCGCTTGATTCAAAAGACAGTTCGGCAAAAGCTAGGCTTGTATACCACCGTGGGAATTGGTGACAATCCGGTGCAAGCTAAATTAGCCTTAGACCTTTACGCTAAACATAATCATGAATTGATCGGTGAAATCCATTACGAAACTGTGCCGGATAAAATTTGGTCAATTACTGAATTAACGGACGTTTGGGGGATTGGCCCCCGTATGGCGAAACGTTTGAACCGCCTTCACATTCACAATATGTATGAGCTAGCCCATACCAACCCTTATTTACTCAAACAGCAGCTTGGCGTCATTGGTAGCCAGTTATTTGCTACGGCCTGGGGAATTGATCGCGCAAAAGTCACGGAATCAATTAAGGTTAAGGCAGCTAGCCTGGGTAATTCACAAGTATTGCCACGAGATTATTTTAACCAAGTCGAAATTGAAACGGTCATTAAAGAAATTGGTGAACAGGTGGCGTTATTCTCATTCGTTTATTTTAAGAATAAAAAGAGTGACTGACATGTTTTCATGCCAATCACTCTTTTTATGGCGCAGTTATGGTACCTTCTTGTAGACCTAAAAAGATTGTCAAGATCAAAAGATCTGCCGATCCCCCAAGCTTAAATGCCGTTGGTCAAAGACCTGATTCAGTTCAACGAGTTTCTGCCACCCAGCCGCTGTCTGACTACCACCAAGCGCTAAATACGTCTGCGCTTCGGTATGGGCCCAGTCAACCACCTCACTGTTGCCGGCTCGCTTCACTAAGTTTGTATCTATTGAATTCGCCACAATAGTCAGTAAAGTATCCAATAACCGCTGATTCAGTGTCCCTGTACTCTGACGCAATGCTGGTAAAGCCCAACGAAAGACCGTAGGGTACCCGGCCTCTGCTTCACCCCGAATTCCTTTAATACCATATTGTAAGTACATTCGTTCTCCCGCCGTTAACATTGTCGGGTCTTTCGTTGCCAATCCGTCAAAGTCACGTGTCGTCAATCCCATCAGCATTTCCTGTACAATCTTGCGTAAGTCTTTTGTCGGGTGAGCCACCTGATAGGCACTAGCCGCGACCAAGATTCCCAAAGAAAAGACTGCTCCCTTGTGCGTATTCACACCAGCTGTTGCGGTAAACATCTCCCGCTCTGCCACAACCCCTAGTGGACGTAGTTGGTGAAACAGCTGAGTTAAATCTGCCGTCTCAAACTGGCAACCGACCTGCTCACATTGACTAAAGTAAGGCTGTAAACTTAAGGCACTGTTGATAAAGGTAAACGCCGTCATATCTGGATGAGGCCCCTGACTAGCTGGATCAACAAGTCCCGGCTTGGGTGTGACCGTCACTTCATACAATAAGGCACGGATCGCATTTCTAACCAGTGGCGTTTGGGTTTGTTCATTTATCACGGACTTCTCCTCCATTAGTGGCTAACTTGCTGATACAATCGGTCAAAATAGGCTTGTAATTCAGCAACCGAATGACGTCGTGAACGGGCACATTCTTTGGCTGGCCGTTGACAGACAAAGCAACGCCGTACCGGAAATCCCAAGGTAGTTCGTGATATTGCTTTGGCCGGATTACCAGTTAGAATATCCACGTCAAAAATTCGTCCCAACACATCCGTATCTTCAAATGTCACTGCTGCACGCTTAACGGCGGCACTGGTCGCCGATGACCGCCAAAACAACTCATTTCCCGTTAATTCATGCCATTCCGTAATCTGTGTCACCGCAAGATTCGCTTGGGCCAATACCGACCGAAATCGACTTACGCCCACCGTAAATAGCTGCTGCAACGCGGCATTGTTCTTAATTGGTCCTGGAACATTTAGCTTCGTTACAATCAGAGTTTCATCTGGTGTCTGTTCTAAGATTCGTTGCTGGACTGCCACACGCCGATCCCGGTTAGCCAACACCATAGCAATGTCGACCGGTGAACCTGTTTCAAAAATACTATGTGCCATCATCGAGAGGCCTCCTTACAACCAGTTGACGGCGTTCATCCGTTGTAAATAAAGAAACGTTGTCTTGAACAACAAATACATAAACCCGATCATTTTCCTTAGCGGCCTGCTCCACTAAATATCGATGACCTAACGTAAAGGGATTTGCGTTCATGACGATTCCCGAAACCCGTTGCTGCGCCTGATCAACGGCCTGTGGAATTCGCGCAACGTAGTCCGCAACGTCTGTATCTCCCGTTTCTAAAACCGCGCCTAAATCCGTATGCGCTAATTCCTTAAAACCAACATGTTGAAAGCTCGCTGAGTACTTGTTTTTAGTAAAAACAAAAACATGGAAGATTTCCCGCTCAGCTAATAGATTCATCAATGCAGATATGATCGTATTAAAGTGACTACCTTGCGCCGATTCTTTATTGCAGACACCAACATATTTAAGAACATTGCCCGCAACCGACCCTGTCGCAACTAACTGATGCTGATCATTATAAATTCCGAGTGTATGATCAATTTGAGCCAATTCATTCGGCTGAAAATTGCTGATACCTAGTGATTCCAGAAAGGCTTGCCAATCATCAAAAACTACTCGATCATTTAAATTTAAAGATTGAACGTCATTATTGATAGTACTGCTCCCCCTTCACTTGTAGCATGATCTACAGGTTTTGTAAGACCATAATAATTGGAACAACGATAATAAACAAGACCGAGGTCGATACAACAATGTTTGTCGCAAACTTTACATCACCATGGTACGTATTCGCCAAGATAGGTAATACAGCCAACGATGGTGTAGCAGCCTGAATGATCAAAGTTTGTTGGAAAACACTGTTCATGTGAATACCAATATGGAAACCACAGAATACGATGATTGCCATGATAATGGGTGAAATGGCAAAGCGACCCAATAATGTCCAAATAACATTACCATCGAACCGCATATTCAAAATACCAAAGCGACGGAGCATAATCCCGATATAGATTAAAGACAAGGGCGTTACCAACGCACCAATATCTGACAAGGCCGTCGTCGCAAAGGTCAATTTCATAAGACCATTTTCTAACCCAGGGATATAGATAAATGGCAATGCCACAATGAACCCCCATAGTGGCGCTGGAATTAGGTGATGCCAATCAAATTTCGCCTTATTGCCACCTTCACGGTCAATCGTTGGATCATCACCGGCGATAACCCAAACACCTAATGTCCAAATAATAACTGTGTTGACGATGTAATACGTCAGTAAATAAGGAACCGAAACTTCCCCAAACAAAGCCACGTTCAAGGGCATCCCAATAAATACGGTATTGGCCCCATTAATTGCTGTCATCATTAAGCCACGACGCCCATGTGGTACTTTAAAGGCACGGACAGCGATCCAAGCAACAACGTAACCCACAAGAATCGAGATAATCGTGTAAATAACGCCTGCCGATAAATTCGCCAGGTTGGACGGATTGAAATACTTCATCATTGCCATAAAAATTGAAGCAGGTAAGGCGATCCGCATGATTAATTTAGAAAGTGAACCCGAAAACTTTTCATCGAACCAACCACGAAGTTGACCATAATACCCAACGGCAATCATAATCACAATTGCTAACACGCTTTGAATCGAGGTGAGGAATACATCCATGATATTTACTTCCTTTCAAAAAGCCCTATTTTTTATAATTAAGTAATGCTTGTGTGACAGTTTCAACAACCCCATCATCAAACACACCTGGAATAATTTTTTCTGATGTTGGAGCAGTGATCATTTGTGCCAAAGCTCGTGCAACAACTTCTTCAACCGCTAGGTCTACTGATTTTAGCCCGCTTAGAAGTAATCCCTTGAACAGCCCTGGGAACACTAGGATATTATTGACTTGGTTAGGATATTGGCCTGAGCCAGTAGCTACAACCCCAGCATGGGCTGCGTGAGCGACTGCTGGATCAATTTCTGGTTTGGGATTGGCCAAAGCAAAAATAATTGGTTGATCAGCCATGCGTTCAACTTGAGCGCCCGTCAAAACATCAGCATCAGATAAACCGATGAAGACGTCCTGATCATCAATCACATCGTCTAAGCTGTTGCCCGTAACATTTAAACCAATCTCTTTCGCCAATGTCGTTTGATACGTGTTATAGGTCGTTGAATCTGGCTTAACCACTCCATCAATATCAACCAACGTGATGTGTTGAACACCGACACCGTGTAACAGCTTTGCCGTCGCTACACCCGACGCCCCTACACCATTTAAGACGACCTTGAGATCAGCCAAGTTCTTGCCCACAACTTTAGCCGCATTCAGCAGTCCAGCAAGTACCACAATTGCGGTTCCTTCTTGATCATCATGGTAAACCGGAATATCCAACGTCTGGCGTAACTTATCCTCAATTTCAAAGCAACGCGGTGCGGCAATATCTTCCAAATGAATACCGGCAAAAGATAATGACGTGTTCTGAACGGTCTGAACAAATTCATCAATTGGCACTTGTTTAATGGCAATCGGTAATGCATCAACGCCGGCCAAATCCTTGTATAGCAATGATTTCCCTTCAACAACGGGTAATCCGCCGGCGGGGCCAATATTCCCTAACCCTAAAACTGCCGAGCCATCTGTTACAACTGCGACCAACTTACCACTCAAGGTGAGTTGGTCTTTTAAACTAGGGTCCTTTTCAATCGCCTTTGAGATAGTCGCCACACCAGGTGTGTAAGCCTTACCCAAATCAGTTTTATTTTCAACTGCTAATTCCGGAGCCATTTCCAGAACTCCAGTATGGGTCGCATGTGATTTAACAATTTCATCTTTATCCAATGGCGTTACTTCCTTTCAGCATTTTTACCTAATCAGTGCTAAGATCGTTCATTTTTTAACAAGTCCTATCTTACTCCGACTTTTAAATTTTGCAAATTTTAATTGATTTTTTTAATTTTAAAAATAACAATATCGATATTTTAAAAAAACCTAAATTTCAAGAATAAGTTAGCCAGTATCTTAATTCAATGCGGATTACTAGCTAAATCTAAGAGGGTATTTCGAATGAGATACCCTCTTAGATTTATAAAATAATCCCCTTACTGGCTAAATTAGATAAACATTCTTTCAAATACGAATCATTATGTTCTGGATAAATCGGGTTAGTTATCGGACACTTTTTCAAAATTATATATGGATCGCAATGGATACCACGGTAAAGCGGATCAAACCATTTTTTATTAGGACGATATCCGCGCCGCTGCATTTCGTGCATGACCAGCAAGTGAAATTGATAAAGTTTATATGGTGAGTAATTGAATACATAATTAACAGTTGCATGCTTTTTTCCCCAGCCATTGCCTCTTAAAGCAGCAATTTCCCGATGCTGTCCTAACAGTTGTTGGCGAGGAAGTTTGCTAATGAGTTGCTCATGCCAAAGTCGCATAATTAGCCTCCTAATTTTTTATTTTATTTATCAATGTGGTAAATTGCAAATTTAATCCGAATTTTTGGACAAATTTGTCAGCATAACCTGATACGGTGTTTGCCAGTCGAGTATTTTAAGGGGTCGCTGGTTAATTTGGAGTAACGTCGTCGTTAAATCTTGAGCACTAATGTGCTCAAAACGAGTCCCTTTAGGATAAAAATAACGTAAATTCCGATTAAAGCGTTCATTACTACCACGTTCAGCTGGAGTATAAGCATGGCAGTAATAGGTCTTAATACCATATTGTGATTCAAGTGATACTAGCCCACTAAACTCAGTGCCACGGTCCACAGTAAAGCTGTGCACCGGACCATTAAAAGTGGTTAGGAACTTAGTTAGTGCTTCATTAACAGTCGCTGTCGTCCGATCTTTTAACCGGTATGCCCAAAGGAACCGTGATTTTCGATCGATTAAAGTTAATAAAACTGCCTTACTATGCCCACGAGGACCAACGACTGTATCTAGTTCAAAATCGCCGATGCGATTACGTTGATTAATCATCATAGGACGCTGTTCAATTGATCGCCCCAAAGATTGATTATATTTGGATCGTTGGTCAACGTTACGCCGTTGGCGTACGCCATGTTCAGGTAGATCATTCAAGGAGAAACCAATTCTCCCCTGATTTAGCCAATTATAAATAGATTTAGTAGCTAGTTTAAATTCGTGAGCAATCATTCCTGGTGACCAGCTTAGACGTAAATGGTTGAGAATTTTTTACTTTAACTCATCGCTCAGCTTAGTTTTCCGACCACATCGTGATCGCTTGTATTCGGCATCTGTTTGTGCTAATTCAGCCTGATAAGGTTGACATCGAGATAATTCATAAGAAATTGTTGACGGTGATCGGTTCAGCCGAACGCCCATTTGGATATTGGACAGCCCTAGTTCACAAAAGGTTTCGATTTTAATTCGTTCGGAATAGGTTATACTAGACAAAAGATCAGCTCCTAAAAGATGGGTTTGTGGTAAACACCATTTTAAAGGAAGCTGATCTTTTTTGTCCGAACAGCGTTCGGATTAATTTTACAATCTACCTTAACATTAAATTTCTTTCGATACCTTATAAAGGTTGTCCGTTTAATTCCTGTATTACGGGCAACATCGACATCACTCATGCCTGCCTGATAAAGTTTAAAAGCATGTTGCAAGCGGGGATCGTCTTGGGTGTATTGGGGTTTGCGCCCATGATATTTACCCTGCTGCTTAGCTAAGGCAATCCCTTGCTGCTGGCGCTCAATGATTCGCTTACGTTCACTTTCGGCCTGATACTTATAGAGTTCAATAATCAAGTTGGTCATCAGTTGACGTAAATTTGGGTCAGCAATCCCTGTCATGGACGGTAAATTCAACACATCTAGGGTGGCACCCTTATTTTGAATGGAGTTCATGATCTTAGTCAAATCATGGTTGTTTCTGCCTAAGCGATCTAATTCAGTGACCATTACAATATCACCCTCACGAATATAGGCCAGCATTTTTTGCAGTTCTGGCCGATTAGTGTTAGCCCCACTTAATTTATCCGTAAATAATTTATCAACGTCTTTTAAAGCCACTAACTGTCGATCTAAATGTTGCTCCTTGGAACTCACACGCGCATAACCGATTTTAGCCATTTCCAGTTCTCCTTTTGGACAGTTCTAATGAACACTTGTAATTCCTAGTATAGCACAGAAAATCGAGTAGGAGATAATTGATTAGTTCAATTATCGACCTCTCACACCACCGTACGTACGGTTCCGTATACGGCGGTTCGACAACTTAATCACATTGAATTGACTGGAGCGTCTTGGACATATTCATAAGTCCGAGTTGTTCCAGTTTTCTATTAGTTAGAGAATAGCTCAAGGTCTTACTATGTGCAGTTCGCCAGTAGCCCTTTCGGGTACTAGCGAAGACATATGCATCACGCTGGGACAGCCCCAACTTCTGTAAGTTAGTTACCTTAGTTTTAAACTTTTTCCATTGCTTCCAAATATACTGCCTTATTCGGACCCTCAACCACTTGTCAAGGCGTTGAATAAAGTTAGTTAGTTTCCCAATTGAGTAGTACTGAAGCCACCCACGCATTTTTCGATGAATTTCTTCAAACATTCTTGTCAGAGATATTCCACGATTACGTTTAGTTAATAACTTCAGTGCTTTCTTTACTCGTTGTTGCGATTGTTTAGCTGGACGGGCGTAGGCCCCATTGTGGTCTACACCCAACGAAAAGCCAAGAAACTTCAACCGTAGCGGGCTACCGACTTTGGTTTTATCTGGGTTCACTTTAACTTTCAAGCGCTTTTCTAGAAACTGGGTAATGCTTCGCATTACTCGTTCTCCGGCTCGTTGACTTTTAACATAGATGTTACAATCATCCGCATAGCGCACAAAGTGGTGACCACGTCTAGTCAACTCTTCGTCCAACTCATTTAGATAGATGTTCGCCAGTAGTGGTGACAATGGCCCTCCTTGTGGGGTTTCCTTTTTCACTCTTAGCGAAAAGCCCATGGTCTAAGACTCCGCTAGTTAGAAACTTACGAATGAGTCTTAGTGTCCATGGGTCATCAATATATTGTTGGAGATACTTAATCATCAAGTCATGATTAACGTTATCAAAATAGGCTTTTAGGTCTAAGTCGACAACTCTTCGATAACCTTGATTATAAAGATCTACTACTTTTGAAATAGCGTCATGGGCCCCACGGTGGGGACGGAAGCCAAAGCTATTATCAGAGAAAATACGCTCAAAGATAGGCGTAAGAATTTGGGCTACAGCTTGTTGAACCATTCGGTCCACCACCGTTGGTATTCCAAGTCTTCTTACTCCACCATTAGGCTTCGGAATTTCTACCCGTTTGACTGGAGCTGGTTTATACTTGCCCTCACGCAAACTAGCGATCAGTTCCGTCTTATTTTCTCTGAGATATGGCAGAAGGTCATTGACTGTCATATCGTCAACGCCTGCTGCTCCTTTATTTCTCTTAACTCGCAAATAAGCCTGATTAAGATTATTGCGATCCAAGACCAGGTCTTGGATAGTGACACTCATACCTTTACCTTCACCATAACCGGTACTACGCGCCCTTGTGTACTTTCGGTTTTCCAAACCTATCCTCGACAAGCGGTCAGCTTGTTGTTCTGTTTTCTGCGATTGTCGCACCTGATTACACCTCCGATATAAGTTACAAGTTATTGTCGTTCAGTCCTTCATCTGATTATTCAAACTACTATGACCTCGGCTGACTTCTGGCTTACTCAACACTGCATCACTGCACCGCTTGTTTCTGTGGAAATTAAACTTATTCCTCTTGTCGGAAACGTGTAGGCCAGATCTCCCCGGGTAAGAATATTAGCTTTCGTACCATGTCATCGTTAGCTTTACTGAGACCAACTTCGAGTAGTATTGGACTTCAACTTGTCTAGCAGCCTTATCCAGTTAATTTCAGCCTTATAGCTACTTCTTGTTCATCGATGCAGTACTTTGCCTTAGACTTCCTTCAGATTCCACCTCACGGTGGACACCCTTGTCCTCAGCTCATGGTTCCGACTACTACGGCCCATAGCGGACTTTCACCACCTAGCTAATACCCATGCCGGGCGCACTAAAAAAGACCAATAGGGTATACCCTATTGGCCGTTTTTGATCCATTATCAATGGCTTTTTAAATTAGGGCCTAGTACTTTTGGAATGGAAATACTTTCCAACACCAAAAATTCTAGACCCAGAGCACCTGAGTAACCTCATCAAGACCTACAGGTCGTGCGGTGAGCCAATGGACATCGCCATTGCCACACTGAGGAAAAACCTCAGAGGCGTTTTGAATGCTTCTCAAACCAAGCTTTCAAATGGCCCACTAGAAGGCATTAACCGTAAGATCAAAGCGCTAAAGCGCAGCTGTTATGGATTTGCCAATCAAGAGCGCATGTTTGAACGGATCTACCAACTGATTGCCTAGAAAAGTCAGTGTACGACACCCCGGGGAGGAGTGTGCCCAAAAACAGGGCTACAGAGCATAATTGCGGCCATCTGACTTCTCAAACGGAGTTTTTCGGTTCAATAACAAAAAGCCCACTCCGAAGAGTGGACCTTTCAAAAGATAAAAACTATTAATCAACACCATTTGACACAGAGCCAGAATAATAATATTCTTCAGGGCCCTCTTTAAATAATCTATATTCACTACAGATATATTTATTTAATGGTTAATCATTACGACGTTTCTTGATACCAAGAAAACCGAGTAAACTTCCAAACATTGCCAACAAAATACCAATAGATGACATTGTTTGACTTTGACTATTGTTTTCACCAGTTTGAGGTAATTCTGGTGAATTAACAGCACTGTTGTTAACTTTAGATCCTGTATTAGTCGACGTATTGATTACTCCATTGTTAGTAGCGTTACTTGGCTGGGAAGGATTCCCTGGTTGGTTAGAACTGGAATTTCCTGTGTCCGTACCATTACCTGGCTTCCCCGGTTGATTGAGCCCAGTGCCGCCATTGTTATCTGTTGCGGGGTTCTTCGTGTAAACATAGGTAACAGTCTGATCCTGATCCGTAAAGCTCCCCGTAGGGTTCCCTTGGACTTCTTTGAAGGTGTAGCCTGGCACATCCTTTTGGGTCGTTGAATATGGATCGCCTACATTACCAGAAGCAATAACGTCGTCAGCGATTGAATTGCCGTTTTCATCAACATACTTAGCTGTGACGTTACCGCCAGCAACTGGAGCATTCTTGGTATAGGTAACCTTGAATTCTAAGTCCTTTGAGTCCCCATTAACTGTTTGCTTGTCAATTTGCGCCTTATCAGCTGTATAACCCTTAATAGCTGGGCTAGTCACGGCCGCAAAGCTTTGAGCTGCTGACCAATTACCATACGTCTTTTCCCCAGTTACTGCGTCAGTTGAGACTGAACGTGTGAAGTCGACAGAAGCAGTGTGATCAGCAGGAGTTTGATTACCAGCGCCTTGATAATGAATGGTCTCATGAACTGTCTTCTTATCTGTCGTAATCGTTGGAGCGTTCTTGGTATAGGTAACCGTGAATGCTAAGTCCTTTGAGTCCCCGTTAACTGTTTGCTTGTCAATTTGCGCCTTGTCAGCGGTATAACCCTTTAATTCAGGACTTTTGACTGCGTCAAAGCTTTGATCTGCTGACCAAGGACCATACGTCTTTTCCCCAGTTACTGCGTCAGTTGAGACTTGACGTGTGAAGTCGACAGAAGCAGTGTGATCAGCAGGAGTTTGATTACCAGCGCCTTGATAATGAATGGTCTCATGAACTGTCTTCTTATCTGTCGTAATCGTTGGAGCGTTCTTGGTATAGGTAACCGTGAATGCTAAGTCCTTTGAGTCCCCGTTAACTGTTTGCTTGTCAATTTGCGCCTTGTCAGCGGTATAACCCTTTAATTCAGGACTTTTGACTGCGTCAAAGCTTTGATCTGCTGACCAATTACCATACGTCTTTTCCCCAGTTACTGCGTCAGTTGAGACTTGACGTGTGAAGTCGACAGAAGCAGTGTGATCAGCAGGAGTTTGATTACCAGCGCCTTGATAATGAATGGTCTCATGAACTGTCTTCTTATCTGTCGTAATCGTTGGAGCGTTCTTGGTATAGGTAACCGTGAATGCTAAGTCCTTTGAGTCCCCGTTAACTGTTTGCTTGTCAATTTGCGCCTTGTCAGCGGTATAACCCTTTAATTCAGGACTTTTGACTGCGTCAAAGCTTTGAGCTGCTGACCAATTACCATACGTCTTTTCCCCAGTTACTGCGTCAGTTGAGACTTGACGTGTGAAGTCGACAGAAGCAGTGTGATCAGCAGGAGTTTGATTACCAGCGCCTTGATAATGAATGGTCTCATGAACTGTCTTCTTATCTGTCGTAATCGTTGGAGCGTTCTTGGTATAGGTAACCGTGAATGCTAAGTCCTTTGAGTCCCCGTTAACTGTTTGCTTGTCAATTTGCGCCTTATCAGCTGTATAACCCTTAATAGCTGGGCTAGTCACGGCCGCAAAGCTTTGATCTGCTGACCAAGGACCATAGGTCTTTTTACCAGTGACCTTGTCGGTCGTTACAGTACGCGTAAAGTTCAGTGGTGTTGCTTGATAATCATCAGCTGCTTTGTCACCGTTCTTATAAACATAATGGATGGTCTCATTGACAGTTTGACTTTCACTTGTTTGCGTTGTGCCATGTGTCAAATGAACCTCGAAACTTTGAACGGTACCATCTTGGTTATAAACCACACCCTTAGTTGGATAATTGTCTGAGACTAATTGATACCCTTGTTTTTCATAATCGGCAATGGTGTCACCCGTCCGATAAGGATCCGTTGAACCATAGTCGCCAGTCAAGTCCTTAACGCTTAAGGTTTTACCAGTCTTATCATCAATATAAGTGACGTTGGCGGCTTCTTGGTTTGCTGTATAGATAATGGTCTGAACATTATCCTTACTATCTTGCGTTAAGCCATCAACTGAATCGCTGGCTGGCTTACTTGCAGTATAGCCTGGAATTACCGGTGAATTCTTACTATCAAAACTCGTCTTGCCATTTTCGGCTGTCCAACCATCATCCTTAACAATCTCACCGGTGACCTTATCAATTTCAACTTGATGGTCAAATGTCGTGGAATCAGTCTTATCAGGAGCTGCTTGTGAACCATCGCCATATTGATAATGGATTGTCTGGTGAACATCAGTTGTCAGCGAATTCTTATCAGTCCCAGCTGGCCATTTTGGACTATCTGGATCATCTGGATTAATTGGCGTACCTGGTGTTTGTGGATTCGTTGGATTTACTGGGACCACGTCGTGGTCATAGTGAACATTAACTGTAACATCCTTATCACCTGGGGTAACTGTCTGTTGAGCAACCGCGGCCAAATCCGCTGCCAAGTAGCCCTTGGAACTCAAGTCAGGAGAAGTGACAGAATCCCAATCAGACTTATTATCAACTGCAGTCCAAGCTTTATCACCATCAGTTTGGTCAACGGTATCACCACCTGTTGTCGAGTAACCAATGATTTGACCAGTTACTTTATCAACAATAACGGTACGGTTATACGTAACCTGTTCAGTAACTTGCTTAGCGACAACTTTGCCAGTCTGCTTATCCAGGTAATTAACAGTTCTAATGACTGTCTGAGTAACAGAACTCTTGTCAGTTCCTTCTGGCCACTTTGGTCCATCAGGATCATCTGGATTAATTGGCGTACCTGGTGTTTGTGGATTCGTTGGATTTACTGGGACCACGTTGTGGTCATAGTGAACATTAACTGTAACATCCTTATCACCTGGGGTAACTGTCTGTTGAGCAACTGTGGCCAAATCCGGTGCCAAGTAGCCCTTGGAACTCAAGTCAGGAGAAGTGACAGAATCCCAATCAGACTTATGATCAACTGCAGTCCAAGCTTTATCACCATCAGTTTGGTCAACGGTATCACCACCTGTTGTCGAGTAACCAATGATTTGACCAGTTACTTTATCAACAATGGCGGTACGGTTATACGTAACCTGTTCAGTAACTGGCGTAGCGACAGCTTTGTCAGTCTGCTTATCCAGGTAATTAACAGTTCTAGTGACTGTCTGAGTAAGAGAACTCTTGTCAGTTCCTTCTGGCCACTTTGGTCCATTAGGATTATTTGGATTAATTGGTTTACCTGGTGTTTGTGGATTCTTCGGACCAACCGGCGTTGTGCCATGAGTTAAATGAACCTCGAACTTTTGAACGGTACCATCTTGGTTATAAACCACACCATGAGTTGGATAATTGTCTGAGACTAATTGATACCCTTGTTTTTCATAATCGGCAATGGTGTCACCCGTCCGATAAGGATCAGTTGAACCATAGTCGCCAGTCAAGTCCTTAGTGCTTAAGGTTTTACCAGTCGTATCATCGATATAAGTGACGTTGGCGGCTTCATGGTTTGCTGTATAGATAATGGTCTGAACATTATTCTTACTATCATGCGTTAAGCCATCAACTGAATCGCTGGCTGGCTTACTTGCAGTATAGCCTGGAATTACCGGTGACTTCTTACTATCAAAACTCGTCTTGCCATTTTCGGCTGTCCAACCATCATCCTTAACAATCTTACCGGTGACCTTATCAATTTCAACTTGATGGTCAAATGTCGTGGAATCAGTCTTATCAGGAGCTGCTTGTGAACCATCGCCATATTGATAATGGATTGTCTGGTGAACATCAGTTGTCAGCGAATTCTTATCAGTCCCAGCTGGCCATTTTGGACTATCTGGATCATCTGGATTAATTGGCGTACCTGGTGTTTGTGGATTCGTTGGATTTACTGGGACCACGTCGTGGTCATAGTGAACATTAACTGTAACATCCTTATCACCTGGGGTAACTGTCTGTTGAGCAACCGCGGCCAAATCCGCTGCCAAGTAGCCCTTGGAACTCAAGTCAGGAGAAGTGACAGAATCCCAATCAGACTTATTATCAACTGCAGTCCAAGCTTTATCACCATCAGTTTGGTCAACGGTATCACCACCTGTTGTCGAGTAACCAATGATTTGACCAGTTACTTTATCAACAATAACGGTACGGTTATACGTAACCTGTTCAGTAACTTGCTTAGCGACAACTTTGCCAGTCTGCTTATCCAGGTAATTAACAGTTCTAATGACTGTCTGAGTAACAGAACTCTTGTCAGTTCCTTCTGGCCACTTTGGTCCATCAGGATCATCTGGATTAATTGGCGTACCTGGTGTTTGTGGCTTCGTTGGATTTACTGGGACCACGTCGTGGTCATAGTAAACCTTAACGGTAACATCCTTATCACCTGGGGTAACTGTCTGTTGAGCAACTGTGGCCAAATCCGGTGCCAAGTAGCCCTTGGAACTCAAGTCAGGTGAAGTGACAGAATCCCAATCAGACTTATGATCAACTGCAGTCCAAGCTTTATCACCATCAGTTTGGTCAACGGTATCACCACCGGTTGTCGAGTAACCAATGATTTGACCAGTTACTTTATCAACAATGGCGGTACGGTTATACGTAACCTGTTCAGTAACTGGCTTAGCGACAACTTTGCCAGTCTGCTTATCCAGGTAATTAACAGTTCTAATGACTGTCTGAGTAAGAGAACCCTTGTCAGTTCCTTCTGGCCACTTTGGTCCACCAGGATTCTCTGGATTAATTGGTTTACCTGGTGTTTGTGGATTCTTCGGACCAACCGGCGTTGTGCCATGAGTTAAATGAACCTCGAACTTTTGAACGGTACCATTTTGGTTATAAACCACACCATGAGTTGGATAATTGTCTGAGACTAATTGATACCCTTGTTTTTCATAATCGGCAATGGTGTCACCCGTCCGATAAGGATCAGTTGAACCATAGTCGCCAGTCAAGTCCTTAGTGCTTAAGGTTTTACCAGTCGTATCATCGATATAAGTGACGTTGGCGGCTTCATGGTTTGCTGTATAGATAATGGTCTGAACATTATCCTTACTATCATGCGTTAAGCCATCAACTGAATCGCTGGCTGGCTTACTTGCAGTATAGCCTGGAATTACCGGTGACTTCTTACTATCAAAACTCGTCTTGCCATTTTCGGCTGTCCAACCACCATCCTTAACAATCTTACCGGTGACCTTATCAACTTCAACTTGATGGTCAAATGTCGTGGAATCGGTCTTATCAGGAGCTGCTTGTGAACCATTGACATATTGATAATGGATGGTCTGGTGAACAGCAGTTGTCAGCGACTTCTTATCAGTCCCTTCTGGCCACTTTGGTCCATTAGGATTCTTTGGATTAATTGGCTTACCTGGTGTTTGTGGATGCGTTGGATTTACTGGGACCACGGCGTGGTCATAGTGAACATTAACTGTAACATCCTTATCACCTGGGGTAACTGTCTGTTGAGCAACCGCGGCCAAATCCGCTGCCAAGTAGCCCTTGGAACTCAAGTCAGGAGAAGTGACAGAATCCCAATCAGACTTATTATCAACTGCAGTCCAAGCTTTATCACCATCAGTTTGGTCAACGGTATCACCACCTGTTGTCGAGTAACCAATGATTTGACCAGTTACTTTATCAACAATAACGGTACGGTTATACGTAACCTGTTCAGTAACTTGCTTAGCGACAACTTTGCCAGTCTGCTTATCCAGGTAATTAATAGTTCTAGTGACTGTCTGAGTAAGAGAACTCTTGTCAGTTCCTTCTGGCCACTTTGGTCCACCAGGATTCTCTGGATTAATTGGTTTACCTGGTGTTTGTGGATTCTTCGGACCAACCGGCGTTGTGCCATGAGTTAAATGAACCTCGAACTTTTGAACGGTACCATCTTGGTTATAAACCACACCATGAGTTGGATAATTGTCTGAGACTAATTGATACCCTTGTTCTTCATAATCGGCAATGGTGTCACCCGTCCGATAAGGATCAGTTGAACCATAGTCGCCAGTCAAGTCCTTAGTGCTTAAGGTTTTACCAGTCGTATCATCGATATAAGTGACGTTGGCGGCTTCTTGGTTTGCTGTATAGATAATGGTCTGAACATTATCCTTACTATCATGCGTTAAGCCATCAACTGAATCGCTGGCTGGCTTACTTGCAGTATAGCCTGGAATTACCGGTGACTTCTTACTATCAAAACTCGTCTTGCCATTTTCGGCTGTCCAACCATCATCCTTAACAATCTTACCGGTGACCTTATCAACTTCAACTTGATGGTCAAATGTCGTGGAATCGGTCTTATCAGGAGCTGCTTGTGAACCATTGACATATTGATAATGGATGGTCTGGTGAACAGCAGTTGTCAGCGACTTCTTATCAGTCCCTTCTGGCCACTTTGGTCCATTAGGATTCTTTGGATTAATTGGCTTACCTGGTGTTTGTGGATGCGTTGGATTTACTGGGACCACGGCGTGGTCATAGTAAACCTTAACGGTAACATCCTTATCACCTGGGGTAACTGTCTGTTGAGCAACTGTGGCCAAATCCGGTGCCAAGTAGCCCTTGGAACTCAAGTCAGGAGAAGTGACAGAATCCCAATCAGACTTATGATCAACTGCAGTCCAAGCTTTATCACCATCAGTTTGGTCAACGGTATCACCACCGGTTGTCGAGTAACCAATGATTTGACCAGTTACTTTATCAACAATGGCGGTACGGTTATACGTAACCTGTTCAGTAACTGGCTTAGCGACAACTTTGCCAGTCTGCTTATCCAGGTAATTAATAGTTCTAGTGACTGTCTGAGTAAGAGAACTCTTGTCAGTTCCTTCTGGCCACTTTGGTCCACCAGGATTCTCTGGATTAATTGGTTTACCTGGTGTTTGTGGATTCTTCGGACCAACCGGCGTTGTGCCATGAGTTAAATGAACCTCGAACTTTTGAACGGTACCATCTTGGTTATAAACCACACCATGAGTTGGATAATTGTCTGAGACTAATTGATACCCTTGTTCTTCATAATCGGCAATGGTGTCACCCGTCCGATAAGGATCAGTTGAACCATAGTCGCCAGTCAAGTCCTTAGTGCTTAAGGTTTTACCAGTCGTATCATCGATATAAGTGACGTTGGCGGCTTCATGGTTTGCTGTATAGATAATGGTCTGAACATTATCCTTACTATCATGCGTTAAGCCATCAACTGAATCGCTGGCTGGCTTACTTGCAGTATAGCCTGGAATTACCGGTGACTTCTTACTATCAAAACTCGTCTTGCCATTTTCGGCTGTCCAACCACCATCCTTAACAATCTTACCGGTGACCTTATCAACTTCAACTTGATGGTCAAATGTCGTGGAATCGGTCTTATCAGGAGCTGCTTGTGAACCATTGACATATTGATAATGGATGGTCTGGTGAACAGCAGTTGTCAGCGACTTCTTATCAGTCCCTTCTGGCCACTTTGGTCCATTAGGATTCTTTGGATTAATTGGCTTACCTGGTGTTTGTGGATGCGTTGGATTTACTGGGACCACGGCGTGGTCATAGTGAACATTAACTGTAACATCCTTATCACCTGGGGTAACTGTCTGTTGAGCAACCGCGGCCAAATCCGCTGCCAAGTAGCCCTTGGAACTCAAGTCAGGAGAAGTGACAGAATCCCAATCAGACTTATTATCAACTGCAGTCCAAGCTTTATCACCATCAGTTTGGTCAACGGTATCACCACCTGTTGTCGAGTAACCAATGATTTGACCAGTTACTTTATCAACAATAACGGTACGGTTATACGTAACCTGTTCAGTAACTTGCTTAGCGACAACTTTGCCAGTCTGCTTATCCAGGTAATTAATAGTTCTAGTGACTGTCTGAGTAAGAGAACTCTTGTCAGTTCCTTCTGGCCACTTTGGTCCACCAGGATTCTCTGGATTAATTGGTTTACCTGGTGTTTGTGGATTCTTCGGACCAACCGGCGTTGTGCCATGAGTTAAATGAACCTCGAACTTTTGAACGGTACCATCTTGGTTATAAACCACACCATGAGTTGGATAATTGTCTGAGACTAATTGATACCCTTGTTCTTCATAATCGGCAATGGTGTCACCCGTCCGATAAGGATCAGTTGAACCATAGTCGCCAGTCAAGTCCTTAGTGCTTAAGGTTTTACCAGTCGTATCATCGATATAAGTGACGTTGGCGGCTTCTTGGTTTGCTGTATAGATAATGGTCTGAACATTATCCTTACTATCATGCGTTAAGCCATCAACTGAATCGCTGGCTGGCTTACTTGCAGTATAGCCTGGAATTACCGGTGACTTCTTACTATCAAAACTCGTCTTGCCATTTTCGGCTGTCCAACCATCATCCTTAACAATCTTACCGGTGACCTTATCAACTTCAACTTGATGGTCAAATGTCGTGGAATCGGTCTTATCAGGAGCTGCTTGTGAACCATTGACATATTGATAATGGATGGTCTGGTGAACAGCAGTTGTCAGCGACTTCTTATCAGTCCCTTCTGGCCACTTTGGTCCATTAGGATTCTTTGGATTAATTGGCTTACCTGGTGTTTGTGGATGCGTTGGATTTACTGGGACCACGGCGTGGTCATAGTAAACCTTAACGGTAACATCCTTATCACCTGGGGTAACTGTCTGTTGAGCAACTGTGGCCAAATCCGGTGCCAAGTAGCCCTTGGAACTCAAGTCAGGAGAAGTGACAGAATCCCAATCAGACTTATGATCAACTGCAGTCCAAGCTTTATCACCATCAGTTTGGTCAACGGTATCACCACCGGTTGTCGAGTAACCAATGATTTGACCAGTTACTTTATCAACAATGGCGGTACGGTTATACGTAACCTGTTCAGTAACTGGCTTAGCGACAACTTTGCCAGTCTGCTTATCCAGGTAATTAATAGTTCTAGTGACTGTCTGAGTAAGAGAACTCTTGTCAGTTCCTTCTGGCCACTTTGGTCCACCAGGATTCTCTGGATTAATTGGTTTACCTGGTGTTTGTGGATTCTTCGGACCAACCGGCGTTGTGCCATGAGTTAAATGAACCTCGAACTTTTGAACGGTACCATCTTGGTTATAAACCACACCATGAGTTGGATAATTGTCTGAGACTAATTGATACCCTTGTTCTTCATAATCGGCAATGGTGTCACCCGTCCGATAAGGATCAGTTGAACCATAGTCGCCAGTCAAGTCCTTAGTGCTTAAGGTTTTACCAGTCGTATCATCGATATAAGTGACGTTGGCGGCTTCATGGTTTGCTGTATAGATAATGGTCTGAACATTATTCTTACTATCATGCGTTAAGCCATCAACTGAATCGCTGGCTGGCTTACTTGCAGTATAGCCTGGAATTACCGGTGACTTCTTACTATCAAAACTCGTCTTGCCATTTTCGGCTGTCCAACCATCATCCTTAACAATCTTACCGGTGACCTTATCAACTTCAACTTGATGGTCAAATGTCGTGGAATCGGTCTTATCAGGAGCTGCTTGTGAACCATTGACATATTGATAATGGATGGTCTGGTGAACAGCAGTTGTCAGCGAATTCTTATCAGTTCCTTCTGGCCACTTTGGTCCATTAGGATTCTTTGGATTAATTGGCTTACCTGGTGTTTGTGGCTTCGTTGGATTTACTGGGACCACGTCGTGGTCATAGTAAACCTTAACGGTAACATCCTTATCACCTGGGGTAACTGTCTGTTGAGCAACTGTGGCCAAATCCGGTGCCAAGTAGCCCTTGGAACTCAAGTCAGGTGAAGTGACAGAATCCCAATCAGACTTATGATCAACTGCAGTCCAAGCTTTATCACCATCAGTTTGGTCAACGGTATCACCACCGGTTGTCGAGTAACCAATGATTTGACCAGTTACTTTATCAACAATGGCGGTACGGTTATACGTAACCTGTTCAGTAACTGGCTTAGCGACAACTTTGCCAGTCTGCTTATCCAGGTAATTAACAGTTCTAATGACTGTCTGAGTAAGAGAACCCTTGTCAGTTCCTTCTGGCCACTTTGGTCCACCAGGATTCTCTGGATTAATTGGTTTACCTGGTGTTTGTGGATTCTTCGGACCAACCGGCGTTGTGCCATGAGTTAAATGAACCTCGAACTTTTGAACGGTACCATTTTGGTTATAAACCACACCATGAGTTGGATAATTGTCTGAGACTAATTGATACCCTTGTTTTTCATAATCGGCAATGGTGTCACCCGTCCGATAAGGATCAGTTGAACCATAGTCGCCAGTCAAGTCCTTAGTGCTTAAGGTTTTACCAGTCGTATCATCGATATAAGTGACGTTGGCGGCTTCATGGTTTGCTGTATAGATAATGGTCTGAACATTATCCTTACTATCATGCGTTAAGCCATCAACTGAATCGCTGGCTGGCTTACTTGCAGTATAGCCTGGAATTACCGGTGACTTCTTACTATCAAAACTCGTCTTGCCATTTTCGGCTGTCCAACCACCATCCTTAACAATCTTACCGGTGACCTTATCAACTTCAACTTGATGGTCAAATGTCGTGGAATCGGTCTTATCAGGAGCTGCTTGTGAACCATTGACATATTGATAATGGATGGTCTGGTGAACAGCAGTTGTCAGCGACTTCTTATCAGTCCCTTCTGGCCACTTTGGTCCATTAGGATTCTTTGGATTAATTGGCTTACCTGGTGTTTGTGGATGCGTTGGATTTACTGGGACCACGGCGTGGTCATAGTGAACATTAACTGTAACATCCTTATCACCTGGGGTAACTGTCTGTTGAGCAACCGCGGCCAAATCCGCTGCCAAGTAGCCCTTGGAACTCAAGTCAGGAGAAGTGACAGAATCCCAATCAGACTTATTATCAACTGCAGTCCAAGCTTTATCACCATCAGTTTGGTCAACGGTATCACCACCTGTTGTCGAGTAACCAATGATTTGACCAGTTACTTTATCAACAATAACGGTACGGTTATACGTAACCTGTTCAGTAACTTGCTTAGCGACAACTTTGCCAGTCTGCTTATCCAGGTAATTAATAGTTCTAGTGACTGTCTGAGTAAGAGAACTCTTGTCAGTTCCTTCTGGCCACTTTGGTCCACCAGGATTCTCTGGATTAATTGGTTTACCTGGTGTTTGTGGATTCTTCGGACCAACCGGCGTTGTGCCATGAGTTAAATGAACCTCGAACTTTTGAACGGTACCATCTTGGTTATAAACCACACCATGAGTTGGATAATTGTCTGAGACTAATTGATACCCTTGTTCTTCATAATCGGCAATGGTGTCACCCGTCCGATAAGGATCAGTTGAACCATAGTCGCCAGTCAAGTCCTTAGTGCTTAAGGTTTTACCAGTCGTATCATCGATATAAGTGACGTTGGCGGCTTCATGGTTTGGTGTATAAGTCACAGTGAAGTCCAAATTACCAGAATTACTATCAATACTTTTAACAGTTGTCTGTGTTAAATCGTTACTTGGATCAGTTGTGGACACGACATGTTGACCAATAACACTTGGGTTGATAATTGCCGCAAAATCTGTACTATTGCCCCGAGTCCAATTACCTACTGGTACACCATTATTATCAAGAGTTGGTTGACCAGATTCAGTCGTTGAATAGTATGTCGCTGTCGAACCATCAATCGGATTGGTAATCGTTACAAAACGAGTTGGTATTCCACTGGCATCCTTTGCAACTGGTTGACCATCTTGACCAATATAGTGTACGGTTTCGGTTACCGTCTTAACCTCACTAGTACTGTAAGCTGGTGCATAAACAACCGTAAAATTTAAATCATCAGACGTTTTGTTAACAGTTTGAATGGCAACGCTATTTAGATCAGAGCCCGGAGCATTGGTCCTGATAACCTTATATCCCTTAACTGTTGGGTTATCAATAGCACCAAATTTAGCATTATCGGCCTGAATCCAGCTGCTATCGGGTTTACCCGCATTGTCTAAAGTTGGGTTCTTCTGACTGCCGAACTTATAATACGTGGTAGTCCCATTCCATGCTTTAACTGTGATAAAGGTAATAGGGTTAGCGGTATAACTAGGGGCGACTGTTTTACCAGTTTGGTCAACATAGTTAATAGTCTCATTAACTTTTTTGTTAATAACAATTGAGTAAGTGACAAAGTTCAAAAAATCAGAGTTCTTATTATGATTACCATGCCACCACCAAGGACGATTACCATGCCACCACCAAGGAGCGCTTGAAGCATTGATTGGAACCGCGCCTAGGTAAAGTGTTGGTTTATTCGAAGTAAAATTGACAAAGGTCACTCCCCCTTGTAGAGCATAATAATCCGGATTACTATCCTCACCAGCATGTGACTGATAACCCGAAGGATCGGTGTTTGTATAGACTAAACCATCTGGAACATTGCTACCAGAAACACGTGTGAGTCCAATTGTTGATGCTGGTGCTGTGAATCCTGTTGATGGATCATTAATAGGATTTTTTGAGATGACTACGGTTTTGGCATCATTAGTTTGAACGTATTCACGACGGTTACTATTTACACTATTATCAGAGCTTAATGAAGCAGACAAAAAATAAAAAATTTGATTGTTATTTTGAGCAGCATGAGCCTGATCAAATTTGGTAATGTCTACGATTGAGCCATCATCAGAGTAAGTAAACCAGAAGGTTTCTTGGAAGTTGGCATTGTAGACATCGATGTTATCAACAGCATTCGAGCTAATTAAAATAAGATACGGGTTTTTTTGATCGACACCCGTTATGCTCCTAATACCATCAGTACCCGGGTTATTTTGAGCAACGAAATCATGAAATGTTTCATGAAAGTCAACCTTTCGTCCGTTAATTGATCCGGCGTTAGCCCAATTCTTTGTAATAGATACATTCCTATGTAAAAGATCAGCCCCTGAATACAACCAAAGTGTGTCCCCGGTCATACCATCACCCTTAAATTGCTGAGGCAGATTAGCCTGGGTGTACGTAGCTGTTAAATTTACCCCAGTTGCAGTTGGAGCACTGCTATCTTGAGAGTTCGATTCAAAGCTTAAATTTTGAGCATTATCTAATGATGAATACTGGGTTTTACCATCACTATTCTTTTGAGAAGTTGCATCATCGATTGGGGTTGAATTATACGCAGTTGTTGCATAATCGGCCATTAGCAGCTGAAAAACACTCTTCGTATCACTGGCACTGCTTGCTACAGTAGCTGCTGATTGTTGAGCAGCACTCTTCGTATCACTGGCACTGCTTACTGCAGTAACTGCTGATTGTTGAGCAGCACTCTTCGTATCACTGGCACTGCTTACTGCAGTAGCTGCTGATTGTTGAGCAGCACTCTTCGTATCACTGGCACTGCTTACTGCAGTAGCTGCTGATGAAACAGCGCTCTTCCTATCACTAGTGCTGTTTACAGTGGCGGCAGTTAAGTTCCCTGAGGTGGTATCAGCATGAACTGCTACCGTTGATACCCCACCGAAGGCAAAAAAAGACAGTGTAGCAATTGCGGCAAAAACGAATTTTTTGCCATCTTTATACATTTTATAATGTAATTTCTTTTCTCCCATTATAAACTTCCTTCCCGCTCAATTATATTGAGCTAACCTACTTTTAATTATATACCTGTAGAACAAAAATGACTTGCCTAATTCTGCAAAATAAAGCACTTTTTTGTAAATAGTCAGGGAGATATCATGAATCAGTCAACTTTTCAGCTACTTGGTAATGTTGCTTCAGCAGATTTCTACCTTTGTGAAGGCAGTGATATTACTTTAATATCTGATAATAATGCCTATAATATGAAAGCTTTAGCCCAAGAAGCGCTTAAACTGCGTGTTCCTAATTCTTTGACCGTTATTGATTTAAACAACTTCTACGTTGGTATGATCCCTATTAATCATAATCAGATATTGACCATGATTCCTCATATTAACACCACCAATATCCCATTCAATTATCAGGAAATCACTAATTTTATCGGGTCTAGAATTTTTGGTGTTGGAAAGTATTTCCATTCCAAAAGTACTAGGCCCTAATTTAAAAAGCCATTGATAATGGATCAAAAACGGCCACTAGGGTATACCCTAGTGACTTGACTTATCTTCATGAACTGAGGATGCCTACAAAAGTTCAATAGCATTGTCCAAATTATATGATAATTATCAATTGGATGATCAAGCAGGGACGCGCGGAAACTCATTTCGTAATGGTAAGTCAGCTAAATAATAGGTCATAATCAGTGAACCAAGGTCGGGACTATGCTACAATAAATTTAGATTGAATCAGCGAGGTGAGTGGATGGAGTGGCAACAATTATTAATGGAAAATACGGCGTTGATCAATGCACAGGTTGTTCAGATTGGGCTGGAACGGGAAGGCCAGCGGGTAACGGTGACCGGTCATTTGGCGGATACGGCATTATCACCAACACTTATCAGCGAGTTTTCCGGCCTGCAACGGGACTTTGCGGAGACACAGTTGGAGTTAGTCACCCAACCGCAAGCAAGTGCGGTTGCTGCGTTGCACGCCTTAACGATGCTCACACAACAAGTCCGGCAAAGGCTTCTGCCTGAACTGATTTGGCCGCTAAGCATGCCGCCCACACTTCCACGAGAAGACCGGGATATTCCAATTGCTAAGTTGGATGCGGCCGCTGTCGCCTATCGACAAGGACTTGCTCACCGCTATGGCCGACGACGTCAAATGTTGTCAGGTGTTCACTGTAATGTGAGCTTAGCGGCTAGTCTGATGATGGGATTGTATCAGGCCCAGACAGATAGTCGTGATTTCACTACCTTTCAAAATCGCTGTTACCTGCACATTGCGCAGAATTATTTGCACTATCGCTGGCTACTGACGTATCTTTATGGCTGCTCACCACGCTGCTGGCCACAGTCTGGTCTTACGCCACCAGCCCAGCCCGTTCGAAGCTTACGCAACAGTTCTAGCGGGTATATCAATCGGCCGGGTGTTACGGTCTCGTACGCGTCGTTAAATGACTATTGTCAAACACTGCAAGCGGCCGTTGATAATGGAAAATTAAGTGCGACCAAGGAATTCTACGGTCAGGTTCGATTGCGTCATGCCGGTGGTCATTCACAACTATGTCAGGATGGGATTCAATACTTGGAATTACGTAACTTAGACCTGAACCCATGGGCCGGTGCGGGCGTTGATCTGTCCCAACTGACCTGCTTAACGTGGTTCGTTTTACTGATGCTCTGGTTACCAGTGCCAGCTAGTACGGATAATTGGATTCAGGCGGGTCAGCGCGCCAACGAACAAGTTGCCATCGAAACCCCCATGCAAGTGACTCGACAGCTAACTGAAGGCGAACAACTAGCTGATGCGCTACAAACTATGGCTACCAGTTTACATCAACCACACGCTTTGCAAGTCGCCCAACATATCTTAACTAGTCTGCACGACCCGGCCAACACACTCGCGGCCCGCTGGGAACAACAAACAAACGATTCGCTCGAACGTGCAACCCAACTTGCACTCCAGCTGGCTGCGACACCACATTTTAATGCTTGAATATACTGAAATCGGCGTACACACTTGTTGGCACGTTAGGACGCACATCGGCTGACGAACAACAAACCAACTAATAAGCACGTTTAAACCATGACTAACGTCAAATAACGCGTTGCATGTCAAGAATGATAATTTTTGAGACGATTATTTGCGCGGAAACTGAAATTGCGTTAAATTTGAGCTATACTATTACTACCACAAATATTAGAAAACCATTAGTTATCGAAGGGGTGTTTTACGTGCAAGTATTATTTCATGATCAAGCGTTAGACTTAGTCGGTGAACCGTTACAAGATGGTGACCAGTTACCGAAGTTCAAAGTGTTCACTACCCATGATGAAAAGATTAAGACTAAGGACTTGCTAGGTAAGCCTGTCTTGTTAAGTGTGATGCCAGATATTGATACGCGAGTTTGTTCTATTCAAACAAAGAAGTTCAATCAACAGGCTGATAAGTACCCCCACGTTCAATTTTGGAAGTTTGTCAAATGGTGTTGAAGGATAGAAACTATCCTTCAACACCATTTGACAAACTTCCTATATTTCTTATATAAGATCAAATCGTCATGACGTTGCTTATAGTCCATGTTAGTAAACCAACGCACGCCCTTAACTCTAATATATCGATGCCCTTGCTCATCAATTCGTATTCCCGAAGCCTTTAACAGGTCACTCAAAATAGCGAATTTGTTTTTGAGATTCAGCACTTTAATCAACTCTGGTCCCAACATCAACTGACTAGCCCAGTTATGACGCCGACACTCACCTACCACACCGTAGCAATTATCGAAGATTTATACCGCCAATGGACCACGAGTATTTGATTTGAAAAACGCTTTCACAACTGTTATAATATTAGTGTAACCAATAGTTATGAAGAGGGGTTCATTATGACAACTTACAATTATGACTTTCCAAAATCAAAAGCACAACTCAATCAACTGATTGCCGATATCAGCCAATTAAAGGTCAACGTTCAACAAACACACTGGTATATGCGCGGTGAAAACTTCTTCCGTCTCCATCCGCTGATGGACGAATATGGCGATCAACTAAGCGAACAGCTCGATCAAATTGCAGAACGCTTGATTGCTTTAAACGGCAGCCCACTGGCAACAACTCACGAATTCATTGAAAATACTGGCCTACCAGATGACAAAGTCGCTTTTGATCAATTAACGATGACTGAATTCATGCAACGGCTAGTTGATCAATTCAAGTACCTACGTAACCAATACCAAAAAGGAATCGAAGTTACTGACGAAGAAAAAGACTTCCCAACTCAAGATATGCTTAATGGCTTCAAGGATGAAACCGATAAAAATATTTGGATGATCAGTGCTTATCTAGACAAAGCACCATTCGCTGACTAATATAAAAGACCATATGGCTATAAACGAGTAGTAATATGGTCTTTTTCTTATGCTGAAAAAATAGCAACCAATAACTCCCTGAATTATTCACCATAAGTTCTCCAAGCACAGCGTCACCCCGTTATCATGGGCGGTACTGTGTTTTTTGTTTTTCACCTTTTTAGTGCAGAAAAAGAACCTCCGATTTGGTATAGTTGATTCACCACAAGTCAGCTATCCACCAAAAGAAAGAGGTCCTTCTCATGGCAACTTTACCGGAAAAACGAGTTAATTTCAATCCTAAATTACATATTTCGCACACTGGTGGTGAACTTTCCACTGATGCTGGGCTAGTGTTGGTCAAAGAATTAATGGCGCAACTCAATTTCACGACCTTAGCGTATCAATTAGTCCATTTTGATGACCAGCGCCATTACGCTCGTTACAGCAACGTTAGTCTACTAGAGCAGGTCGTGCTGCAGTTGATCGCCGGCTACCCTGCCGATCTAGCTGCCACTAGTTTGCGCGATGACCCCACATTTAAATTACTATTGGCACAACCGCAATTGGCCTCACAACCGTCGTTATCCCGTTTTTGGCAACGCTGTGACGAAGCAGACCATCACCTCATTAATCACCTCATTACAAACGTTGAATCAAGCATTGCTTGACCAAGCGTGGACTGGCGCCAAGCAACAACAGCTAATTCTCGATATTGACTCGACCCATGCCGATACTCATGGTCATCAGGAAAAAACGGCCTTTAATGCGCATTACGGTACCACGGGTTACCATCCGCTGGTCGCTTTTGACGGGCAAACGGGCCACTGTTTAAAGGCTCAATTGCGCCCAGGTAATGTTTATACCAGTACGGATATTGCCCCCTTTATCACACCACTACTACAGCACTATCATCAAGTCAAACCGAACGCTGATATCTTGGTCCGCGGGGATAGTGGCTTTGCGACTCCAGAATTATACGAAACTTGTGAAGCCAACGACACTTTTTACTTGATCCGCCTGAAAGCCAATCGGCGGCTGAACCAACTGGCTGAACGTTTTGTTCAGATCAGTGATGAGCAGAATTGGACTGAGACCGAGGTCCATTATTATCGCGCGTCTTATCAAGCCCGATCATGGCCTAAGCCGCGCCAGATCTATATTAAATCAACTCGACCAGCTGGTGAATTGTTATTTCAACATGAATACCTCGTGTCCAATTTAACGAGTTTTGTCGCCGAAGATGCGTTTCACGCCTATCACCAACGGGGTCAAATGGAAAACTATATCAAGGAAGCCAAAGCTGGCTTTTACCTGGATAAAATGACTAGCTCGCAATTTATACCAAATTATGCCCGCATGATGCTCAGTGTCCTCGCTTATAATTTAGTCAGCTTGATGCGCCAATTGTTGCCTGCACAACATCAGCGATTACAGGTTACAACCTTGCGCTTATGGCTGTTTAAAGTGGCGGGTAAGCTGGTGACCAGCGGCCGGCAACTTTGTCTAAAATTAAGTCGCCACCACGTCTATCAGGATTTGTTTTATCAACTGTTAGCTCGAATCCAAGCGCTACAGTGGGGCTAGCTCAGTACGATAAATCAAAAAAAGGCCGTTCGATCAAGGGGCAAGTACGCCCAAAATTGAGGATCAAAGATTTATCCAGCCCCATAATTTGGTAGCCTTTAGCAAAAACAGTACATCTTGGTTTGACTACGCCATAGCAGCACGAGAATTGGTCCAAAATTGTGCGGTATGCCGATATTAAACCTCGTATGAATAATTCGAGACATATTTCAAGAACTTAAGGTTGGGATTCACAATTCCTACCGTCAAATAATCTTTCCCCGAAATATAACCATCACCATCAATAACTCCCAATAAGAAATTAAAGAAATACTTTTCTTCTACTTTTGGAAACTCGAAACGGTAGGTTTTATTCTGTACAACACCTCTATCTACTAGATCAAAATACATTTCTGAAGAATAATAACGAACTGTCACAGTTTTATGTCCACCTCTTACATGGACACCTTTAATCATTCTATCTTTTTGAATCTTAAATTTTATATCTGAACCGTTACCAAGGGCTTCATTAAATTTTTGAAGATGGCTGCAATCTTTTTCGTTAAGTTCAATTGCAACTTCACTTGTTGTCTGCCCGTTTTCTCTTTCTTTTCGAGTAATATAGCCATCGGCAAACATAAAGCCTAGCCAATAAGCTTTTTCGGAAGTATCAATATATTCAAAGTAACGACGATCATAATCATGCTTCTTTTTACTCAATCCCATTACAGATGCTTTAGTTCTTACTTGCTTATTGGTCTTTTTTATATCATTAAACTCGTTTAACTTATCTGTAATTTCTTGGTACGTCATATCTAAATAATGATCTTGAATAAAATTAAGTTCTTTATCTGTAAATATTCTTCTCAATGTATCCTCTTACAAACACACTGTTACAAACCTCTCGCTGCAATATACATGAAGAAATCAACCTTATTCATCATGTAAAACAATAATTTCTGATAAGGCTTAAAGTTAACTCCAAGATAATCTTTTACGAATATCTGTGGATTTCTTCGCCAATATCTAACCCATTTCATCAGGTTGCGTTCTCGTTTTTCAAAATAGCTAGACTTGTGTTGTGTCTTCTCAGTCTTCATATAGACTTTCAACCTCCTTTTCAGAGGCGACACCAAAGGTTCTCTTCATAGGAATCACGAACCATTTTTCAATGTACTTCTTTAAGCCAGCAGCGTCTTCGTATTTATCGCTATCTGGAACAGGTTCACTAAGTTCCCAACCTTGAATTCTTTGACCCAACGTCTTTCCACTGTCATCATTCCCACTAAGTACAGCGTCAAACCCTAAATCCTTTGAATCTTCTGAATATGCTTTACGTAAGGCAGTGATCGCCTTAGAGTCTCCATCCATAAACGCCTTATCCAATACGTCCTTCAACTTTACATTGGCAACATATCTCTGAATCTCAAATGCCGTTGTTGCCGGTTTAATTGCAATAAGACCTTGTAGCACATTCTCAAAATAAGCATATTCTTCTTCGTTATATCCCTTGCCCCATCTACTTTCTAATTCGGGGGTAATACTTACTGTTTTCTCGGCATGATCTGTTGTGAATACAGAATCTGAGAAGGTCTTGAAATTCTTATACGGAGCTATTTTCTTTAAGTATTCTCCGAAATTAGGGTTCTTGCTTGTTCTTTTTACGTCAATATAAAGATTCTTGACAAAGGGAATATTTGCGAATTGAGCCATTTCAATAACTGAATCCTCATTGCTAAAATCGGCTACCATATTGGCGCAATCGCGACATATAGAAAAACTAGTATCAAGTAACAAGTTCTTGTGTTTCAAAAGTTGGTTAGACCTTTTTCTTCTCCGCAAACTATACATATCTTTGATCCAGCCATTTACTCGCCTCTAATCATTCAACGCTTCGTGAGTTTGAGCTAGATATTTTAATGTATTTGCGTACCGTTCTAGGTCTGCCATTTGATGAATTGATAATTCTTTACACGATTCAATTTCATCCATTTTTCTAAGCACGAACTCAACATGCTTCTTGAGGGCGACATCAATATCTAAATTCATATGATTGTCCCCTTTGTCACATAACTTACGCTCGTGTAGTTTTCACAACAGACAATAATCTCAGTTTCATTTTTTATTTGTTATTAAGGAGGTTTTCACTGGTTATTATCTGCTTTGAAAATCACACGAGCGCTTCCGTGTGACATTATTTAGTTCGGACTGCTTAACCAACCCAACAGCCCATTCGATCGTGGGTTTTTATAGCTTCATGGACTAACGGATGAACTGTTAACTTAATTATTCAGCAATCTTCTTTGATAGAGTTGCCTTGTGTACGTGATGTGCTGGAACTTCAATTAATTCACCAGTTACACCAAACACACGCTTGTAAGCTTCTTTGTACTTACTTTCAAACTTTGCAAAGCCTGTAATGTTTACTGACTTGTTGTCCTTCATAATTGACTTGATACCATCAGTAAAGGCATCCACAATCTTCTTAGCTTCAACCTTTGTAGTTTCTTGTTGCTTTGCAATAATTTCAATTAAATCTTTCTTGTTTAACATATTTTCTCTCTCACTCTCATTCAGTTTATTAAAAGTCTATTGTTTTGCTTCGAAATGTCAAAAATAAAACGGGTCTAATTACCCCTCTACTCTATGATGTTTCTAAAATTCAATTTGGCAACCATTTTTTCGTGATTTTTTGCAAATTTTTTGTAATTTTTTTGATACCGATTGGTGTGTAACCCCTGTAATTAAGGCTATATCGTTAAGATTATTTTTCCCATTAAATTTTTTCAGAAAATGTAAATCATCTTTTTTACATGAACTTTTGATTATTTCTTGCATTCGTTTCATGCCGTCAATAATCATTTCATTGTCAATGTCTAAGGAATTAATATCGATATTACAATAACCAGCTTTAATAAAACTCTTATAATCATCTTCATCAATATTGTTTGGGTCGAATAACTTACTTAGATACGCAGTTTTGTTTGACCTTTGCTCTCTTAGAAAATTGTTATTATTAATTTCCTCTTCGATGTCATCGACAAGTAATATGCTACTCGGAGTTTTTTTGTGCCAATAATGAGTTTCATTAGCGTAAAAAGAATAATCGCCTTTACGGTATGAACCTGAATTACTGCTATCAAATAAGTAATTACTGAGCCGATCAGTAAACCATCCAGAAAAAGAATGGGTCGCCAGCTGATGATGATTAACCTCACTTCTTATATGTCGTTGCAGCTGATTGGTATCAAGTAATTCTCTTAAATGTTTATCTCGGTCACTTTTTGTTTTAAGCGATGTATCAAATATTTTTCTCATACTGTCTCTTATATCATATCAGCTGACTGTGTAAGTATACCATGAACATAAACAGAATGTGTGATTTCGCTAAAAAGACATCACTTTATTCTAAAACTTCTGTAATCACTGATCCGTATTGTCCATCGTCTATGTATCTAACAAGCTTTTGACAATCATGCATATCCGCATAGATGTATTTGTTATACCAATTAGTTTCGGTTCTCATTACCCTTACGAAGAAATTAGCTAGTATTTCATTCTCTCTAAACCACTGGAGATAGAGGCGCACTGTGGATTCCGGGGTTTTACAGACATTAACAAGATATGCCAATGGCTTATCATATACGCTAGATGTTTTAGTCTGTTCGAAAATAGTACTACGAAAATATGCATAAAACCCAAGATAGTTCAATGTTTGTTTACCGTTACTAGAATCCATAATGGCTTTGATAGAGTGACCATACACCTTAAAATAACCATTTTTTAATAATGACTGTTCATCATCCAAGAATACAATATCCATCGTTTTCCCGTGAACTCTTTCAATTTCAATCAATTTAAGTTGTTGTAATTTTTTGATCATTTTTGTTATTGGTTGCGTACCTAGTCGCCAATTAATCTGTGTGGTTAACTTACCAACAGTAGTACTAAGTCTTAATTGATTCCCATCGATAACTCTACGACCAGCCTTAGCTTTTAAAAGAATATAGAAGCCTAATTCAGTATTGCTAAGGTCTTTTGATAGGATGGTGGTATCAATAATAGCAAATAACATATTCTTAGGCATTTTGTATTTCTTGTATTTATTTTTTAGAATCGTTTTATTCAAATTAAAACCTCACTTTCTTTGATGGAGGTAATCTTAGCACAATGATTTCTTCTTGTCCTAAAAACGCGCAAAAAACACCGGGAACCGTTAAAGTATACTTTACTCATGTTATATTTATTATTGTTATATTTAAATATTCGCTAACTTTCTTGTCAAAAAAGATGAGATTTCTGCGGTAGATGATGTACATTTTTATGCAGATTTCTGCGAAAGTACCGCAAGATTCTGCATAAAATTGTATAGGCGAAGAAATGGGAAAATAATCAAAGCTAAGATTAGGATTCAACACTGGAGAAAATACATATTTCATGGTATTTATCGCTTATTAGTTATTTTTGACGGATAAACTTTACCCAAAATGACGTTTATTCGCCTAAAGAATAAATTGGGATCATCGGACGGTTAAACTTTTTAGCTTGTGTACGTTGCTTAATTGCGTTAATACGCGCATAAAATTCTGGATTATTTTGACGCATTTCTTCTTCGTCTTTTGCAATCATAGCATTTACTTCTTCCTCAGACATAAAGCGTTTTGATGGAGATTTCTTGTAACCAGTAAACGCATTTTTGACGTTATTGTTGTAAAAGTTAATCATGTCTTGAGCGCACTTATCCCCTCGTTTCAGAGCATTGGTAATTGCAGCTTTGATATATGCGATAGCATTAGTAATCTTATGTCCTTTACTACTTGTGATTATGTAGTTAACCATATCTTCGTTGGATTGACTGATTAGAGAATGTAGTTCAATAGCCATAGGCTTAGTGATGAATCCAAATACATCAACAAATGAACTCTTTATCTTTTCTGGTAAAGAGTGATATGGATTTTTGTTTGATTGATTGGGTTGAATTTCATTTTCCTTACGCGCGTGCGCGTTATCATCCAAATCATTATTATTTAAAAATACATGAGATAGACTAGAGTGAGATAAACTAGTATTCCCTTTTTGGTCACACGTGTAATCCCGTTGGGACTTCACGTTCATATCAATTGTTTGAGAAGATAATTTAAGAGTTTTACTAAATTCAAGCTTGGATGCAGTAGTCCAGTCAGAAATAGTCTTTTGAACAGTAATAGTGTGATTTTTCCATGGCAAAATAAGCTCAACGTTACTTGGTGTTTGTTGAACTGGATAAACATAGATTTTGTAACCCTTTAAGCCTTCACGAACAATCTTAATTAAATTCTCCGATTCTAATTGCTTACGAAATTTACTAATCATTTTGACTGTTGTGTGAAGTACCTTGGCAGCCAATTCATTAGTAAAACGAATAAAGACTCCCATATCATCAACGAATGCTGTGTTCCCTAAACGAGCGTTATTCATAGAAACAGAATAGCGATCAGCGTAAAGAGCGTACAACATCATTGCACGGGAGTCTAGATTCTTATATTTTGGGTTTTCGAGTAAATCTAGGTTGATACCTAAAAACGCTTTTTGGTTATTCATTGTAGTTTCTCCTTAATTCATTTGAATTAGGCATACTTTAATAACCGTAAACCCTTGATTTTTAAGGATTAAAGTATATAATAGATATATAGATTTGAAATGAAATTACCGCATTCCCTTTTGAGACTTTTGGTTATTCATTGTTTTTCTCATCAAATCAAGAGGCTTGTGGTTATTCTCCAGAGTTTATCGAAAGTTGGACTTCGATAAACTCTTTTTTTATGCCTTATATTTAATTGATATTCTAATATTATCATCGCTAAATTAGATAGACAAACGTGTCAAAATAAATTTATCAAATTTATCCTAAAATTAGCTTAATTGATCAAAGATTAATTTATCAATAGATAATAGTGAATTCGTTGTAATGACATGTTTCGTCATCGTTTAACACAACATTCTGTTGTGCTTGATTATATAAAATCACTGATCGATAGAAAAATAAAAAATTTTTTCACACTCTATCTACTAACCAATGACGATATCATTTTAGATTCCGTTTTAGTTAAAACATTGTTATGTGTATTCTGAAAAGCTAATAAACATTTCATTTAATTACTTGTTATTTTATTAACTTATGTTTTAAAGATACAACAATGCGTTGGAAAAGTAAACGATTATTTTTTCTTGTTATTAACCGTAGATAGGTTAATTCTTATATTTTGCATTAAATATATAGCAAATAATTCAAAGCATATAAGAATTATGAATAATGCTAATAATGCAGTGGTGAAAACATAAAAAAGCCTTAACAGTGGGTTTTGTTTAGGATATAATATTTGTATACATGTAATGCAAAAAATGCAATTAATACTAATATTACTAAAAATAATGAGGAAATGAGGGAGACGAATGCCTGTTCTAGTTTATGCTAATTTTAAAGGTGGTGTCGGTAAAACAACCAATTCTGTCATGACTGCATATCAATTAGCCAAGAAAGGTTATAAGACTTTAGTGTGTGATTTAGACCCACAATCGAATGCAACACATTTATTAACGCGAACATACGCACGCCAAAATAATCAAAGTGAGAAAGAGTTTGTCAAAGAACTTAATAAGAAATCAAAAGATAAACTTTCAAAGGCAGATATAGATAAAGAAGTTGAAGAAGTTTTTAAGGAAAGAGAAAGAAAACAGCTTCGAATAAAAGAAACAATGATGTTAGCTCTTAGCGAAGGAGATATAAAGAACGCTATCGTTAAGGTAATGGACAATTTATATTTACTTCCTTCTTCTGATGACTTTACAGAATACCCCGATTTTTTGGAAATGACATTTATGCCTAATGAAGAAAACTATAAAGAAAAAAGAATTTCTTACTTTGCAAAACAACTAGATAAAGTCAAAGAAAATTATGATTTTGTTATCGTAGATGTTCCACCAACTCTATCAGTTTTTACTGATTCCGCAGTTTATGCAGCAGATGATATTATTATTGTTTTACAAACACAACAAGATTCACTAGATGGTGCTGAGGCGTTTTTCGTATACTTACAAAAAATGTTCAATAACTATCCTTCTATTAGTTTTAATATTCTTGGAGTGCTTCCTGTCTTACTTGAAAATAGAGCAGGATTGGATACGCAAATTTTGAAAGACGCGAAAGAGTCATTTGGTAAAGATGGAGTCTTTAAGAACATAATTAAACATATGGAGCGTCTTAAGCGATTTGGTCGTATGGGAATAGCCGATAAAGATGCTGAATATGGAAAGGGTGACTTCCACGATATAAAGGTACACTATGTTTACAATCGGCTAACAGATGAAATATTAGAACGGTTAAAGAAATTGGAGGGATAAACTTTGTCTGATCTATTTACCCAATTTAATAAGGAAAACAAGAATAGAAGAAAGAAAAATGCTACTCCAGGAGTGGCAGAAACAAAACCCTCAACTCCAGAAAAGAGATATGATGCTTCTGTTCATCAGAAAAAAACCACCGAAAAGAAACCAGAAGTTAAAAAGAGAGGTAAAGGTAGACCAAGAAAAAATAAGTCTACTAAGATGATTAGGATTAGCGATCAAGCGGTAGATATAATTAATGCTTATAAACAAGTGGCAAATTGTGAATCACAGGATGATGCTATTATTGATGTATTTAGAAAATATATAGAGAGTGGCGCAATGAGTGATAGCGATGAAAAAGTATTTAGACTACTTCTCGAACTTAAAAAGGTAGATAGTTTGATATACGATAAAGAAGAATTGAATTAATAAAAAGAACACTTTCGTCATAAAGATGACAGAGAGTGTTCTTTTTATTTGCATTAAATATCTTACATAGATTATTTGCAATATATGAATTATGAAGATTATAAATAATACTAGCATTATTTATAATGCAAAAAATATTGAAACTGTGAAAAACAATGGTATAATTTATTTATGCTTAAAGCAATATTAGTATTATTTGCTATACGATTAATGCTAATTATATATGCATTATTTGCAATATGAACAATATTTGCATTAAGAGGAGTGGGATTAATGGAATTAACGCCAGATGAAATGAAAATATTATCAAGTATTTAGAAAAGCTTAAGCAGGAAAATATTACCATACCTGACAAGTACTATAGTTCGGATGCAAAAACACGAGAACAATTAGAATTTCTTCTGAATTTTACGAAATAAATTAGGCAGAATAGCATACGAGGAAAGAACTACCCAAGCAAAAGTCATAAATAAACTTATTGGCTTGGGGTTAACGAATAGTAAATTTGTTAAGTATCTTAAAGACTAGCTCAAGTTGGTAAATAATATCATAGAAAAACTTAAAATATCATATTTGATTGTTCCTAAATAATATAAAGTATGATATAATATGATTATATTATAAATTGGAGGTAGAAATAATGGTTGAGAAGATTATGAAAGTTGCAAATGATTTGGGATATGGTTCTGTAAAAGCAAATGTTGATGGTGAAAATATTAAGTTTCCATCAGTTATAGCAGCAGAACGTCCACAAGATGTACAAGCTCCTATGGAATTTGATTCTAAGCAAGACCAAGATGTTTATATGAAGCACTTCCTTAATAATATGGATGTTAGTGTGTCAAGTAATGCAGTAAAAACCTCTGGAAGATTTTTGATTGGTAATGCAGCTATTGACAGTGGTCTATCCATGAGGTCTTTTGATGTTAATGACTTCACTGGTAAATCAGAGACAGATTTAGCTATTATTCTTACTTTAAGTTTGATAGCTGGAAAGAAAGTAAAAGAAGCATATGAAGCTGGACAAGACTTAAAGGAGATTCTAAAGGTAAAAGTTAATATGGCGACTGCGTTACCTATTTCAGAAGGTAAGGTAAATAATGCAAAAGATCGTTACAAAGAACGTTACATGGGTAGTACTCATACAGTAACTTTCCATAACTTCAAGGACCCAATTAATGTAACTATCGAATTTAATAAGGTATATGTTGCATTAGAAGGTGAAACAGCCCAAATGCTTATTTCCTCCGATTATGATGGATTAACAGATAAAATTAAGGAAGACTTTGATAAGAACTATTCAGAAATGAAGGATGAAGTTGAAGCTGACGACCTTATTAATTCACGAAATGTACTTGGAATTGATATCGGAGAAGGGACTACTGATGTAGTAGCAATCATTAACGGTAAGGCTAATCCAGCAGCATCAGCTTCATTACCACAAGGATACGGAAATGTATTACAAGATGCAGTACGCGTTCTTCAAGATCAACAAATGAATTTCGAGGAACGTTCACAATTACAGAGTTTCTTATCTGAAAAGGTCAGTCCATTGCGTCGAACTCGCCAAGATAAAGTACGTCAAGTAGTTTATGACCAATTAGAACCATTAGCTGACAAAATCATCGATACAGTTAGTCAAACAATGCGTATCGCTAAGGATACTGAACTTGTTTACGTATATGGTGGTGGCTCCATTCCAATGCTAGATGAGAGTAATCTTCGCGAAGTATTGAATGAAAAACTTAAGAGCTTCAGCGGTGGATATGATGTTCCAGTAATTTGGATTGATAAAGAATATGCACAATATTTAAATGAATTAGGATTACAAGTAATTGTTGAAGCCTTATAGAGAGTGTGATTTTTATGGCAAAAATGATTAGAAAAACTATCCTTATTCCCGAGGATTCAAAAGTTGCAGAATGGGCTAAAAATCAGTCACAATTTTCTCCGGCTGCTATTAGGGCATTAGAAATGGTAGTTAGAAAATATGGAACTGGTGATCTTATCCAAGCTATTTTAGATAGTGCAAGCTTAGATGGACGGTTAAATACAGTTAGCACTGTTTCAAAACCAGAAGAAAAGACGTCGGTAGAAAAGAATGTTGATGTCGATGTTGAAGAAAAGTCCAAGCGTAAATTAAAGACAAGAATTGGAAATAAGAAAAACGACAATGACTCTAAAACTAATGACAGTTCTTTGAGTTCTAAATTGAAAAATAAACCTAACTTAGATATGTTATCGTGAGACTATAGTATGATTATGTATGTTTTAGTTAGAATAAAAGCATATAAAGTGATATAAAATATGAAAAAGCCAGAGCTACTGATAAATTAGTTGCTCTGGCTTATCATTTAAAACAAAAAAGGATACCTTTTCAGGTACCCCACGTTAAACCGATCCGTGAGTTAGGAAGCACCCACGATACACACGGCTTAATAATATTGTTATATATATTATAACATGAAATTAATATGATACAATTGAAAAGCACATTTGAGCGGGCGTAGGAAACCCGACTAGTGCAGAGAGGAGGTAACTCCTTGTGTCGCATTGGTGCTTAATAATATTGTTCGTGCCTAATAAGCACGTTAAACATTTAATTAAAAAGATTAGTAAGTGGTTACATAAGTAATCCGTAACTATTTCAGCGGTGGTATTTATTTGCTATCGCTGTTTTTTGTTTAAAATTTTCAATGTTTTATGTGGCTTATGATAGTTTTGTGTTTTTAAGGTAATCGTATCTTAAGTATATAGAATAGGGAGCTGAGCTACGTTTTTCTCTGAATGATATAGGGGTAAAAATAGGTCAAAAATGATTTACAACGAAAGTGAAAATTCACAATCTCGATATTGAAAAGCTTATTTTTCTACCCTATTACTGTGGCTTATTAATAATTTGAGTATTATCAAAGATGTGTTTTAATACGGATTCCCTTTTTAGTGGGTGAAACCTTAAATAAGGTGTTTGTTATTTTGGTGTGATAAAAATACTGTCTAGTGTTAGCTACATAAAAATGGGAATGTTTTAATAGCTTTTTGTGATTCACAAAATAGAAGGCAAAAGTGAGATAAACAAGCTAAAAGTAGTCATTCGTATTAAACCAAATTTTTAGGCATTTTATTCAGGTAATGAAGAAGTAAAAAGTAAAATTTAGAGAAAATATATGAAAAATAATAAGACAAATAAAGGTATATTGTCCTCTTTGTGATGGTTGCCAAATATAAAGTACCTCTAAATAGAGTAAATATACCCCGTACTAACACGAAATATGGTGTAGAGAATAATGGTGTAATTTTATGAAAATGGAGTGTTTTCATAAGGCTTGTGATGAAAATTTAGTCAATAATTCGAGCGATAATAAGTTAGTGAAGAAAAATTCACAAAAATCTATTTAGTGAGGATAGAGTAATGTGAAATTGTGAAAATGGTTGCCATATTTCTATGAAAACTTGGATAGACTTTATGAAAATACAGGCGATTTTATGAAAAGAATAGTATGAAAACCTAAGGTGACATTTTCGTGATTTTGAAAATTTTGATAAATGGTTGCCGAATTTTGGGAGTAATTTTATAAATAGGAAAGGATTCAGATGTGGTTTAAGGCGAAGTGATATTAATTCGAAATGGATTGATATTGTTTTGTGGTGTGTGGAATAAGCAACTGATACAGAATTGCGCCCTATATTTTAGGCGTTTTGAGTAAAATAACCCCCGCTGTGGTCTATACCAAAATATATCAAATAATAGATGTTATTTGATATATAGCTATTTAACTTTTAATTAGTAAGTAAATAAGGGTTGCAAATTTATAACTGCATAAAAATGTTATATTGTCAAGTGTTTATTAATATATTTTATATTATTTTGTTTCAACTGTTATGATCGTTTTTTATTAAATTAGTGAAATGGGTTTCAATCTTACATGAAAAATTTTTCATATATAATAATCTACTAACTTCACAATACTTCACAATTCTTCACCCAACTCACACCACCACACCACTTTACACCTTAACAACCTAACATAACAACCCAAACAAACCCCCAATAAAACCCCCAATAAAACACGCTACACGCTTCTCACCATACCACCCGACCACCCGACCACTCACCAAACAAACACACCAATAAATTCACTCACTTAATAGCCCAATCCACACCCTAATATAATAAATAACCGTTTACCTAACTAACATACATATCAATACCATACTATTCACTTGATCCATCATAACAACATATGAAAACATTATCATATATATCAAATACACCTCACTCACTCACTCACTCACTTACTCACTTACTCACTTACTCACTCAATACATCTATACATATCACTATATACATCTATAGATCATCATACACGCTACATAGATCATCATACACTCTACTACATAGATCATCATACACTCTACTACCTATACACTACTACACTACATAGATCATTATGTAAGCGCTAACATATAATCGCAACATAAAAGGGCAACACGCTATACATTAATGTGTTACCCTATATAATTATTATCTTTATTTTTTAATTCCAGTAATTTATTATCAATCCTAAATTTCAAGAATAAGTTAGCCACTGGACTCAAATAAATAATACTGACCAATTGATTATTGGTTGATGGAGCTGTGATATCTCTTGGTAGAAGGCCTTACGATAGATATCCATTGACGAATGTCCATTAAACATAGCTCGTGGATAGTGATTCATCCAATCATTAGTCGCTATGATCTGAGCACTACTATAGTTATTTATAGCTTCACCTTTGGTAATCTCCTTGCGGAGAAACCGGTTATTGATCTCATTGGATCCACGTTCCCAAGGGGAATACGGATCAGCATAGAAAACATGATCGTGAACTTGTGTTAACTCACTAAATTCTGAACCGTTGTCAGAGGTTATTGTCTTAAAGATGCGATAGTAAGCATCTGTGCCCATTTTCTGGCGTAAATTTATAAAGAACTGATTTACTGCATGCGCAGTTTTACCAGCAATTTTACTCGTGATATTAACTCGTGAAAGGCGATCAGTCATTACTAGTACAACACTGTCATTACCGTTTTTCTGTCCCTGAACTGTATCTAGTTCCCAATGGCCAATTTCGGACCGTTGGTCCGCAGTTTGAGGTCGTTGAGCAATATTAGGCCCTAAGCACCTTTTAGCTTGCGGATGAGTTCGATGATGCTTACGTTTAGGTTTTTCAAAGAGGTCTAAATTGGACGTACGAAGCACACCCTCATTAATCCATTGATATAAAGTTACAACCGACTTTGGGATCAGGGTGCCATCATTCATTAAATCTCGAGCCTTATAAATAACCGCTTGTGGGGAGTAATGGTGGTCGTCAAACTCACCAAGCATTAGCTGATCAGCTAATCGTAAAAATTGCTTTGAAGAATAATATAAGCGACGACGACCAGAATGGCGGTGATGTTCAAGATATGTGGCCTGACCAGCTTCATAACTATAGATGTAGTAAGAATATTCGTAAATCTTACCATTAGATTTTTGACGACGAAGTTGGCGGACCGTACCACGGTTGAGCTCGTTATTAATTGTTTGATGATTAACTCCTAATTGGCGACCAATTGCGCGATTGGAAAGTCCTTGCGACTTTAAAGTCGCAATCATCACACGTTCTTCTTTAGTAAGATGAGCATTCTTTTTATGAGTAGTCAATAAACTAGTAGACATGGTATCATTTAAGTGCGTCATTTGACGGACATCCTTTCATATAGGTTTGGTTCACTTAATATGATACCTGATGTCACGCCGAATGGCGTTTTTTATTTACCACCAACTGGGTGGCTAACTTCATTCTATAATCCACCATTTATTATCAATTAAATTTTTTAAGAAAATTAAATCTTCTTCAGTAGATTTTTTCTTTCATTATATAGAAATAAAAAAGGGTGCTATTTTCTATTCTGTTAGGGTTGTAAGTATGTTATAATAATTATAACGTGTACTTTATAACGAAAAGAGGCGAAAGAATGGAAAATAAAACAAGTAGAGCGCAATTAAAAGCAGTTAGCAACTGGAACGCAAAAAATCCGTTAAATGTTACTTATAATCAAAAGAAAAGGGCGGCGCGTTCTTTTGTTTTAATAAACCTTAAAGGAAATACAAAAGGCGCAAAAGCAATAAATGAAAATCGTACACAATATATAAACGACTTAAAAGCATTACATTCCGATATAGAACAACGCTTAAAGGATCTAAAACAATAGCGGCAAAATGCTATTGTTTTTTTATTTTAAAATTACTTCTTGACTTTATAGCGTTCACACTATATAATTAAAATCGTCAATTAGACAACGGCAATAATTCAATATTAAACATTTCAAAAATTAATTTGAAAAAGGTATTGACAAATTATAGTGTTCACGCTATAATAAAAGCCGTAAAGTTGATTAATGAAAACAAAAATAGCAGTCACCGAACTAGCATAGGTTTTCAAAAATGATCAAATTTACTTCTTGACAAATTATAGCGTTCACGCTATAATAAAAGTCACAATCAAGTAACAAGCAATCACAAGCCTTGAGTGATTAATAAAAAATAGGTTGTTTATATATAGCGTTCACGCTATAATATAAATTTGTTCAAATTAATTGGAAAGTTACCAATTCAAAAAACGTTAGTAAGTCGCATAAGTCAACGGGCTAAACAGGCTTAATCTTAAATCTATAAACCGTATCGACGGGATACACATAGTTCGTATGAGTAGGGGTAGGATAATGCCATAACTACCATTAGATAGCGGGTTAAGGTGGCGGATAGTGTGAGCGAGAGCATACTCAATCACTTTCAAACCAACATATGCTGAACTTTGAAAACTTAATAACGGCGGTTCAATCTTTCAGTAGAACTGAGAACAACTCCGCAATATCAAAAGTTGGTAAATAACCCGGTACGGTAGGGGTAGGTGATTCCACGTCAACCGCCTAATCAATAGTAGATAAAGGCGCCGTGATACTACCAGCAGGAACTTGCTAATATTCCTTGGTTTAAGCCTGTGAAAGTGAAAAAGACGCTATTAATTGTTTTTAGAGAGCCTTATCAACACGATAAGACTCTATATAAAGCGATTAATAATAACCGCTGAAACACATTAGAAAGGTTTTGATAATTATGATGTCACAAAAGGAACTACAAAAATACGCTGAACAGGATTACAAGTTAGTTGATCCTGAATACATTAAGCAATTAGAACGGGATAGCGAAAAGTTAATCAAGTTTAAAAAGTACAGCATTTTGGCACTATTCATTGCAGTTATTGTTATTACAGTGACCCTTCCACTTTTACGGGCACTATTGACGAACCTATTAAACTAATGTAATCTTACACTATTAATTAAGCTAAATAATAGACTTTAGGTAAATAAAAAGGGGTAAATATCATGAAAATTAACGTATTTGTTTCAAACTTGGCAAAGTACAACGATGGCGAACTCAACGGACAATGGACAACGTTACCAGTTGATGACGTAAACAAGGACATTTTGGACAAGCTAGACTTAGGCGGTGACAGTAAGCACGGTTATCACGATGAATGGTTCATTAGTGATTACGAAGCACCATTCACAATCAGTGAAGATGATAGCATGTATCGGTTAAATGAATTAGCCGAGGCACTAGAAGACTATGAAACTATCGAGGATGTATATAAAGACCTAGACGATCGTGAAGCAACCGGCTGCGAGGATGTATATGATTTTGATGATGACTTTTTCGATACCATGTTCACGGATAAAACTGAAATCGCACGTGCAACTTTCTTTGGTGAAATTCAAAACTGGCTTGATCCATATATCTACTTTAATGGGGTGGGCAATCTAGCAAGCATGAATGAATATCAATATCAAGAAATGCTTAACAATCATGCAAGCAAAATTATCGAAGAATTTAAGAATGAATACCTGTAAACCACACAATACACCCACTCGGAGGACAAATAACCATGAAGAAAAATATTGCAATTGTAATGCTTGCTATTATCGCACTTGTATGCTTTGGGGGCTGGGTACATTCAGCACAAGAAGCCGACTCAAATTACAAGGTAATAATGAGTGAAGCGAAAATTATTCGTCAACTCAAAGGTATTGAACAAAAATAATTTTTCATAGAACGGAGGAAATAAAAATGCGTATCTTCAAAACAAAATTATACCGAGTTGATTACAAGGGAACACATGGAGGCGGTGTTGACCATATCCGTGGCCGTGTATTACTTGAAAATTATCCGTGGATTATTGAAGCGGCGGCCAATGGAGAAATTGAATTAACCAAAGTCAACTAGAAAAGAAATTATCAAGGAGGAAATTATCATGAAGAAATTACACTATCGCCGAGAAAACTATCCAGTTACTTTCAAATGGATTAAGCCAGACGACTACTTTGATGGTGAGCTAATTCGTAAATCCTGGTATTTCAGTGTTTGCGATTGGATGGGTAATGAGCTTGAAGGGTTTTACGATGAAAATGAAATGCTTGAATATTGGGAACAATTAACAGATGAAGAATTAGATGATATTCAAATGTTCGCCTATCCACAAGAAGATGGTGAAAGTGTAGAAAAGCATGAATTAGTTGGCATAGCAGGGGCGATGCCCGTTAGTCAAACAACTATTGTTAAAGAAAAATATGTTTTTCCTAATTGGTAGAAGCGAAAAGAATTTTTAGATAAACGGAGGAAATTAAGATGAGTTACGATACTGTATTAAGTTTTAAGATCAACCGCAAAGCCATGACGATTACTGGACGCTATCGTTCGAGTAATTGTTTCGATATGTTTGATCGCCGTGTTGTTGAGGATTACACGAATACTTATAAGACGCCCGAGGAATTTAAAAAGGGCGTTTTTGATTTTGCTGATGGCGCACTTAATGGCAGTTTAAGATTTAGTAGCTCCAGTACAATGAGCAAGCGATTAACTTGGTTATCTCAGAATAATAAATTGCGATACCGTGATCCTGAAAAAGCTAAGTCCAATAACCCAGAGGATGCCTGGTATAAAGAATGGTTTGTAGTAGAGCGAAACGAGGAAACATTTAAGGTGCTGGTTGGAGAAAAACGTGTCAAGCCAAGGAAGTGGGTAATTTCAGACGGCGACAAAATCGGAGTAAAGGTAACTCCACGCTACACAAAATTAAGCTATGATCGTTGGAATAAATTTTACAGCCTTGATGCGGCAAATGAAATGATGAAGCGTCTTACTGACTTTGGTTGGGTTGAGAGTTACGGTCTGAAAATCGTCGAAGCATAAAAACGATTAACAAAATTAGATATTTCCATAGGTAGAAGCGAAAAGAATTTTTGGAAAAGCGAGGAAATTAAAATGGAAAATAAAAAAGTTTATGTTGTTGTTATTGTCGATCATCAAGAGTTTTGGCAGGAACCGACTGATTACATTACTACAGCAACCACGTTAGACAAGGCAAAGAAATTATTAGTTCAATATCTACAATTCAACGAATATAGCGCAGTAGATTTTGGGCAAGAATTAAATAATAGTATCGAAATTTGGGAGCAAGAAATTGATACTTTGGAACCAGGGATAACATTTGGAATTAATCTAAACGAATTACTGAGCGAAGCAGAAGATTAGATAAAATATGTCTTTTATAAAGAAATTTATGTGCTAGAAACGTTGATATAACAGTATTTACAAATTGGAGGAAATTATAATGAAGATGAATTTTAGCGAAAATGGGTATTACCTTTTTAACAAGAAAAGACTGATTAAATGCTTGCAACAAGCATGGGGCATAAGCTGGAAAGAATTTGTACGTAGTGGCTATGATTGGGACGGAGCCTATGCAATCGCCGACTTCTTTGATAGCCGAAAATGGAAATATAAAGTAATTGATCCAGACAATGACTTGGGTATTTGAGTAAAGAAATTATCATAACAAAAACACTATTAAAAATAAATTCACTATTAAGAGGTAATTAACATGAATACACAAACACTATTAAATAACGTAGCAACTAGTAACGTAAACGAAGCAATTATTGTGAACGCAAAAGAATTTTTGAAGGCACTAAAGTTTGTTGCCGTAGCAACGGCACGAACAGATTCACGGCCGGTATTACAGTATGTTCACGTTGAAATTCACGAGAATGAATTAACTATTGAGGCAACCGATTCTCATATTTTGACGCAACAAAAGGTTGCAGCAAGCACTAGCGATGAGTTAGTTGGAAAAGAATTTTTGATTGATGGTAAGTTTGCAAAGAATTTATCTAAGACACCGACGAAACATGGTACTCACTTATTCATTACTCCAGAGTTCGGAAAAAATAATAAACCCACTGGCAAGGTCGCAATCTTAGACGGTAATGAGGAAACATTTATTGATGACAATTCAGACAACGATACTTTTACACGGTTCAATGCATTCTACCCGGAATTAGATTTTCTCATTCCAGATAATGCTCGGTTTGAATTTGAAACACGGAAGAAAGAATTATTGCCTATTCTGAAAGCATTGAAGGAAAAGACCAATACAAAGGGACTTTACGATGTTCATCTTGAAATTCAAGATAATTCCAAAGTTGTTATTGGCGTTGGTGATGACATTCAAGAAATTAAGCACCGCAATTTGTTCATCGGTGATAATCACAAGGTCGAGAATAACAAGGGACTGAATTTTGAAATTGACTTCAATGTGAAGCTACTTATTAGTGAATTACAGAAATGCGAGAATACAGAGTTCTTGAAGTTCTCGTTTAATGGTACCTTACGACCTTTCACTTTCACACGAGAAAATGGTGGAATTGGATTAGTTACCCCGTTACGGACATTCTAAAAAGAAATTTAAGTAAATATAGTTTACATAAAATCATATACGGAAAGTTGAGGAATTGGCTATGAGTGAAGTTGTCATGGATTATCAAACAGGTGTTGAGGGAAGCATTGGTTGTGAGGCCGTGTTTGATAAAGAAAAGTTAATGGAGATTGTTAATGAATGGTGGGGAATTACTGATTTAGAGGAATTTCTCAGCAGTTACGTTTGGGACGACACCGAGTCCATTATGGAGGAATTTGATCGTCGTAATTGGGACTATGAAACCAATGAAGTCCCGTTTTAATTGGTTGGTGTAGAGAGAAAATTTAGGAGTGTGGAGGAAATGATGATTGATGTAAATTTACTACCATTTAGTGTTAATGAATTAGTTAAGAGTAAGGCTTGGCATGATGCAACACCAGAACAACGGAGAAAATTCATTAGTGCAGGGGTTACATTTGATTCAGTGCTTACACATTATGCTGATAAGTACCGTGCAAAAAAGACTATTAAGGGAGAATTTATTGCGTGTGTACTATGGGACTTTTATTTCGACTTGTTCAGTAATCCAGTGGAACAGGGCAATGCTTTTGATTATGAATTAGACACTGTTTACCATACGGTTGATGAAAAGGCACCTATTGATCTGTACAGCGAAAGATTATTGGATGAAGCACTTCATCCGAAGCATTGGATTAAAGTGTTAAAACTAGCATACCGAGAAAATAAAGTAAAAATTATCGAAGGTGCAACTGACGAAAATGGGAATATTGACTTAGATTTGATTAATGATGATTCGGTTGAATACCGTGATTACTTGTATTAGAGAAAAGAAATTTTAGTAATAAAACCAGAACGAAAACATATTTTAGGAGTGTGGAGGAAATTATCATGGAAATTTTAACAGCGAAAAAGTTATCAGTTTTGAATAAATTAGATAGGGCGGGCGTGGAATGTTTACAGTTCGACGCTTATAACGAAGTAGAGTATTCAGAAAAGTATCAGCAAGAATATATCGATCTGTTTGAAAAAATTGTGGTTAACCGAGTTTTCAAGCACTTTAATATTGATCCTCAAAACAACGAAACGATTGTGAACTATTTTGGTAAAGAAGATGGGAAATGGTTTGTATCGTTTTATGAGCCAGCAGTTGATACTACTATTGATAAAATTCTTAAAAATGATTATTCCGATTTAGAAGAATTGAGCCATTGGTAAAACATATATTTTAGAAAAAGTAAAAGGTGGAGAAAATTAACATGAAATTATACAACGAAGAAATTATTATTAACGGGCGGAAATTATCACCACTTGAAGCGACTGTCGTTCTTGAGGCGTTAAAGGATAGTGCAGACAATGGTGTATTTAATGACTACACTCAATATGAATTAGGAATAAGTAAAGAAGAGCAGACAAAGGTTTTAGGTCAATTTGCTTAGATGATAAAACACGTAATTTAGAAAGAAATTTAGGTGCTAGAAACGTTGATATGACGGCATTTGTGAATGGGAGGAAATTAGAATGTTATTTTTGGTCAAGGATTTAGAACAATCAGATTACTGGTGGCACGAAACAAAGAAGAATTTAATTCGTTGGGCACAAGAATTAGTCGATACCGATTGTGATATGGGGGTGAACGAAGCTATCGAAGCAATTGAAAACTATCAAGGTCACGATTATGAAGTTGAATTGGTGGCCTAGCAAAGAGTTTTTAGGAGGAAGTTGAAATGACAATTTATGAATTAATCTACCGAGAAAATGAAAATGATAGTAATGTACCTGCGCCAGTTGGTTTATATAGCTGTTTTGAAAATGCGCAAACAGCAGGTGAACGACTTTTCAAGAATATCACTGGAGAAAAAGAATTTTACTGGACGGAAGAATACGGAACCCGTGTTCGCTTTGATGGAGAAAATGGTACCACATCATGCCTAGATATTATCCCAGTAGAAGTTGATTCAGTTCTTATGTAAAGAAATTTTAGGAGGAAATTTAAGATGACACTTTACAACAGTTTTGCAGAGTTAAAAGCGGACAAGCCAGAACTAGCACAAGAACTATTAGATGTATTCGGTAAAGGCGAATGGCAAGAAAGCAATTTGAGTGTATATGACACGTTGGAAGACTTCGCTTATTACGAATTAACAGAGGGTTGGTATCTTGACAACCATCTTGACAAGCAAGATTACAACGGCGCCCCAAATCCTATTGACTATATTGATTTAGAAGCCTTGGGAGAGGCATTGGTTGAAAGCGGTGATGAAAGTTGCATTTATCGCACCGAGGGCGATCAGGTGGTTACTACCGACTGGGGTTGGGGTTAAAAGTAATTTTAGGAGGAAATCAAAAATGTGCTGGAATGATTTGGTTATTGAGAAAAGTCGCGGAATTGTCACGGAGAAAAATATTGATGAGTTCAATGTAGAATTTTGGGAGAAATTAAATGAGGATCATGATAGTGACTTACCAATTGGAGAATATGTTGAGTTCAAATTTGAATTATTCGGAATGGAACTTATAGGACATTATAGCGCAGAATCAATTGGCGATGCTGATTACCCTAATGAAACAGAGCCAGGTGAAATTGAACTAGATTATATTGATAATGTTTTAGTTTGCTAACAAAGAAAATCTCATATCAAATACACTATTCCTGAAATGTCAATTTAAATTAGAAAAAAGGTGAAAGTTGTTCTTCTGTGACATGACTCAAGAATACTTCTAATGGTGTACGATAATTTAGAGATTTTCGTGGGATATTGTTGCGACGATGCATTAGCTGAGTGACTAGTTCGTCTGGTAAATCGCGAAAATCTAGCTTTTTACTAAGACCATCACGACGCAAGAGGCCGTTATTATTTTCGTTTAACCCTCGTTGATTGGGAGCACCGACTTCCGCAAAATAGGTGTGAAGATCATACTTATTGGCTATTTCTCGCCATCCAGCAAATTCTTTCCCGTTATCAAAAGTAATTGATTTAACAAAGTGACGTGGCAGTTTAGCGAGCCATTGATCAAGCTGGCAATTCACTGCTTCGTCTGTTTTATGATGAATATTAAGGACAATCATTACTTTGGATTGTCGCTCTACTAGCGTCATTACCGCTCCGCGGTGAGCTTTACCTTGAACTGTATCAGCTTCAAAGTGCCCAAATTCATGTTGGTAATGCGGAAAATCACGATATCGTTGATAGATACTGCGTCCTAATTGGCCAGCTTTACCACGATGTTCCACATAGCCATTGGGATGGCGTTTTCCTTTCATCGGTAGCTGTTTAACGGAAAAGCCATACTGATTGCGGGCAAACATGCGATAAAGGGTGCGCATACTGCAGCTAATTGGGTGTTCATGACGACCAATAATAGTATCAGGAGTCCAACCTGCCTTGATTTGCGCATGGATATAGTTAACTTCGATAGTTGGCAGTTGGGTCTGCTTCCGACCACAACGACGCTTATGTCGCTGATAAGTCTGAAGATATTGGTCGATGGTTTTACCGTCGTTGAGGAAACGATAAACACGATAGATGGTTTCTTGACTACGCTGAAGTAATTTAGCAGCCCGATAAGCTTTAGTACCTTGATACCAAAAATCAGCTATGAGAGTTAATTCACGTGTGGTAAGATGTTTATAGGTCATTTGTGATTGCCTTTCTTTTGATTAGGAATATTCAAAAGTCTATCACAAATGGCTTTTTACTTTTTCTAACTTAATTTTACAAACGACGATTAAAAATAAATTCACTATTAAGAGGTAACACAATGCGATTTTTAATTGACACTGGTGACGGATTTAGAGAACGAGTTAATGAACAAGAATTAATTAAATGGGGCGAGTCATGGGGCGTTGGCGTTGAAATGACTTTAACCGAGGCAATTGAAGCGTTAGAAAATGTTGGATACAAAGTAGAACAGTTAGAAGAAAAAGAAAATATTGGAGGATGAGTAAGATGGAGCCAATTTGGATGAATGGGAAAGACATGATTAAGTTTGAGGAAAGTCAAGGCGATTATTGTTACTTTGATAAGTCGATGAATGTAGTAAAAATTAATCCAGATTGGCAATACTTAGTCGGTTTGGACAATATGGAGAAAAATTCCATCGTATTTGATATTAGAAAATAAATTTAGGAGTGTGGAGAAAAATGGAAACACAAATAAAATCTTTATTCGCAAAAGCACATGAAGCATTTTGGGACGCAAAGGCAGAAAAATATATTGATGCAGCACTAAATGGTTTTAATTCTGAAGAAAATATTAAAAATGCTTTTATTGGTTATGTATTAAACGATTGGTTATGGGACATTAATATTTCGTTGAATGGACAAGCTAATGAAGCTTTTGACCAACAAATTCGAGATATTTGGGGTTCGTATGAAGAATATGATCAGTGGTTGTTAAGTTCAATGTTGCACTCTAAGAAGATTATTAAACAAGTAAAGAAAATTTATAAACAGAATGCGGAGGAAATTAAAGAATTGTTAGGCACAGATGAAGTAGAGTCTATAAGTGATTTTTCATGCGATTTTTTGTCTACAAATGGTATTAATGTTCCAAGTAAATAAGCTCCTGACAAAAGAAAATTACCAAGATAAGGCAATCATTAAAATAAATATTGGAGAAATGAATAAAATGGAAACTTTATTGAGTGAGTTAACGCCAAAAGAAATCCAAGAAATTATTGATAATAGCAACCATACAAGCTACGAAAGCATTAAAGAGTTTCATGATGACGGCTTGTTAGAAGTATTCCCATCAATAGACGATGTGTGGCAAGGCTATGGCGATGACGAGAAATTAACCCTTTCGACAGGTAAAGTAGTTTTGTTTATTGGTGGGTAAAACAGATACTTTAGCATAGGTACGAATTGGAGGAAATTAACATGGTTAAGGTTGAAATTCAAGAACAATTAGCAGAAGCACTACTTCAAGCACAAACAGCACTCAAAGAATTTGGTGAAGGTAAGAATGATGACGATGTCACGATTGACGATTTTGAGGGAATGATTGTAGACGAGTTAAATGAAGAAGGTATCCCCGTAAGTGATGAGCGAATTGTTGCGGTCGCGGAATGGGTCCCAATTTGTATTGAAGATAACGGTATATACATTGTAACGGCAATTATTGAATGCGTTGAAAGTAGTATTGATGAATTAATGAATGACTATTAGAGAAAGGTATAAATTGGAGGAAATTATCATGATCGGAACAAAATTACACACAGAATTAGTAAGTTTAGTAGAAACAGGAATTGGAGAGGTAATTCTTACATTAGAGCGTGGGGAAGAAGAAAAACAACTCCTTATCGCTGAATGTGGATTGTCAGACGTTGTTTACGAGTCGGCAATTGACTACTACCTAGACAACGAGCATTGGACGCAAGAAAAATTTGACGACTATTGGGAAAACGGCGGCGAGGATAAAGAAATTGACAACTATGTTGATGGCATTGTTGATTTTTATGATGATTGGTCCACTTGGGAGGAAATTGCTTAATTTGCGAAACGGATATTTTAGAAAAAGTAAAAGGTGGAGAAAATTATTATGAGCAAACAATATTCTCGTTACAAAAAGATTGTACATCGTATGCACGAAAAAACTTACGGGTACGAAAATATTAGTCGGCAGCCACATTGCAATGACCGGTGGTGTCAATTACGTAAACTATATGGTCTTAACCCACAATATTATTTAGCTGGCGAGGGTCAAAACACTATTTGGATGAACGCATTCGAGGAAGATGAAAAACATCCTCGTGGATTAGATTGTGATCAGACATTGCGAGATAATCGTAGTAGTTATTGTAAACGAAAAGGATACGACTGGATGTAGATAAAACATATCTTTTAGAAAAGTTAAAAATTGGAGGAAATTATAATGAAGTTAATTGCAATTGATCGTGACGACAATTCTGTATACCAAGTAATTGTTAATCGCTATGATTTAGTATCGTTACTAATGGAACGCTTCCCAGAAAGCTATAGTTCAGAATTGGATTGTTTGGAAGAAATTATGGATATGGAGCCAGAAGATGTAGATGCCCTTATTATTGGAGAGCTACAAAATCAAGATTTCATTGACTATGAAATTAAGCTATTAGGTGAAATCGAGGAAGTCGCGTAGCAACAGGAAAAATAGATTTTTTGAGAATGGACAATAACTAGAGTTAATGTGCTGTACGTCATCTTGTACATATGAGATAATGTATGTACTTGATAATGTACAGGAGGGAAATACGATGGACAATGTAATAACGCCAACTCAAGGGCGAAAAGAATTTTTTAAGCTCATAAAGAAAGTAAACGACGACAAGCAGCCAGTCATGGTAAAACCAACGAAAGATGGAGAAAAAGGGGCCGTCGTAGTTGGCGAAGATGATTGGAAGGCTATTCAGGAAACTCTTTTTCTGGTTAACCAAGGTGTGAATAAGCAGATTAAAGAACGAGAAAATGATGAAGATGAAGATTTCGACAAGGTTTGGAATGAATTATGAGTTACACGATTAAGTCGAAAAAAGGGGCAAGACCACCACTAATTTATATCAACGGTGGTCTTTTTTTTGAAACGTCTTTTGCAAAAGAAATTTTAATAGAAGTTAAAAGACTTCATTTGAATTATGTTTAGGGCAGCATTCAAATGAAGTCTTTATTATGTAGGAGGAAATTAAGATGAACACTAAGACGATCGAAAAAGAAAAATTAGCATTATTAAACATGGCAAATACTATTAAGACCGTTTCTGAAACAATTGCCAAGAATAAAAAGTTAATTACGGATAATTATTGGAGAAATGATGAGTTTGCGTTGTACGGCCAGGCGTCAAAACTGGCCATTAAAATTATGCTTCAAGAATTGAATATCAGAGCAACGAGTAAACGTGTTCAGTTAGTTCATAATGAGTTAGAAGAAGCTAACTATCATTGTCCTGTTGAAGCCGTTCTTGATATTGATGAAGAGATAACGAGCTTTGATTATCCAATCTGGATACCAGAGGGAACAACGTTATCTGAAGATTACCTAGATATGGTGAAAGAAATTATCAATTATGCAGAAAAGGCAGCTTAAGATTACGAGTGAATTTGGAGGAAATTATCATGAGAAAGTATTATTCAGTTTGTGATTGGCTAGGCAATGAATTATTTGCATCAAATGATGAGTGGGAAGCCATCGATTGGTACGACGAACATGAAAATGGAGATGGAGATGCAGATTTACAATTGTTTGTCTATGATGAAGAACCAATTGTCCCTGAAGAAACTTACGATGCTTTTGCTTATGGTCACGAATTAACTAATAAGCAATTATATTGTTTTCACTATTAGATAAAACACGTCTTTCACAAAGGTAAGAATTGGAGGAAATTATCATGAGAAAGTATTATTCAGTTTGTGATTGGCTAGGCAATGAATTATTTGCATCAAATGATGAGTGGGAAGCCGTCGATTGGTACGACGAACATGAAAATGGAGATGGAGATGCAGATTTACAATTGTTTGTCTATGATGAAGAACCAATTGTCCCTGAAGAAACTTACGATGCTTTTGCTTATGGTCACGAATTAACTAATAAGCAATTATATTGTTTTCACTATTAGATAAAACACGCCTTTTACAAAAGTAAGAATTGGAGAAATTGTAATCACCAATATACTATAATGTAATTACGAGGTGATATTATGCAAGAAATTCATGAAAACTCAAAATTTTTTAAATCTGGAAATTCATTTGGCTTACGATTGACCAAGAGTGACAAAGAAAAAATGCACGCTCAACCAGGTGACGAATATGAAAAAGATATTTCTTCCGATGGTCGAGTAATAACATTTAAAAAGAAAGAAAGTATAAGTAAAGATACACAGAAAATGATAGATAAAATTTTCGATGAAGACTCTGATTTAATAGACGCTCTCAAGGATTTGTAGTATGGAATATTTAACAGAAAAAGAAATTTTTGTAGCAATTTTGAGTTTGGTAAAATATTAGTAATAACGAACAAACGGAGGAAGCATCATGATTAAAGTAACCGACTTACTAACAAAGCAAGAAGTAATTGTTGATGATAGCAAGAAAAAGATGACAGATTTCAGTAACAAAAATGGTTTAGTTTACTATAGCGCCCCAGAAGCTAACACTGAAGCGGAACATTGGGTGGACTATAAGGTTAATGGTCATGTTGATGATGTAGAAGAAAAATTATCGACTTATAATAATGCAGTACGTCTTGCTTATGCAAAAGTTGTACACTTTGCAGCAAGTGAAAATGATCCAGACGGCGAAATTTGGAATGGAGTCGTTGAATATGTAAAGCACACCCAAGAAAAATTCTTTGACGAAAATGGCGATTGGAAAGATAATACGACCGTTGGAATTAACGTTAAAGATTTTTTGAACTAGCATGTGGGAAAAGAATTTTTAATAGAAGTTAAAGGACTTCATTTGAATTATGTTTAGTGAGAAAACTAGGCAGCATTCAAATGAAGTCTTTATTATGTAGGAGGAAATTAACATGAATGGTTTAGTAGAAAAGAAATTATCGACAAAATTGTTAGGCACCGAAGAAAATCTTGCCGGTGAATTAATTGTACATATGAAGCGAGGCACCGAAGAATTAGATTATTACTATTCACCTGGTTACCAAGCAGACGAATATGATGCGGAATTAGAATGGCGCCAGTCAGAATTTGGTTGGACTCAAGATCAATTTGATAAATATTGGGATAATGGTGGCGAAGAAGAAATAATCAAAAATATGATAACTCAACTTGTCGAATGGTATGATGACGAATGTAATTGGGAAGAGTTAAAAAACATGGAATGGTAGTAAAAGGCAATAGCAAAATTGGTACAATAGAATAAAGAAATAATTTTTCTTTTTAAGCTTTAGAATATATAATAAGTAGTAGAACTAATGATTGAGTAAACGAGGTGAAAATAATGTTATATCCATATGCAACTTTTCCAGAACATTTAATCATTACTTACTCTGATGTAAAGAACGATGGCTCTGTTCATGTAAATTTCGAACAACCAACAGATTATGGATTTAAGGAGGCGCGTTATACATTGCCAACACAAAAAAAACTATTTAGTGATGGTTACACGTCAAAAGAAGAACAGAACTTAGAGCGAATCCTTAATAATAATCAAGAGTTGATTATGGAGATGGCAAAAGAAACAGGTGAAAAAGTTGCCGAATCTAATTAATTTTTTAGGTTATTGTATTTATTTTTGGTCGAACGAAGGTAATGAACCCGCACATGTCCATGTAGCAGTTAAACGTCCTTCACCTGTTTCGGCAAAATTTTGGTTACTCCAAGATGGAAGTGTTAAACTAGCTGATGATAAACTAGGTCTTTCAAAAAAAGAGATAAAAAGGTTGGAGAAATTCTTAGTAGTAAACTACAATGATTTGCTATCGGCGTGGAAAGATTACTTTGAAGAAGATACAGTAAAATTTTATAAATAAAAGCCTTGATTGGTAATAATGGTAGCACCGTGAAGTAATTTTCATGGTGCTTTTTGATTTTAAAAATAAATTCGATTTAGGAGGAAATGTTATGAACAGAGGAAGATTAATTCAAGAAGAATATAATTTTTTCGAGATTATGTGTAATGAATTGGGTGTACGAGGACAATTTGCTCATGATAACAATGGTTTGGAATATATGGTAATAGTTGCACCAAACGGAGCAATTAGAGCTGTTCCATGTCGAGTAGAATGGCTAGACTTTTTAACAGATGGACTTGATAGAAGTGAGGCGATCTATGAAATACGAAGAGATTTATTAACTAAGTTCATGTCAGGTGGCTGTGGAGTGGATACGTCACCAACGGAGCTAACATGTAAGGATCGAAAATTTTTTAATGAATTTCGACAAGGTGTTTTGAAATTAATGGGAAGGATTTAGAGAAAATGCGATTCATTATATTTGATACAGTGGTACTATTTGTAGCGTTGATTGGCAGTATTATAGAGAAACGCAAAATTGATAAACAAGAAAAGAAAAAAGGCGGTCGTCATTCAAAACGATCGTCTTTTTAGCTAACGGAGGTAAATATTATGAGTAAAGTACAGTATAAACAGGGAGATATTATTTACATGGATTTTAGTCCGGCTATAGATACTGAGATGGAAGGTATTCATCCAGCGGTAATTATTTCTAACGATCGATATAATCGCAATACAAATTATCTTATGGTAGCACCAATCACTTCTGGTGGGACTTATTTTAATGGTTACGTTAATTTACAGGGCTATGCAAATATATATGGTCGAGTAAATGCAACACAAATCCATTGTTATTCTCGTGAAAGAGTGCGTTCCTTACCAATGGATAAATTGCGACTAGAAGATTTTAACAAGGTTAAAACACAACTTAGTAAAGTAATTAATGACTTTTGTATATAGCGTTTTTAGCAGAAGAAATTTTTGGCAAAATAAAGGAGTTTAAAACTAAAGGTGGATTATAGAATGAAGTTAGCCACCCAGTTGGTGGTAAATAAAAAACGCCATTCGGCGTGACATCAGGTATCATATTAAGTGAACCAAACCTATATGAAAGGATGTCCGTCAAATGACGCACTTAAATGATACCATGTCTACTAGTTTATTGACTACTCATAAAAAGAATGCTCATCTTACTAAAGAAGAACGTGTGATGATTGCGACTTTAAAGTCGCAAGGACTTTCCAATCGCGCAATTGGTCGCCAATTAGGAGTTAATCATCAAACAATTAATAACGAGCTCAACCGTGGTACGGTCCGCCAACTTCATCGTCAAAAATCTAATGGTAAGATTTACGAATATTCTTACTACATCTATAGTTATGAAGCTGGTCAGGCCACATATCTTGAACATCACCGCCATTCTGGTCGTCGTCGCTTATATTATTCTTCAAAGCAATTTTTACGATTAGCTGATCAGCTAATGCTTGGTGAGTTTGACGACCACCATTACTCCCCACAAGCGGTTATTTATAAGGCTCGAGATTTAATGAATGATGGCACCCTGATCCCAAAGTCGGTTGTAACTTTATATCAATGGATTAATGAGGGTGTGCTTCGTACGTCCAATTTAGACCTCTTTGAAAAACCTAAACGTAAGCATCATCGAACTCATCCGCAAGCTAAAAGGTGCTTAGGGCCTAATATTGCTCAACGACCTCAAACTGCGGACCAACGGTCCGAAATTGGCCATTGGGAACTAGATACAGTTCAGGGACAGAAAAACGGTAATGACAGTGTTGTACTAGTAATGACTGATCGCCTTTCACGAGTTAATATCACGAGTAAAATTGCTGGTAAAACTGCGCATGCAGTAAATCAGTTCTTTATAAATTTACGCCAGAAAATGGGCACAGATGCTTACTATCGCATCTTTAAGACAATAACCTCTGACAACGGTTCAGAATTTAGTGAGTTAACACAAGTTCACGATCATGTTTTCTATGCTGATCCGTATTCCCCTTGGGAACGTGGATCCAATGAGATCAATAACCGGTTTCTCCGCAAGGAGATTTGGTCCTAGAATAAAAAGTGTACAAGTTAAATAGGGACTCTGATTTAGTATAATTAAGGAAGTAAATTGGAGGATCAAATAATGACGAAGCACAGTTATGACAAGGAATTTAGGGAACAGGCCGTTCAGTATTACTTAGATAACAAGGATCACATGACCATGAATGAAATAAGTAAGAATCTAGGTATTGGGGCTAGTACATTACATAAATGGATTAAGCTGTTTACTGAGACTGGGGAGTTTGGCCGTGGCTCTGGTAATTTTGCCAGCGATAAGGACAAGGAGATTGCACGACTAAAGCGTCAACTCCGTGACGCTGAAGGAGCGATCGAAGTGTTAAAAAAATCAATCGGGATTCTGAGCAAGTAACTACCGAAAAGGTATACCAAGAAATGGACGTTCAGCACGCTTTGGAATCCCACCCTTCCATCAATGGTATGTGTGATTATGTTGGAATCTCAAGAAGTGGTTACTATCAACGAGAAAAGCGTCATAATCACCAATCACCGCGAAAGCTTCGGAAGAAGTTTATTCAAGGTGAAATTAAAGCAATTTGGCTCAAAAGCCTTTGTATTTACGGTGCCGGCAAAATCACCCAAGAACTTCGCTCAAAAGGATATAAGATCGCTGAACGAACTGTTGGTAAGTATATGCGTGAACTTGGCATTCACGCCGTTTACCTAACCCCTTGGACGACTACCACTCGCAATTCTAAGTTTGATAAACAGCTAATAAATATTTTAGACGAGCAGTTCAATCCATTGCGACCAAACGCCGTTTGGTGCATTGACACCACTTATATTCCAGTTCATGACGGATTCGTTTATTTAACCAGTATTATGGACTTGTACTCCCGACGGATCATTGGTTGGGACTTATCTGAAACCTTGGAGGTATCGAATGTCATCCCACTTATTGAAAAGACTAAGCACAGTCGCCATATTAGCAAGCCATTAATCATGCACAGTGATCGTGGTAGTCAGTTTACGTCTGAAGCTTACAATCAAGTTACAGCTAACATGACATTAAGCTATTCAAAGAAAGCTTATCCTTGGGATAATGCCTGCATTGAGTCGTTTCATGCCTTGATTAAGCGTGAATGGATAAATCGGTTTAAAATCCATTCATACTCCGAAGCTAAACGACTAGTTTTTCAGTACATTGAAACGTTTTACAACACAGTTAGAATTCACAGTCACTGTGGATTCAAATCACCAAAGCAACTTGAAGATGAGTATCAAACTCAAATTCAAAATTTAGTCGTGGCATAGGACAAAAAAGTCTCTATTTAAATTGTCTATTTTATTGACAGGGGACCAATTACCAAAGGTGAAGCTATAAATAACTATAGTAGTGCTCAGATCATAGCGACTAATGATTGGATGAATCACTATCCACGAGCTATGTTTAATGGACATTCGTCAATGGATATCTATCGTAAGGCCTTCTACCAAGAGATATCACAGCTCCATCAACCAATAATCAATTGGTCAGTATTATTTATTTGAGTCCAGTGGCTAACTTATTCTTGAAATTTAGGGTTTAAAACTAAATGGTCAATCGACGCATTAAACTACGCTGATTGACCATTTTGTGTATTTTAGGGGTTTCAAATATGAAAAAAATATTAGTTGCATATCTAACGTGGAAGAATTCTATTAATTCACCAAATACGTTAAAGAAATATACTTGTTCTGTGGAGATATATTGCGATCTGGTTTTTGGTAAAAAACCAGATGAATTGACAAGAGATGATTTTGAGAATTTACGATATAGTGACACAATTAATAAATTTGTTAAGCCGCTACGAGATAAAGATATTAAGGATTCTACTATTAAATCGCACCTTATTGCTATGCGGTCGTACTTAAACATTATTCGTAAAGAGAAAATTTTTCCTGGGTTAAACATGAGTTCAATCTCTAATGATGTTTTTAAGGTTCAAAGTTTAGGCATGAATAATGTAGAACATTATGAACCAATTTCACTGACGGATTTAAATGAAATGGAAGAATGGTTAAAGAGTAAAAATTATTTCAATACAAAAGTGGATAACGCTGGAGAAAAGTATGCCATGTTAATTGATTTTATGTACAAAACAGGAATTCGTGTTACCGCAACTTTTAACATTACTTGGAGTGATTTCACTTTAATGAATTCTTCGTATGGTGGAGATTGGGCGCAATTAGAAGTTCTTGATAAAGGATCAAAGTTAAATACTAAGTACTTAACTAGAGCTTATTATGATAAGCTGCATAGAATTTTTTATCGAAATAATAAAGATGAAAAATTATTTGACGAATTGAGCCAACATAGCCTGAGAAGTTTCTTTAAACAATTTAGTGAAAAGAAGGGACGTCACCTAGTAATTCACTCACTAAAAGCGGGGGCTGCTACGACTCTATATGCTCAAACCAAAGACATTTTATTGGTACGTGATTTTTGTGATCACGAAAGTGTAAGCACAACTGAAAACTATATTCATCAACAAGAAGATCCTAATCATATGGGAACAGCAATCTTAACAGAGAATTTTGACGCTGATAAGATAGACAACTTATCAAAAGAACAATTGTTAATGATTATCCACTCTCAACCAGAAATTGAAAATACGATTATGAGAACAGGCAGTAAATTTCATTTAACTTTTTAATTATCTTTAAATCTCACAAAAAGCCTATGATTTTACTGTTTTTGCTGTTATAATCAGCGATGTAAGTTAGGTAAGAAAAATAGAGGTTTTGGTAAAATGAGATATGTATTGGAAATTGAAAAAAAAGTAGATAATATATCGGGAAAAACCACAGCGTTAATAGGGAATGATTTCATTGATTTAACTTCTGAAAAAATTATTTCTGAAGAACAAGATGAGAATATTGTTTTTAAAAATGTGTTAAATAATAATGAAACGTTTAATGAAGCTTTTTCGATTAATATTTTTGATACTGAAAGATCTGAAATATTAAATACTGAATTCGAATATGAAGACAATTTGAAAACAGCACTATTGTTTTACTGTGTAAAGCAGGAAATACCATTTTCAACGGTACTTTCTTTCAAGACAACCATGAACATTGTCTCTAAGGAAGAGAAAGCGATAGATAAAGCGTTCCGTAATTTTAATCAAGATGACATAATTAGTTTTGCTAAAAGTCAAATAGAACAAGGAGCATCTGTATATACAGCAAATAACAGAATATATCTGCTTTCGCGACTAATAAAAGAATTACATGAATTCGCTGGAGAATATTTACCAGAAAGTAAAAAAGTGTATGATGAAACATTCATTAACATTTTTCTAAAGACGACAAAAAGTTATGCTACACAGGAGTATGGTAATACCGCCTTGGCGAATGGAGAAATTCCTTTTGTTACAATAGATGATGTCCATGAGGTTATGGAAAGAAAACCAGCGTCTATTGGAGCTATTTTTGTCTTGATCTTTAGAGGATTACGAGAAAATAAATATAATAAAGAAATTTCAACGTTAAAAGTTGGAGATATTAAAGGTAATCAAATTACAATAAATGGTGATATGCCTAGAACAATATATCTCGCTGAAGATGAAGCTAGATATATTGAAAGATTGTGTAAAGGTGCCTCTAAAAATGATTATGTGTTCCGGAATGAGTCTCCTAAATTAACTGAACAGGAGAAAAAACAACCTCTCAAAACTTGGGCTCTCCTTAATAAGAGAATGCGTCAAGTAGATAGCATATTAGGCAAGAAGCCAACTTATACTATGATTAGACGAAGTGGTGAGGTTTACTATATTGCCAATCAATTAAAACGAGAGTTAAACGCTAATGCAGATAAAATAGCGATCATACGAGCAATAGATAAATGTTTCCGAGAATATGGTGTGATTCCAATGGACAGCCAAAATATAATGGATTATAAGGGTAATTCGGGCATTGCTAAGAGAAGACGTCAAATGACTAATCTATATAAGAAGTATACAGAATACGTTACTGTACAAGATGAAAATTAAATAATTGTGAAGAGAGTCCGAATGGGCTCTTTTTTTCTTTAAATGTCTTTTTAGTCAAATAATAGACTTTCAAGAAATAAAAATATATATTAATTTAGTAAACAACAGAAGAAGGAGGACGCAATGAAAAATATTGCTATTATGGGCTCCAGCGGTGGCGCTGGAAAGGATACTGTTGCAGATATAATTACTGATATTACAGGAATTGATTATCAAAAAATCAGTTTGGCGCAAGAAATACATAAAATTTGTAATAAATTAAGTTCCAACCCTCAACGGAACGAATTACAAGCTGTTGGTGAATCCATGCGAGATATTTTTGGTGAAAATGTATGGATGGATCTCACCGATAGAACTATGCATGGACCAACTATCGTACCTGATATACGTAAATTACTAGAATATTCTCATTATGTTATTGAAATAGATTTTTTGCCACTTTACGTATATACAGATCCAGAAATTACTCGTAACCGATTAAAAGCAAGAGATGGATCTTTTAATGAACGGGATTTAAAACGAAACATTGAGACACAAATGAATTTTATTCAAGAATTGCCGGCCACGAGAGTTGGCGATTGCTCACTTTACAAAGTAAATGATTCAGGAATTTTTAATAATAATCAATGGTACAGCAAGTAACAAAAAGGTGGATTATAGAATGAAGTTAGCCACCCAGTTGGTGGTAAATAAAAAACGCCATTCGGCGTGACATCAGGTATCATATTAAGTGAACCAAACCTATATGAAAGGATGTCCGTCAAATGACGCACTTAAATGATACCATGTCTACTAGTTTATTGACTACTCATAAAAAGAATGCTCATCTTACTAAAGAAGAACGTGTGATGATTGCGACTTTAAAGTCGCAAGGACTTTCCAATCGCGCAATTGGTCGCCAATTAGGAGTTAATCATCAAACAATTAATAACGAGCTCAACCGTGGTACGGTCCGCCAACTTCGTCGTCAAAAATCTAATGGTAAGATTTACGAATATTCTTACTACATCTATAGTTATGAAGCTGGTCAGGCCACATATCTTGAACATCACCGCCATTCTGGTCGTCGTCGCTTATATTATTCTTCAAAGCAATTTTTACGATTAGCTGATCAGCTAATGCTTGGTGAGTTTGACGACCACCATTACTCCCCACAAGCGGTTATTTATAAGGCTCGAGATTTAATGAATGATGGCACCCTGATCCCAAAGTCGGTTGTAACTTTATATCAATGGATTAATGAGGGTGTGCTTCGTACGTCCAATTTAGACCTCTTTGAAAAACCTAAACGTAAGCATCATCGAACTCATCCGCAAGCTAAAAGGTGCTTAGGGCCTAATATTGCTCAACGACCTCAAACTGCGGACCAACGGTCCGAAATTGGCCATTGGGAACTAGATACAGTTCAGGGACAGAAAAACGGTAATGACAGTGTTGTACTAGTAATGACTGATCGCCTTTCACGAGTTAATATCACGAGTAAAATTGCTGGTAAAACTGCGCATGCAGTAAATCAGTTCTTTATAAATTTACGCCAGAAAATGGGCACAGATGCTTACTATCGCATCTTTAAGACAATAACCTCTGACAACGGTTCAGAATTTAGTGAGTTAACACAAGTTCACGATCATGTTTTCTATGCTGATCCGTATTCCCCTTGGGAACGTGGATCCAATGAGATCAATAACCGGTTTCTCCGCAAGGAGATTACCAAAGGTGAAGCTATAAATAACTATAGTAGTGCTCAGATCATAGCGACTAATGATTGGATGAATCACTATCCACGAGCTATGTTTAATGGACATTCGTCAATGGATATCTATCGTAAGGCCTTCTACCAAGAGATATCACAGCTCCATCAACCAATAATCAATTGGTCAGTATTATTTATTTGAGTCCAGTGGCTAACTTATTCTTGAAATTTAGGCAAGTAACAAAAAACGGTAAAGATAAGAAATTATCTTATCCTTACCGAATATCATAGAACCTAAAAAAGAACTAGATCAATAGTCGAAGTGGCTAAGTCTAGTTCTCTAAGTCTCTTTATCATTACCAATTGATAAAGAGTTATTTTTTTATCTTAATTGCTTACTGTAAGAATTAATCTGCTAGGCTAAACTTATTTAGCTTAATCCATTGGTCTGAACTATTACCATTTCCTGCCGGATCATCAGTAAATCTTAAGACCAGTTGTAACCCTGCAGTCGATAGTGTTGGCAAATCAAAGTTAGCATTAAAGCCACTATATTGACTGCGGTAAATTTGTGGATAGACCTTAGCAACATCATCACGTTCACTAAGATTTAATCGTTGACGTCCAATTTCTTGGCCATTTTGAATTAAGATTGCATAGGCATACGGTTTAGTCATTGCATAATCGTTAGCTAACCAGCCCTGTACAGTCAGATGGCGATCATTTTGGACAACATTGTCAATGGAATAGGCTGATTGTTGGAATGTTCCCATATTTAACCAGGAGTCAGTATGTGCACCATTATTACCATTACCAGTGGCGTCTGCCGAATAGCGGCTAACTAATGAGTAATTGTGTCCTGAAATTAAAGGTAGTCCACCAAAGGCATAGTTAAACCGTGAATGATTTGCAGTTTGAATATCGCCAAAGACATTCTTAACATCTTGCGATGATTGCAGATCTACCTTTTCAGAAGCAACCTGTTGTCCAGTAGTATTATCAAATACAATCAAATAATGATTAGGCTCAAGTTGTGAGAGGTCTGTAGCATGCCATCCGGCAACCTTTACTTGACCATTACTTAATGTAACAGAATCAAGGTTGGCTCGGTTCGTCCGATTCATTGGCTTAAACCAATAATCTACAGCATTCCCATTTCCTGCAGCATCGTCCGTCCAACGGGAAATAAACTGAATATTATCATTAAAGAACTGTGGAGTTAGGTTAAATTTAACACTGAATCCGGAGTTTACAGCATTAGCAACGGTGCTATAAGTGTTAGCAACATCGGGGCGACTAACGGCCGTTACCTTTTGTCGTGCAATTTCATGACCGAGGTTCTGGTCCCAGGCAATAATGTAATGGTAAGGCCGACCTGCGGCTTGGTTAGTAGCATGCCAGCCAGTTACGGTTAAAGTATTGCCATTGGAGCTTAACCCATCAAGATAAGCTTGATTGCCTTCATTAAGGGCCAGTGGGTTAAACCAATAATCAACCCGAGCTCCTTCTCCATTGTTTGGATCATTACTGTAACGGGCAATTAAGCTTAATGAGTGATTGATGCTACTATTTGGAATATCAATCGTAATGTTAAAACCAGAGTAAAGACTGTTATCGACATTCGGATATGCTCTTTGAACGTCTGAACGAATCTGTGGTACAAGCTTTTGACGAGCAATTTCATGCCCTAGCGTATTATCAAATACAATCATATAACGATAGCGGTCAGAGTTACTTGAACCCGTAGCATGCCAACCGCTAGCAATGAGTTGGGCTTGCCCTTGATCGTTTTCGGTTAAGCTGTAAACATCTAAGTTTCCGTAATTGGAATTTACATTATTTGATACAGTAGTTGAATCGTAAGGAACTTCATTATCAGCTAAAGTGGTATTGATCTTCTTAATATTGACACTAATAGGGCTGATGCCATCTTCAGTTACAGTGACCGTACTAGGAATTTGTTCATCTTTGTTAGCTAATTCATAACCATCTGGTAGGGAGAGTTTAACATTAATCTTATCCCCAACCTTTCCAGAGATTGTATCGGTCTTGATTACTTTACCGTCTTGGTCAACATAATTGATTGAGCCAGTTTTTACTGCGGGTAGTTTCTTAACTTGGATGGTAATGGTTTTAATGCCATCTTCAGTTACAGTGACCGTACTAGGAATTTGTTCATCTTTGTTAGCTAATTCGTAACCATCTGGCAATGAGACCTTAATGTCAATTTTGTCTCCAACCATACCAGAGATTGGATCAGTCTTGATTACTTTACCGTCTTGGTCGACATAGTTGATTGAGCCATTTTGTATCTCCGGCAGTTTTATTTCAAATATAGAATTAGCAACCTCTGATGGATTTGATAGATGTTCAGGATGAACTCTCTCAAGTAATATTCTGGACGGGAACATTTTTTTGTTTTTGGCGTCTAAATTATCATAGAATCTCTTGTATTGTTCATCAGTTGCCTTTCTTACAAGAGGAAGTACGGTTTCATAAACAATTTGTGCTTGATTTTCTCCAGATATATTTTTATAGAAAGTAGGGGCTTTGATAGTAGCAATTGTTGCACCGGTTTGTCCCATTATTGCCAAATCATCCATTACTTTAATTTTATTGTTAAATTTGGTAGTGGAACCTGGATTCGATACTGAAAAATAATTGAGGCCCGATCCATCGAACATAGTTGCTAGATAAGTAACGTTGCTAGTGTCCCATTTACTTATATCACCAACATTATTAAGTGATGAATTATGAAACATGTAAGACATATCAGTGACATTACTAGTGTCCCAATTACTTAAATCTAGTGTATGGAGAGGCGAGTACTGAAACATAGCCCTCATACTGGTAACTTTGCTTGTATTCCAGTGACTCAAATCGCCCACCGTCTGAAGTCCTCTATTTGTAAACATACTTGAAAACATTTCAGACATATCTGTAACATTGCTGGTATCCCATTTTCCTAGGTCACCTGCTGAACGAATTGCTGAATCCGCAAACATGCCGGACATATTAGTAACCTTACTAGTATTCCAATTACTTAAATCACCAACTGAACGGAGATCTAAATTACTAAACATGTAAGACATATCAGTGACACTACCAGTATCCCAGTGGCTTAAATCACCCACCGAGCAGAGACCACTAAACATAGCCCTCATACTGGTAACTTTGCTTGTATTCCAGTGACTCAAATCGCCCACTGTGTCTATATTAGTACCTGAAAACATAAAAGACATATCAGTGACGTTACTAGTGTCCCAATTGCTAAGATCTCCAATTGTTTTAAGATTCGTTGTACCATGGAAAACACGTTTCATATTGGTAATCTTGCCTGTATCCCATGTATCAATGCCCTTTACTTCCTCTAAGGCCGTTTGATTTTCAAATAAACTTCCTATATTGGTAATTTTGCTTTTATCTAGATTGGTTAAATCAACATGTTCAAGATATCCAGTTTCTCTAGATGGAAGTTTAAAGGTAGAGTCCCAATTACTATTTTCGGCGACAACTTTATCGCTATGGGCACCTTGAGTTTTACTAATTGCGATTGTAGCAACTCTTGTCTGAAAATAGGTGCCGCAGTCCTCCTGAATTTTTTTAAGAACATCAGATGTAATTCCAACGTTGCTGACTTCGCTTATATTGACATTTGCATTATTGAAATCATTCAAATTCGGAATGATAATATGATAACCATCTTGGACACGAAAATTATCTAGTCCATGATAATTAGTTAAATTAAGAATGTTGTTATTAATTTGATAGTCCCAATCTTTTACATTGACTGTTCCATAAATATTGGGATCTAGTCCGTCATCATTATTTACATCAGTAACAGCTGCTATGGTAGCTGAAGTGTTTTGATTGTCTTGAGCAGTTTGGTTACCTTGAACGGGTTGTTTGCTTTGAACTGTTGTGTGACTTTGTGTAGTCACGGGCTGATTTAAAACAACTGAATTGTTTGAGTTGTTGTTTTGTGAGGATTGAACTGTTCCATAAATGTTAGGATCTAATTCGCTAGAATTATTTGTAGCGGCAGTGACTGTTAAAGTAGTTGGAGTATTTTGCACGGGTTGGCTATTCTTAACCGTGCTGTTACTTTGCGTTGTCACAGGCTGATTTAAAACAACTGAATTGTTTGAGTTGTTGTTTTGTGAGGATTGATTGGAGCCTTCCGCTTGAATAGATTGCGTATTCTCGATTGTTGTATCGGCATGAGCTGTATAGGCACCGATCCCGCCCAACAAAGTAATTGTTGTAGCAGTTAAGGTAGCTACTACCCAGTTTTTACCAGCTTTATATAATTTCTTATGTTCCTTAGCCATTAAAATCCCTTCTTATTAATAATTTAGTTATTTAGTTCAAACTATGCTTAATAATAAGTTAGTTTGTTAACACTAATTTTACTCTCTTTATAACAAGTTAGTCTACTTTGACGTGAAATTGTTTGCATGATTGACTAGTATATTGATATAAAAGTTTATCATTGATTCGCTACTCTTCTTTTTATATACATTGTTTTTAATTTACATTATTGAAACTAATTCGTGCTAGAATGATTATGTTACTGAGCAAAAGAGGGGTGGTACTCATACAGGCTAAAAAGTTAAAAGAATACATTATTGCAGATGATGAGAGAATTTATTCTGTACTTGATGCTGCTGGCTTTCACGATATTTGGAAGGCCTCTGATAGTGAAATTCGATGTGCTACCCCAGACGGAGATAACAAAACCGGTGTAATGGTGAAGCTGAATAAAGACTTATACACCGCTATGTTTTCATCAGATTACTCTGGTGACTTATTTGGTGCTATTCAAAGGGTAAGAAATACTAATTTCGCAGACACAATGGTATTCATACATAATGTTCTTGGTTTACCAACGGGTAGTGGTGGTAAAACCTATACGGATCCGCTAGGTCAATTAAGAGGCTTATCTGCTGGTGGAATCAACGATAGGCAAAAGGAGAATAAGAAGTATACCGAAGCAGAGCTTGGTACTTTTATCCCCCTGCCTCACAAATCATTGATTGAAGAGGGTATTAGCCCTAGGGTGACTACTCAATTCAATATCTGTTTTGATCCAGAGTTAAATAGAATGGCTCTTTGTCAATCGGTAAGGATGAAGAGAATTTGGAGAACTAGACTAAGCCACCTTGGCTATTGGTCTAGTTCTCTTTTTTGATAATTCACGAATCATGAGATTAGAAGTCTTCAACGAAATAAGAATCCTAATCCGAAAATGGGAGAAGTTGCGATAAGGTTCAAATAGATCGACAACGACAATCTTAACCGACCAGCGAGCCCTTTTAGAGTAGTGAGAAAGAAAGTAATCACGCATAAAGTGCGAATTACGGGACTGGATGATATCAATAGTGCGATGGTTTTGTGGATTCATTAAGATCATACTCATCTTACTTTGGGCGAACTTACCAGATTTAAAGTCATCAAAAGCGATAGTTGCCGGTAACCAGTGAGGATTAGTCTTAAAGGTATCTTCGAGGCCCTCGAGCTGACGCTCAACGGTGTTAGTGGAAACATTGTGATGGTTGGCAATCGTCCGCATGGATTCATTCTCACTGAGTTCCTGCACAATATGGTATTTAACGACATTCGCAATTCGACAGGCAAAGTTAACTCCTTGGGCCTCGGCAACTTTGGTAATTCGCTTGAGGCATTGGGGTGATGGTGGACAGAGATACTGTTGCTTCTTGATTTTTAAGACAGCTGGTTTTCCAGCCAGTGTAAGGATTTTGATCGTTACAGGCCGCTTACGGAAGCCATTGCGACGCATTAGCTGGCCGCAAAGCGGACAGTGCATAGGATAAGACTGAATTAAATGAATGATCTTTAGTTTTTTGTTCTCAGTTAAAAATGGTTTGTCAGGTTTTAAGTGTGAATCCTTGATTCCAGTCCAAAAGTTGATCTCATTATTCATGAGGAATATGTCCTTTCTAAGACAACTGAGTGGTTATGGGGATAACATAGGACGGTTGTCTTTTTTCTTTTTTAAATCAAGGGTATAGCAAATAACAAAAAACGGTAAAGATAAGAATTCATCTTATCCTTACCGAATATCATAGAACCTAATTTTATAAAACGAGTATTTTACAAACAAACTCTCACTCAGAATGCGGGTGGGAGTTTATTCGTTTATTGTCGCTTTTGCTATTGTTCTACGTACTATACAGTACTATCATAATAATGTAAGCACTTTAAGGGGTGATTTAATGGAAATTAACCTTAATGATCCCAATATTATGGATGCTGGAGATGCGTCTAAGATTTGGGGTCATGCTGAAAATTATGTAAGAAGGACTTATAAGAGTGATCCTTCAAAATTCCCTGAAGGTAGCATACGTAAATTTGGCAAACAATGGATCGTTACCACAGAGGGAATGGAAGCTATTACTGGGGTAAAAGACCCTAGAAATAATAATTAATTTAGCAGAGATAAAAATGAGAAAGAATAAAACACTACATAATAAAGTTGAACCTTTGGAATTACCTCGATATGTCCAAAGTGAAATTCAAAAGATAAAATGGGACAAAGAAATACCTGATTACGAGAAAGTAAAGGAAGATGCAATCGCATTTGCTAAAGAGGCACAGGCGGAGGCTGAAAGGAAGAAAAACGGAACTGTTACCTCAGAGAAGGTAATGAGAGGAAAGGTTGCTCAACTTCTTTTCAAGGGGGTACTTGGATACTCAAGTATTGGTGAGAAGTTCAATTATATGGAACAAAAATCAGCTGTAGATAGTGGCAAAAGGGCTGACGGTTTAATTGGCGAATTCAAGCGTGACGACGAGATCAGCAACGAAGATCTTATGGTTAAAGCGGTAATTGAATGGGAAGACTCTAGTTATGAATTTGATACGTCTGAAGAAGGACGCGGTGTAACACAGGCATTTGGCTACCAAGCAAAATATAGATGGTATCGAAATCAGCAAAAATATGTCATAGTATCTAACTTTATTGAGTTACGGCTTTATGGAAGCGATGAAAGAACGGCCGAAGTCTTTAACTTAACAAAGCTAGATCACGAATATCAGTTACGTAGATTGTTGTTATTCCTTCATGCAAGCCGGTTTGCTCCGGCTGGTGGAAAGTCAAAGAGTGATACTTTCTTCGCAAAGGAGCCCGAGGACGAACAGAAATCGGTCACAGCTGAGGCAGCTGCAAAATTAGGTGAACTAAGTAATAAAATTCAGGCTATGGGATATTCAGAAACCGAGACTAATATTTTTATGACAAGAATTTTATTTGCTCTCTTTGCCGATGATACAACCATTATGGATGGGAAGTTCCAAAAATTTCTTACTCACAAAGTTGTTAAAAGAGAAGATGGGACGAACACACTTGGGCAAGAACTAAATGTTCTCTTTCAGGTATTAAACACTCCTGTAAAAGAACGCGGCGTAATGTTTACGGAATATGCAGATTTTCCATACATAAATGGTAATTTATTCTCAAACGTTACTATTTTTCCTTCTTTTACAAACGAAATTCTTGATGACTTAATTGCGGCTGGTAATTATGATTGGTCAAGAATTAACCCAATTATCTTTGGCAATATGTTCGAAGGGGCATTAAACAACGAAACAAGGCGTGACCTGGGGGCACACTTTACTTCCGAGGTCAACATTCGTAAAACAATCGATTCATTATTTCTAAATAATCTTTATACCGAATTCAATGCTATTCTTAATCGTGGAATAAACGTGAAACGGAATTTAATTGACTTCAAGAAAAAACTAGCTGGTTTAAGGATAATGGATCCTGCGTGTGGATCAGGTAATTTCCTTATCGTTGCCTATCGTGAACTACGTCGACTTGAACATGCAGTTGTGAAAGAGTTATTCAAATTAAACGGTCTTATAGGACAACAAGAACAAATGGAATTATTGTCGGCCAATGACGAAGTTAACGCCAAACCAGACTCGGGTTTTACAAAGAATGGAGACTATACAGAGTTTTGGAAAGAAAAGAATGGTGATGTTCCACTAATACAAGTAGAAGTGTCTCAATTTTATGGTATCGAAATTCAAGATTATGCTGTTGATGTAGCAAGAGTAGGAATGTGGCTTGAAGACCATTTAATGAATATGGAGGCAAGTAAGGAATTCTTTAAGACTGGTCAGTTTATTCGTATTCCATTGCATACAGGGGCTCATATTATCTGCGCCAATGCCTTGCGCTATGATTGGTCAAAGCTAGTTAGCCCGAATGATCTTGATTATATTATTGGGAATCCTCCATTTATAGGCTTAAGTAGTCTTCCAACAAAGGATAAAGAATTAAAGAAGCAGCAGACTGAAGATATTGCTATAGTATTTGGAGACTTGCCGAAGAAAGGAAAGTTGGATTATGTAACTGCTTGGTACGAAAAGGCAACGAAATACATGCAGAAGAATAACACGATACAAGCTGCCTTTGTTTCTACTAACTCTATAACTCAAGGAGAACAGGTGGGTATTCTTTTGAGACATCTTTTTGAAGATGAAGGTCAACATATTACATTTGCATATCGGAGCTTTGTTTGGGATAATGCTGCGCAAAATAAAGCACATGTACATTGTGTAATAATTGGCTTTACATTGTTAGAGCTTAAAGGTCAACCTATAATCTATGATGAGAATGGTAACAAACATTTTGCAAATCATATTAATGGCTATTTACTTGATTATCCTGATTTTTATATTGAGTCTCGAAAGACGATACCACCGAAGGGGCTACCTGAAATGCATCAAGGAAGTAAGGCGCTTGATGGAGGTGGATTGGTTCTTAAGCCAAAGGCAGCACAAAGTTTAGAAATCAAATATCCAAAATTAAAGCCATATATTAAACCATACATCGGCTCAAGTGAGCTTATAAAAGGAAAAAAGCGTTATTGTTTATGGCTACAAGGGGTTAGCCCGTCATTGTATCGGAAAATTCCTGAAATTAAGGATCGACTTAATATAGTTGTAAATAAAAGAAAAAACAGTACAACTCAATCCATAAAAAAGAATGCAACTAAAGCTCCGTATCTTTTCTCAGAAATTAGACAGCCGACTACTGACTATATTGCTGTCCCTGAAGTTTCGTCCGAGGGTCGAGAATATATTCCGATCGCCTTTTTGTCGAAGGATATTATAGCAAGTAATAAGTTATATTTGATTTCAAGTACAGAAAAATGGATTTTTTCTGTTTTAAGTTCATCTACGCATATGGCCTGGATGCGGACGGTTGCAGGGAGATTAGAGACGCGGTATAGTTATTCTCCCGCCGTTTATACTAATTTCCCATGGATAAACTTTACTGCAGACCAAAAAGAGAACCTGTGTAAGACGGCTCAAGCTATTCTCGACGCGCGTGCTTTGTATTCAGACGACACGCTTGCTGATCTTTATGATCCTGAGACTATGCCAATTGAGCTTCGTAAGGCACATGAAGCTAATGATAAGGTTGTCCTGAAGGCGTTTGGGTTAAAGCCATCTGTAACAGAGCGAGAAATTGTACAACACCTGTTTGAGATATATGAAGAAATTAACTAGAGGTAAAAGAATGATTGATTATACTACACTAAAACATAGTTCTGACGGTATGCCAACGTGGGATGCCCTTCTAGGCATTGTTTTAAAACTTGCTACGGAAAAGCGAAAATGGACAGCAAAAGATATAAAAGCGGCAACGGTAAAGGAATTAAATCTTCCTGACGAATTAAGAGAAAAAGAGCTTGATTCGGGTAATGATGCTATAAAACGCGCGGGCTTCGCACTTAGTAGATTGAAAATTGCTGGCTATTTACGCTCTGATAAAAGAGCTGAGTATGAAATAACGACGCTGGGCAAAGAGGCTTGTGATAAATATGGGCTAACCTTAAGCAGAACCGTCGTCCAGAATGAGCCGCTGTACAAAGCCCATATTGCTGAAGTAAAAAAAGCTAAAAGTAAAGATACTGACAACGATAGTGATAACAATATTGAATATGATAGCGATGATCCCCAAACCACCTTATCTAACGAAAATTCTATTCAAGAATGGTTCAATCTAAAAATGGAAGAAACAAAGGATCACTTGCTTACGGAACTAACAAAAATGAATCCATATGCTTTTGAAACGCTTATGGTAAACCTATTGAATAGGATGGGGTATAAAGGGTCCAATGGCCAATCTATTGTAACCCAAAAGTCTAAAGACAATGGGATTGACGGCGTAATCTACCAGGATGCGTTGGGACTCCAGAAGGTATATCTTCAGGTCAAGAGGTATGCTGCCGGTAATTCAGTTGGTCGTCATGAAATAACTTCTTTTAGTGGAGCAATTAATTTAAAGCATATGGATAGAGGTGTTTTTATAACTACATCAACATTCACTAGCGATGCATATGAAGCTGCTAAAGGTTTAAATATTGTTACTATTGATGGAGATGCACTTACTAACTTAATGATTCAGTATAGGGTAGGGGTTGAAGAAGCTAAAACCTACTACCTATACAGAATTAACAAAGATGATTTTACAGAGTAAATTTTTATAGAATTTGCATCTTTATAAAACTGATATTTTATAAATGCTACTATAGGACAGGTTCAGCGTGATGTGCTACAATATTGGATGTAAAGGAATTCCTTTATTTAATAAACCGTTAGCTTCTCAGCTATTGTTGCTGGGAAGCTTTTTGTAGTGCGCCCGGCATGGGTATTAGCTAGGTGGTGAAAGTCCGCTATGGGCCGTAGTAGTCGGAACCATGAGCTGAGGACAAGGGTGTCCACCGTGAGGTGGAATCTGAAGGAAGTCTAAGGCAAAGTACTGCATCGATGAACAAGAAGTAGCTATAAGGCTGAAATTAACTGGATAAGGCTGCTAGACAAGTTGAAGTCCAATACTACTCGAAGTTGGTCTCAGTAAAGCTAACGATGACATGGTACGAAAGCTAATATTCTTACCCGGGGAGATCTGGCCTACACGTTTCCGACAAGAGGAATAAGTTTAATTTCCACAGAAACAAGCGGTGCAGTGATGCAGTGTTGAGTAAGCCAGAAGTCAGCCGAGGTCATAGTAGTTTGAATAATCAGATGAAGGACTGAACGACAATAACTTGTAACTTATATCGGAGGTGTAATCAGGTGCGACAATCGCAGAAAACAGAACAACAAGCTGACCGCTTGTCGAGGATAGGTTTGGAAAACCGAAAGTACACAAGGGCGCGGGCGCGTAGTACCGGTTATGGTGAAGGTAAAGGTATGAGTGTCACTATCCAAGACCTGGTCTTGGATCGCAATAACCTTAATCAGGCTTATTTGCGAGTTAAGAGAAATAAAGGAGCAGCAGGCGTTGACGATATGACAGTCAATGACCTTCTGCCATATCTCAGAGAAAATAAGACGGAACTGATCGCTAGTTTGCGTGAGGGCAAGTATAAACCAGCTCCAGTCAAACGGGTAGAAATTCCGAAGCCTAATGGTGGAGTAAGAAGACTTGGAATACCAACGGTGGTGGACCGAATGGTTCAACAAGCTGTAGCCCAAATTCTTACGCCTATCTTTGAGCGTGTTTTCTCTGATAATAGCTTTGGCTTCCGTCCCCACCGTGGGGCCCATGACGCTATTTCAAAAGTAGTAGATCTTTATAATCAAGGTTATCGAAGAGTTGTCGACTTAGACCTAAAAGCCTATTTTGATAACGTTAATCATGACTTGATGATTAAGTATCTCCAACAATATATTGATGACCCATGGACACTAAGACTCATTCGTAAGTTTCTAACTAGCGGAGTCTTAGACCATGGGCTTTTCGCTAAGAGTGAAAAAGGAACCCCACAAGGAGGGCCATTGTCACCACTACTGGCGAACATCTATCTAAATGAGTTGGACAAAGAGTTGACTAGACGTGGTCACCACTTTGTGCGCTATGCGGATGATTGTAACATCTATGTTAAAAGTCAACGAGCCGGAGAACGAGTAATGCGAAGCATTACCCAGTTTCTAGAAAAGCGCTTGAAAGTTAAAGTGAACCCAGATAAAACCAAAGTCGGTAGCCCGCTACGGTTGAAGTTTCTTGGCTTTTCGTTGGGTGTAGACCACAATGGGGCCTACGCCCGTCCAGCTAAACAATCGCAACAACGAGTAAAGAAAGCACTGAAGTTATTAACTAAACGTAATCGTGGAATATCTCTGACAAGAATGTTTGAAGAAATTCATCGAAAAATGCGTGGGTGGCTTCAGTACTACTCAATTGGGAAACTAACTGACTTTATTCAACGCCTTGACAAGTGGTTGAGAGCCTGAATAAGGCAGTATATCTGGAAGCAATGGAAGAAGTTTAAAACTAAGGTAACTAATTTACAGAAGCTGGGGCTGTCTCAGCATGATGCATATGTCTTCGCTAGTACCCGCAAGGGGTACTGGCGAACTGCACACAGTAAGACCTTGAGCTATTCTCTAACTAATAGAAAACTGGAACAACTCGGACTTATGAATATGTCCAAGACGCTCCAGTCAATTCAATGTGATTAAGTTGTCGAACCGCCGTATACGGAACCGTACGTACGGTGGTGTGAGAGGTCGATAATTGAACTAATCAATTATCTCCTACTCGATTGGAATTCTGTGCTATAATGCATCCCGTAAAGAGTAGTGTCTCTTTGCATAAAATGTGTTGCGAATTCTTCAGTAATATTATTGCTGGGGAATTTTGTATAGAAAAAGCCCCACGCAAAACACGTAGGACTACTAATATAAGAGTTGACATCATTGTAATCTTATTCTTTGCGGACAATATCGTCCCTAATTATCCTGGCACCATACTTTTGACGTAGATTAAATAGCTTCTTCTTAGGAAAGGCATGGGTCAGTACGGGAATGTCCCATTCCTTTTGAAATGCCATTAGCACCTCAACGAACTCATCATATGTGAAGTCAGAGAAAGGGAGTTGCGCAACGATTGCGGTATAGACTCCAGGATTGAATTTACTATGTGCTTCTGCGGTGATATTGTACTTCTCGCTAAGATCGGTAATAGAGGCCCAAAGATTAAGCTTACCGTTTGAGTGCTGCTTGAAATCGGCAATGATTTCATTGCCTTTTTTTGATTGCTAATCTAACATTACGAGTTTGATTTTTCATGATTAAAACTCCTGTAATAAAAAAGACCGTCCTGTTAACTTTGGCCGGTTACGGACGATCTTTTATTAGCTCTAAGTAACTAGGTCACCGTCTTTGAAACGGGCCTATATTAATTATAACACGGGCTTAACTATTGGTGTTGGTGGTAGGGGTCGTTTCCTTATATCAGTCTGTCATTAAAATATGAATTTTAATGACAAGTTATAACACGAAAGACTCATGAACACGTCACTGAGTATTCACTGACTACTCAACTCCCCTCTTTCATGCTATAATATAGGTACACAAAAAGCAGGCTCGTTAAAAAGACGGTGGCCATGTTACTAACAACTATAAAAGATCGTCCGTAAACTGGCCAAAGTTATACGAGGACGGTCTTTTATTATTTTCAAAAGACGACATTGCTATACAAAAGAAATAAGCACCCCAGCTCAAGAACTGGAGTGCTTTTAAAATATTGGTTTTATAAATTTAGCTAAGATATTTCAAAATCAACCATTAAACAGGCTACTTAGTGTTATTAGTAATAACTAGGTTTCCAGTTAAGACTCGATACTTAGTCTGCTCCAAGTCAGCTTTTCTTTGATCGGATTGTTTAATATTTTTCCCCACTTGTTCCATTTCCTTAATTTGGTCAGGATTAAAGAATTCAATGTAATCTTTGATATTCATCCAGAAAACATCGGGATTACTAGCAATTTCTTTGACTATTGGGAATAGGTCATCATCTTTATCAATGGTTTGTACATAACGAATGATATCTTGTAGCTTACTTGGTTCAACCTCAACTGATTGAAGCTTTTGCAAAACCATTGTCTGATTTTTAACTGCACTATCATGTAGTTGTTTAGCTGCCCTTATCGCTGTACTGTTATTGAGACTCTGTGAGTTCTTATCAAAGAATTCTCTTTGATTATTGTATTGGTTAACCAAATTCTTTTTAACTTGGTTTAATCCATCTTTAATCGAGTTAATTTTAGCTTCTGCTTTTGAAATAGGTAGATTTTGAGAATTGTGCCAGTCATTGTTAATTGCATGGTTAAGACTTCGCTCAGCATCAATAATACCGATTATCTTTCCTTGATCAGCATTTACTAGAACGTTCTCTTTGCTGACAGGAGTACCATTAACATCCTGGTACTGAACTTCCATTACAACTATCGAAGAATCCTGGCCATTACTAGAAAAACTGTAATCTGCAATTAAAGGGTGTTTGAACGGTTTAAGCTGATTTACCTTAAAATTGTACATACGTTTGTTAGCATCTTGATAAGCTTCAGAATGCTTTTCAGAAGAGAAACTTGAATGATTCATTAGTTGGTCTTCTGTTTGGTCAAGCATAGACTTAACAGCATTTTGCTTATTATTTTGACTGTTTTTAAGGTAGTTTTCATATTGTGGAAGGACAACATTATCAAATTCAGTATCTTTAAGAACACCAGCCATTTTATTGCCTAAACGGTTCAGCATTTTCAGCTGAGAATTAATGGATTCATAAACGGGGAATGTATAGATATAAATCTGATCTTTATCACTTCCGGCAGGTAATGGTCGGTCAATACGACCAATTCTTTGTTCCAAAGTCATCGGATTATAAGGGAGATCAATATTCATTAATGTAACAGCATCTTGCAAGTTTTGACCTGTGGATATGGTATCAGTTCCGATTACCAAATCAATAGTTACGTTATCTTTAATTAATTCTGGCTTATTCTTTGAAATAGGTGAGAAGTGTTCCAAAACATCTTTTTTCGTAGAAGAGTTCTGGTTCAATTTTGCGTTAACCTGGTCACGATTATTAGCACTACCAGTAATCATCCCCATTGGTAAAGTAATCTTATTGGTGTTGTAGTGATCATATAAACGTTGATAGTAATACTCAACTGTATCAGCAAATTGAGACACTAAAATGACCTTATGTCCCTTCTCGTGTTCCTCATCAATGCATTGAATAATCTTATCCACCTTTTCATCAATTTTATTGTAGGCAGCATTAAGATTATTGATTAATGACTTTAATGTCGTAAGATCACGTTCACAATCAGCAGTCATTCTAGCAATAGCTTTTTTAGCTTTTGGCAGCTTAATCTCCTCGATTTGAGCAGTGATTTTTTCAAGATATTGTTTTTGACGGACTTTTCTTTTTACATCTTGATTACTAGTTGTTGATTCGTCTTCGTTAAAATCAGATAAGTTCTCAAATATTCCTACGTTCTTGAATTGATATTCCGTAAGATGATATGCAGCTCCGAGAAAAGCCTTGTAGTGTTCAAGGAGTCCTCTTCCTTTAAGCTGTGCAAATTGATTTAGATAAAGGTCTTGTAATTTTTGTAGCTTATCCACAATATGCTGTAGGGAGACTGCATAAGCCTTCCAGCTTGAGTCAGCACGTTTAAGGAGCATCATTTTAAGCTGCTTTGCACCCAAGTCCTCTTTACTATCATCAATATATTTAATTGGGTCTTGGTAAGGAAATTTAAGTTGATCAATTACATCAAAATTATCCGAAAAAATCTCATTCTTACGGGGCTCATATTGAATATCGACACTAGGAAAATTGCGATGAGGAAACTTAACTCCTTTACCACCATAAGTCTTACGAGTACGTTGTAAGAATACATCGTCCCAAAATTCCTTGAATGCTTGATCATCAGCGGCTAGTCTTTTCACTACCCTGTTAGATACGAGATGGGGTGATAGTAAGAAATATTGCTTATATGACCGGTCGTTCGGAATTGCATCAATGTTAAGGAATAAGGCACCAATATTAATAACGTCTTCCCGTTGGTTATTCCATGGAGTAGCAGTCAGCATTAACCCCTTCATTTTAGGATTATTTTGTTTCATCATTGCTACTTTATGGTAAGCCTTTGTGTTGTTATTTTTAAAACCCAAGTGAGCCTCATCAATAACCACAAGAGTGTAATTTGCCTGTTTTAGCTGTTCATCCGGGATTTCTACCAACTTCTGTCTTGAAATAAAGGAGTAGTCTGTTGGTTTAACACCTACCGCAGATAGTTCATCATGCCATTGGTCCTTTAGCTTAGTATCAGCAATAACCAAAACATTATGTACTGTTTCCGAGGCGAGATATAAACGAATTACTCCGGCCGCGGTACGTGTTTTACCGAGCCCGACTCCATCCGATAAGACAGCAGTGTCTAACGAGTCTAACTTTTCTTTGATATTAATAATTCCACTACGCTGATGTTGGAATAGTTCCTGAACCCATTGTTGACTGTCGTCAAGCTCAGAGTATGGCTTCCCATACATGTTGGCGAAGTTGTAGTAGGTTTCCTTAACTGGCTGATATTCTTGTAAAGGACGTTTAGCACCACTGCTTTTAACAATTTTAATTAGTTCTGGAGAGAAATCAGTTACTGCTTCTTTTGATAACCATAAGTTGTTATACCAGTTATGAAGGGCGAAGAAACCATCTTGGGTTAGAACATTTAACTCTGTGTTTCCTTGTAACCCAGCGCGAGAAAAATTTGAAGAGCCAACGATTGCAGTTCCTCGCTCTGAATCAAGTGTGGAAGCAAAAAGATAGCTTTTAGCATGGAAATAATCGGCTTGTCCTGTGTAAACTTTGATTTCAATTCTGCCAGAGTCAATCCATTCAACTACCTTCCCCAAGAATTCCTTATCTGAAATTCTGTCGGTGTCATTCTTACTTTTAGCAGCGATCAGATCAACATAGTTTTTATAATAAGAGCCATCAAGGACATTAACCGTGCCACCATTTGTTTCGTTTCCCATAAGAATTCGGAAGTGACCATTCCGATTATCCGTAAAGTCGGTAAACTCATTCTTTAATAGTAAAAGGCCAGTGATATAGAAGTATCCTACAGCTACATCAAGAGTCTTAAATTCTTCTTGGGTAAGGAGATATTTTAAGGCATCAACCATCGATAAACGTCGATTATCAATAACGTGTTCTGAAAATAGCTTGTGTTCAATAGTTTCACTAGTCATTATTAGCCCCCTCAATTAATCTGTCGTAAACATTCAGAATGCGTTGGGCTTCCTCTTGAACATTTTTTTTATGGGTTTTACTTTCAAATGTCTTAAGTAAAAAAATACTCTCCTCACGTGTTATCCCAAAGTCAATAAATACTCTAGCATTAAGTTCAGCAACTAATTCATTATGATTCTTGCCTGCGTATAGATTACCAGGGATATATTGATCCAATTCTGCATAGTACCCAGCATTTTCCTTGAGTAGTTCTTTGACAATCTGAATTATATTGTTAGCATCCTTGACATCTGATTGTATTGGAATTGGCATTTGCATCGAGAAAGGCAGGTTAATATTCATTGTTATTAACTGCCTAATCATGAAATCAATCGTATAAGAATTCATAATTCCAACTATAAATAACTTAGTAGAGATATTCATGTCCGCACTATTTCGTTGAATCCAGACACTATAGTTTCCCGAGCTATTTGGTGGTAACAATGTCGCTATAAGTGATCGTCTATTCGTAGAACTTGCAATATTTCTAAAGGCGATTCTATATGATTTATAGTCATTTCCAACCTTATCTTTAGCAGTTTTCTCTTTAACAGCAAAATTTACTTCTTTTGGATTAATAGTAAATTGTTCGATTGCCCTCCCTTCGTAAACAGGAATTTGATTATTTTCATTATTATTTTTTTCAAATTTTTTGGCCTCTTTATTAGCATCAAAATCACGACTTACTTTTAGTAATTTTGTGGTTTGTAAATCAGGAAAACGAAGTCTTATTTTTTTAAAAAGATCAAACATTTTTTGATTCTGTGCTTCGACAAGTCCATATCTTTCTGGCTCCATTGACTTTACAAAGTCTAGTGGATAGTTTAATTTAACAGATTCGTTTAACAAATCTGCTAAAGTGCGCTTATAGAAAAAAGCCTTAAAATTTTTTTGTGTTGTCTGTCCTCCATTAAAACTTAAACAAGCAAACTTATAACGTTCATCTACTGCATTAAAGATATGGCTTCTATTCTCAAAAGAAAGAAATTCTTGCAGGTTATATTTATCTATTACAAGATGTCTTAAACCTGTAGAGCCATTATCTGTAGCAAAATTATCAGGGACTAGAATACTAAATCTTGCAGAACTATTCGCTAATTGTGTGAATCGCTCCAAAGAGATCTTATATAAATTAAGATCCGATGAGGTTTTTCTTCCTCCTACTTTCCATGATTGGAATTGGAAGTTGTCATTTGAACGGAAATATTTTGATCCTGCTTTCATTCGATCTTGTTCTTTAGCCCATTTTTCATTTAGGTTAGGGAAACGTAACATTAATTGTGACTCAAGTTTTTTCTTTGCTGTCTTATTAGGCAATTTACGGTAACTTGGATCATATTCAGAGAAGAATTCATCAGAATTAGGCTTCCAAATTTCCCAAGGTGGATTACCAATAACTATATCCATTCCACCATGAATGTTAAGACTACCGTCTTCATTAAAGTAGATTTCAGGTAAAGCAAATTCAATACAACTAATTTTAAGGAAATCAGCATAGTTTGCTACATCCCCAGCTTCGGGAATGACCTTATCAGTTAACTTATCACGAAGCTTAATAAATTGATCGAAGTTTGTAAATTTCAGCCTACGTAGTTTAGCAATGTCATCCTTATACTTAGCAAAGACCTCTTCTCGTTTGTAGTATGGCACAGCATTAATGAGTGAATTCTGATGAATTAAAGTGCGTCCAATTAATTGGGGTAACTTAGTGTTCTTAGGCTTGTGTTGAAGAGTAGAAAGAGTAAGTGTAAGGCTAGAAATAATGATTGCCTTGTAATCAATATCTACACCATAGATCATGTGTTTGAGAACATAATCTTCCCATTGGTATTGGCTATCTTCGGAGCCGTCTAGAAAATTGTATTTATCCTTAATTTCTTGGGGATAATCCAAACTATTTAGTAATTGGAATTGATCTGCTAACTTTAAGAAAGCTCCGCGTAAGAAGGAACCGCCACCGCATGAGAAATCAGCAATCTTTAAATCTAGCAAATGTTTAATTGCTTCGTCAATTTCATTAACGTTACCATTTTTAACATTTTTTCGGATAATTTGATAACGTTTTTGAAACTCAACATTAACTGTGTTATTTACCATATACTCAACAAATCTTTGGTCAGTATAATAGGCTCCTTTAGTCTTTCGTTCTACTTCGTCATCCCCAAAGAAAACTTCAGGCTGATTTTTATCTTTGTTGAAGGAAATTTGAACGTTTTGACTCATCGAGTCTTCATATTGCTTTTCAATTGCTTCGGGCGGCATATCTTCAAAGCGGAAGCTATAATTACCGGCCTTAGTATCAATATATGGCTTAACCCAATCAAGAGTATTCTTCTTTGCTAGTTCATGGTCAATTTTTGTAGCGACTTTGCCAATACTACCGGCAAAGAGGTCTCCACCATAAGCTAAGCGAAATTGTTCATTGGCTTTCTGACTTAGATTAGCTAAGTAATCTCCCTGGCCTTCTTTAACTTCAACTCGAGAAGTTACATCCAATTCTTCATCAGTAAATCCAACATCAAAAAGATCTAGTTGACCAATTGGAACCTTTTTTCGATTGAGCTTTTTAATTTGTTTTTCTTCGCTAACGTTTTTTGCAATGGTGACTGCGCGTTCTATAGCCTCATCAAGGGTTCCACTACCAACTCCAAGAGCAATGCCTTTAACGTTAAATGAGTCTGCACCATAATAACCTTCAAGGAAACGCCGCATTAATTGACGTAATGAAATAGTATCGACAACAGTTGATAGTACCGAATTGTAAGATTCATTTTGAGCTAAAGTATTAATGTCATTATTTTTGATTGATTCCTTAGCCTGATCATCTACTAGATCATAGAGTTGATTCTTTAAGTTAGTAGCTGTAATCCATTCTGAAAGTTTCTTACGGTACATTGAAACCATTGTTAGGAAACTAGATGAGAGTTCTCGGCGAAAGGCTGCGTCATTAACTTTGACTTCTGCTCCAAAACCGAAGGGACTAGTTTCTACAACAATACTGTCATTTTTCAGATAACTAAAATTGCGGATATAGAGGTCTTTGTCAATAGTTTCTGGATTTAGATCAAGACGTGTATCACGATTACCACCAACAGTTTTGAAAAAGACAAGGCGCTTCTTACCGATAAAGCCAATTACAGGAACCGTAAAGTCAACACTGAGCTCAGTATCCTTGATCTTAATAACCTTTTCGTATAATTTCCGAATATCAACTGTGGTTGAGTTAGTTGTCAGCTCAGGAAGGGGAAGAACTGCCAACACTGCTGTCTTTGGTTCATCATCCTTGCCAGTAAAGAAAATACGAGTATTTCCTTCAGGGTCAACCGGATTTTTACCAATTTTGTAGCCTAGATATTCAGACAAGATTTTAGCCGATTCTTGGTCGCCTTCCATACTTTGAATTAAGGTTTGTTCTTTGCTTTGATTCATATGACTCTCCCATTTTCTACTTTTAAGCCCTTGATTTTTTATAATGGCAATTAGCTTTATAAAATACTTGTTTTACTTTTAATTATAGTATTGCGGGGGATTGTTTACCAATACAAAAGAGGCCCTTCACATAGCGAAGAGCCTCTTCTTTTATTGGGAGATACGGTTGAAGGTAAAACCGCACCGACTCACTTACATGACGAAAAGTGAGTTACACAGAAAGCGCATAACTCTAAAATAGGAAATAGTTATGCATGTGTCATAATTACAATACGAACGATTCCAATAAACTCATTTCACATGTTCATGATTTTAACGTAATATTTAATACGCAAAAGAAAGACAACGGCTATGACGACGGAATCACTCCAAATGAAGGCATTCTGTGTTCATTTGGTGCTTGTGAAGATATGACCGTTAAGATGTTTGGGAAGCAATGAAAACAATAATGGACTGCTTCGTCAATTCTATCCCAAGGGACACCCCATTAAGCAATCCCTTCTCTACCTCCACCAAGCAGTCCAAGCTATAAATACCAAGCCCCGCAAGCTTCTTCACTACCACACCGCTCAACAATGTTTTCATCAATATTTAGCTTCATAGCCATGTTACACTTGAGTTGACAATTTGGGTCTAAAAAGAAACATATTTTCAATAAAATTTCTTGGAAGAGATTTTATTGAATGAATATTGGGGTGAGATATTTGTGGGAAATATCTACCTTTTTATTTTACCGAAGTTTCTCTTACAACTCAACATTAAAAATAAGCTCTTAGAGGAATTTAAATGATCAACTATATGTTAATTAGTTTTTCATTTCGTCTGAGATGGAATAATAAGGTTATACAAAGCTCATTAATCATCTGGGGGACAATCTTGTCGCAATTATATCGCGAATGTCTCCAAATTTTTCCTTACCTGAAATGTCAATTTAAATTAGAAAAAAGGTGAAAGTTGTTCTTCTGTGACATGACTCAAGAATACTTCTAATGGTGTACGATAATTAAGAGATTTTCGTGGGATATTGTTGCGACGATGCATTAGCTGAGTGACTAGTTCGTCTGGTAAATCGCGAAAATCTAGCTTTTTACTAAGACCATCACGACGCAAGAGGCCGTTATTATTTTCGTTTAACCCTCGTTGATTGGGAGCACCGACTTCCGCAAAATAGGTGTGAAGATCATACTTATTGGCTATTTCTCGCCATCCAGCAAATTCTTTCCCGTTATCAAAAGTAATTGATTTAACAAAGTGACGTGGCAGTTTAGCGAGCCATTGATCAAGCTGACAATTCACTGCTTCGTCTGTTTTATGATGAATATTAAGGACAATCATTACTTTGGATTGTCGCTCTACTAGCGTCATTACCGCTCCGCGGTGAGCTTTACCTTGAACTGTATCAGCTTCAAAGTGCCCAAATTCATGTTGGTAATGCGGAAAATCACGATATCGTTGATAGATACTGCGTCCTAATTGGCCAGCTTTACCACGATGTTCCACATAGCCATTGGGATGGCGTTTTCCTTTCATCGGTAGCTGTTTAACGGAAAAGCCATACTGATTGCGGGCAAACATGCGATAAAGGGTGCGCATACTGCAGCTAATTGGGTGTTCATGACGACCAATAATAGTATCAGGAGTCCAACCTGCCTTGATTTGCGCATGGATATAGTTAACTTCGATAGTTGGCAGTTGGGTCTGCTTCCGACCACAACGACGCTTATGACGCTGATAAGTCTGAAGATATTGGTCGATGGTTTTACCGTCGTTGAGGAAACGATAAACACGATAGATGGTTTCTTGACTACGCTGAAGTAATTTAGCAGTCCGATAAGCTTTAGTACCTTGATACCAAAAATCAGCTATGAGAGTTAATTCACGTGTGGTAAGATGTTTATAGGTCATTTGTGATTGCCTTTCTTTTGATTAGGGATATTCAAAAGAAAGGCAATCACAAATGGCTTTTTATTTTTTCTAACTTAATTTTACAAACGACGTTATAAATATATGAACTGTCGATAATCACCTTTTTTCTTTTTTGAACGAGTTTCTTCCTATTATATAGTGTTAATTTTCGAACATTCTAAGCGTCTTCCAAAATATACGAATTAAAGCACATTGAAGAATGAATGTAAGTACTACTGGAAAGTTAACACGCCCAATAACAAAGAGCTCTGTTGAGACAAGAGCTAAAACAATAACACTTAAACTCATTTGTGCAATGGCAATCCAATGCTTTTTCTTCCTATTAAAAAATGAAGTAGCAATTAATTGAAATAGAATATTGAGACATATAAGTCCCTGCAAAATATATAATGGCTGCATATTATCTCCTTACCCAAAATCAACTTTATCTAACAGTCTTTCTCGAGACACTTGATCTAGTCCCAAATATCTCAAGGTCATTTCTTCCGATGAATGGTTAAGTAATGACATAACTAATCCGATATTATAATTACTCTGTACATAAACTCGATAAGCGCCGGTCTTGCGCATAGTGTGTGTTCCAAGATATGGAATGTCCAGGAGATCTCCAACTTTATGCATGACCGTATAATATTGTCTTTCGTCAATGTGTTTGTTGGGTCTAGTCGTCGATGGAAATAACCATGGCGTTGTTAGGTAATAATTATTTTCTTCTAACCATTTTTTGTAATTTTCTAAATCTTCACGGACAGGTTTTAAATACAATGTATTTTGCTTACCCGTCTTTTTGTCTTTAATAAATGCATTTCTTTTTACCTCACCATATTTATCATAGACATCTTCTTGTTTTAATCTGAGTACGTCACTTACTCGAAGTAAGGTAGCTTTCCCAACTTGAAAGATAGTGTAGTTTCTAACACCAGCTCTAAAGTTATTTAGTAACGTATCTTGTACTTCAGATAACACATAAGAGTCTTTTATAGGCAAGACTAACTGTTTCATAAAACCACCTAATACAAGTGTTATTTTTTGATATATAGAATTATAACACTTCTTTATTTTACCAGAAAAACGAGTGCTAAAATAGCTTAAATTAGGAAGTGTTATTAAAAACAAATAACACTTCTTTACTAAAAATAAGCAAAATAAAAAGCCCCACATAAAGTGGAGCTATGAAGTGCAAGACAAAAGTTAGACAAAATTAAATTATTAAGCTGCTAAGGCATGATTTCGGTATTCAATCGGGGTCATGCCTTTCGTTTTTAAGGTTGTCCTAACATGATTAAAGTATTGAACATAATCGTATGAAAGTTTAGTTAACTCAATAATGTCCTTGCATGGTGGAAAGCCAGCTAGTAATTCAGTCTTAAATAAGTGAAAGAAACTTTCTACGGGAGCGTTATCTAAGCAATTCCCTTTGCGGGACATGCTTTGAATAAACTGAAGATCCGCTAGTTTTTGGGTATAGTAAGCTAACTGGTAATGCCAACCTTGATCTGAATGGATAATTGGTTGCGCATCATCAGGTAAATTGTTAACTAATTCTTTTATAGTTCGCATAATTAAGTCTTTATTGGGACTAGTACTAATCTGGAAAGCCAGGATCTCTTGACTCGCTTCGTCAATCATCACTGAGATGTAAGCCCATTGATGGTTAGCTAAGCGAACCTGCGTTACGTCAGTATGAATAACCCGATAAGGTTGTTTTTCATTGAATTCTTGCTTTAATTTATTATCTGAAACCTTACCAACGGTGCCATGATAAGATGAATATTTACCATTCCGATGGCAGTTATATAGGCCTACCTGGACGTCCAATTCACGCATTAACTTCCGAATCGTGTCACCCGACAAGTGTAAGTTAAGTTTATCTAAAGCGGCTTGAATGCGGCGATAGCCCGCAGTCCAACGCCCACGAATCTGAAACTGTTGAGCAATTTGAAGAATCACTTGCTTAACTTCAGTATATTTATCATGGTGGTTAGCTATTCGTTTCCGCTCATCGTGATAAGTAGCCTTGGGAAGTTCAATGGCTTTAAGAAGGTCACCAATCTTATAACGCTGCTTCTTGGGTAGTGATGCTTGATCGTCCCTGATCTGATCCACTATTTGGGTTTTCTTCCGGGCTTTGAGGGTCCGAACAGGGACAGCGATTTTTTTAAGAGATCACGCTCCAACTTGGTGTTATAGAGTTCTTGGTTCTTCTTCGCTAATTCTTCCTTTAATTGTTCCACTTCACTCTTATTGGCGAGCTGGCGGATTTGTTTTTTAGTACGTTTCACTTTTGACGGCCTACCTTTCGGGTGAGGCTTCAAAGCTGTAATCCCGTCTCGTTTAAATTGTGTGCGCCAAGCAGAGACCTGTGCCGCTAAGATATCAAAACGAGCCGCTACTTCGGCCATTGAATCCTCATGAGTTTGATAGTAGTCTATCACATTTAACTTGAAGTCGGTGGTAAAGGTTCGTTTCTGACGACGACGTTTAAGGCCATTAATCCCATTCAAACGGTATCGCTGAACCCACTTAGCTATTTCTCGTCTATTAATCTGATACTTTTTGCTTAAATCATAAGCACTTTGTGAAGTTGACAGGTATTCATGGACAATCTGTGCCTTCAATTCTGATTTATATTTGACCATATGAAAAGTGCCCCACAATCATTAGATTTCTTGTCTAACAATTGTAGGGCACTTCATATTCTTCAGGGTCCTCTTTAAATAATCTATATTCGCTACAGATATATTTATTTAATGGTTAATCATTACGACGTTTCTTGATACCAAGAAAACCGAGTAAACTTCCAAACATTGCTAACAAAATACCAATAGATGACATTGTTTGACTTTGACTATTGTTTTCACCAGTTTGAGGTAATTCTGGTGAATTAACAGCACTGTTGTTAACTTTAGATCCTGTATTAGTCGACGTATTGATTACTCCATTGTTAGTAGCGTTACTTGGCTGGGAAGGATTCCCTGGTTGGTTAGAACTGGAATTTCCTGTGTCCGTACCATTACCTGGAGTCTTGGTATAGGTAACCGTGAATTCTAAGTCCTTTGAGTCCCCATTAACTGTTTGCTTGTCAATTTGCGCCTTGTCAGCGGTATAACCCTTTAATTCAGGACTTTTGACTGCGTCAAAGCTTTGAGCTGCTGACCAAGGACCATACGTCTTTTCCCCAGTTACTGCGTCAGTTGAGACTTGACGTGTGAAGTCGACAGAAGCAGTGTGATCAGCAGGAGTTTGATTACCAGCGCCTTGATAATGAATGGTCTCATGAACTGTCTTCTTATCTGTCGTAATCGTTGGAGCGTTCTTGGTATAGGTAACCGTGAATGCTAAGTCCTTTGAGTCCCCGTTAACTGTTTGCTTGTCAATTTGCGCCTTGTCAGCTGTATAACCCTTTAATTCAGGACTTTTGACTGCGTCAAAGCTTTGATCTGCTGACCAAGGACCATACGTCTTTGCCCCAGTTACTGCGTCAGTTGAGACTTGACGTGTGAAGTCGACAGAAGCAGTGTGATCAGCAGGAGTTTGATTACCAGCGCCTTGATAATGAATGGTCTCATGAACTGTCTTCTTATCTGTCGTAATCGTTGGAGCGTTCTTGGTATAGGTAACCGTGAATGCTAAGTCCTTTGAGTCCCCATTAACTGTTTGCTTGTCAATTTGCGCCTTGTCTGCGGTATAACCCTTTAATTCAGGACTTGTGACTGCATCAAAGCTTTGATCTGCTGACCAAGCACCATACGTCTTTTCCCCAGTTACTGCGTCAGTTGAGACTTGACGTGTGAAGTCGACAGAAGCAGTGTGATCAGCAGGAGTTTGATTACCAGCGCCTTGATAATGAATGGTCTCATGAACTGTCTTCTTATCTGTCGTAATCGTTGGAGCGTTCTTGGTATAGGTAACCGTGAATGTGAAGTCCTTGGAGTCCCCATTAACTGTTTGCTTGTCAATTTGCGCCTTGTCAGCTGTATAACCCTTTAATTCAGGACTTTTGACTGCGTCAAAGCTTTGATCTGACCAATTACCATACGTCTTTGCCCCAGTTACTGCGTCAGTTGAGACTTGACGTGTCAACTCTACTGGCTTAGCAACATAGTCATCGGCTGCCTTTGAGCCATCTTTGTAGACATAATGAATGGTCTCATGAACTGTCTTCTTATCTGTCGTAATCGTTGGAGCGTTCTTGGTATAGGTAACCGTGAATGTGAAGTCCTTGGAGTCCCCATTAACTGTTTGCTTGTCAATTTGCGCCTTGTCAGCTGTATAACCCTTTAATTCAGGACTTTTGACTGCGGCAAAGCTTTGATCTGACCAATTACC